>CAXTCI010000101.1:0-17981 GCA_964242325.1 uncultured Acetobacteraceae bacterium
CCAGGGACAACGCTGCCTTGCCGTGGGGACTGCCGGGTGCGATAGAGGGCATACGTGGCGGTGCGTCCGTGGCGATTCGTCTGGATCGGGGGTGTTCCCCGGCGCATCCGCCTTCAGGAGGAGCACGCAGTGCCCGACGGCGGTTTGCACTTTCCAGCCCTGGTTTTGAATGCCGACTTTCGCCCGCTGTCCTACTTCCCGCTGTCGGTGTGGTCGTGGCAGGACGCGGTGAAGGCCGTGTTCTTGGACCGTGTCAGCGTCCTTAGCGAGTATGACGACGAGGTTCACTCGCCAAGCATGTCCATGCGGCTGCCGAGCGTCATCGCGTTGAAGGATTACATCCCGGCGGCGCGCAAGCCGGCGTTCACGCGGTTCAACGTGTTCCTGCGGGATGCGTTCTCGTGCCAGTACTGCGGCGGGCGCCACCCGACGCAGGACCTGACGTTCGACCATGTTATTCCGCGCAGCCGCGGTGGGCGCACGACCTGGGAGAACGTCGTGACCGCTTGCGGCGGGTGCAACTTGCGCAAAGGGAGCAAGCTGCCTCGGGAATGCGGGATGCATCCTCGGCTGGTTCCGGCGCAGCCCAGCACCTGGGTGCTGCAGGAGAATGGGCGGGCGTTCCCGCCGAACTACCTGCATGAAAGCTGGCGGGACTACCTGTATTGGGACAGCGTGCTGGAGAACTGAGGGTAGGGACCGCGCGGCCTCGCGCGTTCGCCGTTGCCGGCGGGGCGGGGCTGGGCGGGCCTGCTTGATGCTTATCCGCGTGTTGGCTGGATGCTTGGTAGCTGTTCAGTCGCTGGGCGGCGGTCGCCATCGGACGTCGGTGCGGGCGTGGTGGTGCAAGATGAATGCGACGGCTTCGGCCGGGTCTTTTGGCAGGACATCGCCGGGTCGGACGGGGGCTCGGGCCGCTGTAGCGGAGTGACTAGGCTCCGGCTGGCCGGCTTCGTGCTGGGCCGGTTCGGGATCTGGGCCGTTCTGGGCGGCGGTGGGCTGGCCGTCCTGCGGCTCGGGGCCGGGTGGGCGGTTGGCGCTCCTTGTGGGGCTGCTTGGCGCGGCTGCGCGGGCGTTGAGTTCGGCGATGTCGGCGGAGGTGCGGCGCTTCCAGGGGCGGCTGCCCGGGAGGGCTGCTAGGCCGAGGTCGCGCAAGATGTCCTTGATGATGTCTTCGACCGGGCGGCTGCTGATGTCAGCGTCGAGGTCGGGGGCGTCCATGCGCTCGCGGAAGTCGGACAGCAAAACTTCGGGGTCGTCGCACTCGGGGTTGTCTGGCGGGCGCTGGATGGCGTCCTCGACAGCGCGGAGGATGCGCTTGCGGGTGGTGGTGCGGTTGGGGGCCGGGTTGCGGGTGGCCTGCTGCTGCTTGGGGTTGTCGAGGCTTTGCGCGAGGGCGATGCAGCGGCGGACGGCGCGGGCGCTCTGGTCGAAGGCGGCGGCGATGCGGATCAGGGCGTCGGGGGCCGGGGGTGGTGCGGGCACCGGAGCCGAGGCGGGCGGTGTATCCGTCGTCTGCGGGGCGTGCGCGGCGATGTGCTGCGCGGAAGCCGGCGCCTGCTGGGCAAGGGCCGTTGCTTGCTGCGTGGCTTGGGCGAGGGCCTGCTCGTGCAGGAGGCGGACGAAGTCAGCACCCACATTGATGATGTATTGCAGGACCTGGCAGTTGCCTTGGGTGTCCGCGCCCTGTGGGCCGAGATCGTCTTGCGGGGCGGCCTGGGTTGCTGATGCAGACATGAACGGAACAAGAACATTGTGGCCGGTTCGATGTCAAGGATTGCCGGCGTTACTCCTCCTGTCCGCCCGCATCCAGCCACGCCGTCACGACCATGTGCGGCAGGGTCAGCGCGGCGATGACGCGGAACATCGGCGCCAGCACGTCCGACGCCGTGTCCCGGCCCAGCAGTGCCAGCCCGGCAAGGCCCACCGCGCATACGGCTGCAGCCGGGAGCATAGTTGATGCCAGCCACCGTGCCGCCGCCCGTGGCGGCCCGCCATGCCAGGCACCCAGCCGGAGGACGTGGCGGACCGCGTGCCCGGCGCCGAAGTAGACTCCGAATGCCAGCAGCGGCGGCAGCAGCACGAAGCCGGCCGCCATCACCAGCCGCTCCACGACGCCGCGGCCTTCCCGCAGGGCGGCCAGCACGACCAGGGCGAAGGCGGCGCACCAGATGGGCAGCAGCCAGGCCGCGGCGCCCAGGGCATCCTGCGTGGCGGCGATCGGCGTTTCCGCCAGCGCGGCCAGCACGGGCGCTGCGTCCGCCGGGTGCAGGGCTGCCGGCAGCAGCACCGGCAGCGCGCCGTAGGTCAGCACGGACAAGGCAACCGGCACTTGGCGCGGCGCCAGCCCGTCCTCCACGTCGCCGAGGCCGAAATGCAGCACCGAGGCGGCCAGGAACCCGGCCAGCGTCAGCGCCGGTGCCGCCATCCACGCCAGCCACACCAGCCCGGCTAGGCCGAGGTAGCCAAGGCCGAACGGCACCCACCAGCCCCGGCCCAGGCGTGGCCGCAGCAACGGCCGGGCCACGAGGTGATCGAAGGCGCCGTGCGGGAAGCCCACCAGGACGATCCCGGCGAGCAGGACGCCCACCTGGCAAGCCGGGCCGAAGCGCACCCCCGCCAGCGCCGCGGCGCAGAATCCTGCCATCAGCAGGGCCGCAAGGGTGGACTGCACCCGCATCGCCCTGCCCAGGCCGGGATGGGGCAACGCCATTCCGCTCAGCTTGCGGCGGCCGGGCGCGGCCACTCCATCCCGCCGGCGGCCAGGCGCAGCGCCGCGCCGACCGTGGGCAGGAAGGGGATCGCGGCGGCGACGGCCACGAGGTCCGCCGGGCCGGCGGCGTCGTTCATAAAGCGCACCAGCGCCGCGGGCGGGCAGCGGGCGAACAGGGTGGTGAAGACGTGCGGCGCCAGGTCGGGACGGCGCTCCACCAGGTGCAGCAGCACCCGGTCCATCATGCGGATTGCCGCGGGGCGCGGCCGGGCCGGGCCGGGGTGGCGCCCGGCGTCCAGGTCGGCCACGATCTCGTCGCACCGCGCCTGGATGGCGTTGAAGGCATAGCCGGTGCTGGGCCGGGTGGCGCCGCCTGCGGTTCCCAGCGGCAGCAGCCGGCGGCCTGGGCGGGGCTGGAACACCGGATCCATCGGCAGCGCGCCCTCCTCCTCGAACAGCACTTCGTAGTGGTCCACGCCGTGGCGGGCCGCCATGTGGGCGCGTATGGCGCTCCTGTGGTTCGGCGGCTGGAAGCCGGGCGGGCTGAACCAGGTGTCCTCCACCAGGGCCTGGGTCGGGGTGCTGGGCAGCACGTACGTGAAGTGCGCCGCCCTGGCCGGTCCGGCGCCGGGCTGCGGGGGGCGGAAGTCCATCAGCGTTGCGGTGCCCGGGTCGAACACTGGCCGGTGCGTGCGGATTTCCTGGCCGAGGAAGGCCTGGGTCAGCCCATGGCGGCCGATGCCCGGGGGAGGCCGCGTGTCGAAGGCGAGGCCAGCACGCACCATGCGGTCTGGCAATGTTACCGTCGCCGCGTCCTGTCCGTCCCTGGCTTCGGCGTGGACGCCCAGCAGCAGGTCGATGTGCGGCGCGGCGCGGATATGATGCAGGGCCAGGCGGTAGAAGGCGTCCGCTGCGATTGATTCATAGTGCAGGCCGGGGGATGCCAGCGTCACCTGGCGCACCTCGGAGGCGACGGACCAATGGTCCCACCGGCCCGTCACGGCTGCGGCGAAGGGATGGGGCCGCAGCGTCCAGCCGGACCAGGTGCGGTCGCGGCGATACTCCGTCCGCGGCTCCACGATCAGGACCCGCAGCCTGGCGAAGCGGGGGGCTGCCAGGCGGACTGCGAGGCTTAGCCCGGCCAGGCCGGCGCCCAGGATGGCGATGTCGTACTCTGGCGGGCTGGGTGGGTCGTGGGTGGGATGCCGCGGCGCCATTGTGGGTTCCGTTACAGGGTGGGGCGGCGCGCTGGGCTGCGGCGGCGTGGTGGCGCCTACGCCAAGGCCGGGCTGCTGGCGATAGGCGTTGGAAGCACTGGGCGATCTGGCTGCATGCTTTGTGGCCGTCGTTCAATGCTTGAGCTATGCTGTGGTTGCGGTCGCTGCGAGGCGTAGAATGATGCGGCGGCGCTTTTCCGCCCCCTCACCCCGGCCCTCTCCCGGAGGGAGAGGAAGAAGGTAGCGGCTTTCTGGCGAGGCGGCCATACAAGGGCATATTAACGTGGCTGGACCGTGGCGGAACGGGCCGGCAGCGGCGCGGCAGGCGGCCGGACCGCCGTTGCCGTCTTGGCCTAACCGCCCACTGGCGTGAACAGGGCCTCCAGGTCGTTCTCCGTCAGCCCGAGCGTCGCGCCGGGGCCGGCGCCGAGAATGTTGTCGGATAGGGCCTGCTTGCGAGCCTTCAGTTCCTCCATTTTCTCCTCGATGGTGCCCTGGGTGATCAGGCGGTGGACGAACACCGGCTTGTCCTGGCCGATGCGGTGGGCGCGGTCGGTGGCCTGGTCCTCGACCGCCGGGTTCCACCAGGGGTCGTAGTGGATGACGGTGTCGGCTGCCGTGAGGTTCAGGCCGACGCCGCCTGCCTTCAATGAGATCAGGAACAGCGGGACCTCCCCGGCCTGGAACCGGCGCACCGGCGTCCGGCGGTCGGTCGTGTCGCCGGTCAGCAGCACGTAGGGGATGCCGAGCCTGCCCAGCTCCTCCTCGATCAGCGCCAGCATGGAGGTGAACTGCGAGAACAGCAGCACCCGGCGCCCATCCTCGATCATCTGAGGCAGCATCTCCAAGAGGCGCTCCAGCTTGGCGGAGCCTGCCTTGGCCGCTTTTGCCGTTTGCAGCCGCAGCAGCCGCGGGTCGCAGCAGGCCTGGCGCAGCTTGAGCATCGCGTCGAGGATGATGATGCCGGACCCGCCGATGCCGCGCTGCTCGATGGCGGCGCGCACCTTGGCGTGCATGGTCAGGCGGATGCCTTCGTAGACCGCGCGCTGGGCTTCGGCCATTGCGACTTGCTCGGTGATCTCGGTCTTGGCCGGCAGGTCGGCGGCGACTTCCTCCTTGGTCCGGCGCAGCAGGAAGGGGGCGATGCGGCGGCGCAGGGTTTCGGCGCGCCCGGTGTTGCCGGTCTTCTCGATCGGCGTGCGGTAGTTGCGGGCGAAGGCCTTCTGGTCGCCGAGGAACCCCGGCATCAGGAAGTCGAACAGGGACCACAGCTCGCCCAGGTGGTTCTCCAGCGGGGTGCCGGACAGGCACAGCCGTTGCCCGGCGCGCAGGGTGCGCGCCAGCTTGGACGTGGCGGCGAGCGGGTTCTTGATCGTCTGCGCCTCGTCCAGCAGCACGGCGTGCCATTCCTGCGCGGCCAGCACCTTGTGGTCCCGCGCCAGCAGCGGATAGGTGGTGATGACGAGGTCGTGCCGGGCGATGTCGGGGAACCGTGAAGCGCGCTCTGGCCCGTGCAGCACCAGGGTGCGTAGCATCGGGGCGAAGCGTGCGGCCTCCATCTGCCAGTTCGGGGCGAGGCTGGTGGGGCAGACCACCAGCGCCGGGCGGTCGAGCCGGCCCGCCGCTTGCTCGACGGCGATGTGGGCCAGGGCCTGCACCGTCTTGCCGAGGCCCATGTCGTCGGCCAGCACCCCGCCCAGGCCGGCGGCGCCGAGGAACTGCAGCCAGGCCAGCCCGGCGGCCTGGTAGGGGCGCAGGGTCGCGCCGAAGCCTGCCGGCGCCGGGCAGGGAGCGATGCCGCCATGCTCGCGCAAGCCGCGGCCGAGGGCGCGCACCGCGTCGCCGCCGGACCAGGCAAGCCCGGTGTTCGCGCCTGCGGATTCGAGCAGCGCCAGGTCGGCGGCGTTGCGCTTGGACAAGCGCAGGGTGCCCTGCGGACCCGGTTCGGCGCCGGACAGCAGTTCCAGCAGCGGCGCCAGGATCGGCTGCAGCTTGCTGAACGGCACCGCCAGCAGGCGGCCGTCCGGAAGCGGCAGCAGCAGCGGCGCGGCCGGGTCGTCGTCGTCTGGGCTGGCCTGCGCCAGGGTTCCCAGGGCCATGGCCGCCCCGGCGGTGCCGATCAGCTCCAGCATGGCGGGGACCAGGCTAATGCGCTCGCCGTCCACCATCACGCCGAGGTCCAGGTCGAACCAGTCGATGCCCGAGCCTTCGTCGATCCGGACCAGCACGTCGCCGGTGGCCTGGGCGATGCGGATCGGGAAGTCGGGGTCCACCTCGACCGTCCAGCCCTCGTCCTGTAGGGCCGGGATGTCGTCGAGCATGACATCAACCCAGGCGTCGGGGTCGGGGTCCCCCAGCATCAGGTCGGCGGCGTTGGGGTGGTTGGGCGGCAGGTAGCGCAGGTGGCCGGCACGGCTGAACCCTAGGCGGCGCAGGCGGGTGACGGCCGACATCTCCGCCACGGGGTCGCGCACGACCTGCACCAGGCGGCCGTCCCGCACGGTGACGTCGCGGGGGGAGTCGGCTGGCATGTCCACATCGCCATAGCGCCAGCTTAGCCGGGCCAGGGGCACACGGATCGGCTCGTCCGACAGGTGGCCCAGCATCGCCTGGCGTCCGAGCGCCGCCAGGTGCGCGCGGGAGTAGGATTCCTGTGGGGAAGGCGGCAGGCGGGTGGCCAGAAAGCGTAAGTGGGGCTGCAACGGCGCGTGCAGCCGCTCGGGAGGGGCCAGCAGCGCCGGCTGCGGCAGCGGCTGCTGCGGCGCGCGGCGTGCCATCTCCGCCGCCACCCGGGCGGCGACCGTGGGGGCCAGCGCCGGGGCGGACAGCATAGCCTGCACGATGCGGTCCGGCAGACCTGTCTGCACCGGGCCGACCGCGCCGGTCGTGGGATCGGCATACCAGGGGGTGCCGATCATCAGCGGCTGCAGCGGCGGCGCCAGGTCGAGATGCGGGCGCTGGCTGCCGTTCGGCGCCAGGTTCCAGGCGATGCTGCCGGGGACTGGCGGCCCTTCTTGGAGTGTTGGGCCGTCCCAGGAGGCCCAGCGGCCCCGGCCGGTGCCGATGATCGCGCGCAGGGTGTCGGCAAAACCGGCGCCGGTGCCGTTCATGGCAAACATCCGCAGGATGGCGCGGTCGGATGGCCGGATGAAACGCGGCTGCTGCGAGCTGTGCGGCTGGTGGTAGTAGGGGCGGCCCGGCCCGGCCAGGCTGCCGTCGCGCTGCAGCTCGACGGTTTCCAGGCTAAGATTCGGCATGGGGCTATGGGGCACGCGGCGGAGCACGTAGATCAGGCGTTTGCGGACCTTGGGCGGATACTCCTCGCTGTCCTCGGTCTGGGCGGCTTGCAGGGTGCGCAGCCACGCCTCGACTTCGCTCGGCAGCGGCGCCGGAGAGGGCTGCATCAGCTTGCGCCGGCCGTTACCTTGCCCGTCCATGTCCACCCCGGCTCCGCATCCATCGGATGTTAACCCGGCTGGGGTGGAAAGGGGAGCAGGCGAGGGGAAGTGCCTGTGGGCGTGACGGCGTCATGTGCGCCGGGGCGCGGCGGGCAGCCTGGCCGCCAAGGCAGGGTAGCCGCCGTGGCTTCTGGGGCTTCTGGTCACGGCAGGGCCGTCGGCCCATATGAAGGCGCTCGGGAGGCCGATCCCCGGGACCGCCGAGGCGCGGCGACACGGGCGATTGATGCGGACGCCCGAATGCACTCGTGGACGTGTCCTTAACAGATGCTGGTTCATGTTGCATGGCAACATGAGCTTGCTTACCAGAACGCATGGCCTCCAACTTACCCATTATGAGCGTGCCCGAAAGTCCGGCATTGACGGGCTTGCGCGGCGTGGCGGCGGTGCTGGTGGTCATGCACCATGTCAGCCTGCACCTTGGTGCGGTTGACCTGCCCTGGGCGGGCGGGCTGCTGCGGAAGGGCTACCTGGGCGTGGACCTGTTCTTCGTGCTCAGCGGCTTCGTGATGTCCATGGTTTATGGATCGTGGTTCACCGGGGGAGCGCTGGGCGCGGTTGCGCCGGGACGCAGGGGAGACATGGCCGGGTCGCTGGCCGTGTTCCTGGTGCGGCGCGCCGGCCGGGTGTGGCCGCTGCATGCCGCCGTGCTGGCGGTTCTGCTTGCCGCAATGGCGTTGTCCGGCCAGGCCCTGCCTTCCCTGCGGTTCACGCTTGCGAACGTCCTGCTGATGCAGGGATGGGGTATCAGCGGCGAGATCAACGCCCCGGCCTGGTCGGTCAGCACGGAAGTGCTGGCCTACTTGCTGTTTCCTCTGCTGGCTGGGCTGGTGCTGCGCTGGCGTTGGGGGGCGGTGCTGGGCGTCGCTGCGGCGGCGGCGCTGCTGGCAGGATGCCTTGCGCTGGCGCCGCCGGTGGGACCGGCGCGACGGGGGATGCTGGACATCCACATGAACGGCTCGATCCTGCCGGCGATGCGGTGTGTCGCCGGGTTCCTGTTGGGGATGGTGGCCTGGCGGGCTGGCCGGGCGGCGGCGGTGGCGCGTGTGGCCTGCCGGCCCTGGACGGGGGCAGGGGTGTTCCTGCTGGTGCTCGGGCTGATGCTCGCCAGGGCGGATGACCTGCTGGTGCTGGCGCTGATGCCCATCGTGGTGGTCGGCCTGCACCGCGGCCGTGGATGGCCCTGGCGCTGCTTCACGCTCCGGCCGGTGCACGGGTTGGGCGTGCTGTCCTATGCGATCTACCTGATCCATTATGCGCTGCTGCCGGTGTTGCTGGACGGCCCGGGGCCGGTTGCGGCGAGGCTGGCGCTGTATGCCATCGCCACCCTGCTGCTGGCTGGGCTGGCCCACTACTTCGTCGAACGGCCTACCCGCAGCTTCATCCGCTGGCTGGGTGAGGTGATGGTCATGCCCACTGCCCACCCGGCGCTTATCCGGCTGGCCCGCTACGGCGCGACGCGGCGGGGTCCGTGACGCCGGGGACAGTTGGGCCGGCGGTTCCGGCTTTAACTTGCCGGGGATGCGGCCAGCGCATGTTCGCCCGCCAGGTCCCAGGGGCCACCGAGGTAACGCCACAAGCGCAGCCCGGTCGCCCGCACCTGGAACGGAGTGAAACCCGCCTGCATCGCGTCGCGCAGGGCACGGGCCGATGCCGGCTCCGCCTTGTTCTGGATCGTGACATGGGGGCGGAAGCCCTGGGCATCCTGCGGCGTGAGCCAGTCTCGCCAGGCCTGGGCCAGCCGGGCGCGCAGGGCCAGCAGTTCCGGCGCACGCAGCTCATAGGCGACGCCGCGGCCGAGGAAGCGCAGGCCGGAGGCTTCGACCGGGAATGGCGGCAGCGACGCGGCTTGCTGCGCCAGCAGGGCCTGGATGGCGTCCAGCTCGTCGCCGGGCAGGTGGTGGAACAGCGTGACATGGGCCGGCACCAGGTTGCGGCTGGGCGGGAAGTGCAGGGTCCGCAGCCGGTCGAACCGCGCCTGATCGTCCGGGTGCAGCCGCAACGTCAGGATCAGCGGCGGCATCGTAGCTCCGTTGGGATATGACGGGTCCGCTGCTCCCCGGCCTGGAGCCGGCGGCGGGGCGTGGCGCCGAGCGGGAATGCCTGGCCCGGCGTTGGCTGGAACTGACGCGCCGCGTGTTGCCTGGCATGGCCGCGGCGCAGGCGTGGCCGATCCGGCGGGATCACTGCTTCATGCGGGTGTGCCTGGATAACGCCCTGGGACAGCCCTGGCATGAGGTGGTGCGCCGGCCGGCCATCCGGTGGCTGGAGCTGCACCAGCTTCGCGCCGCCGTGGACGTGGCGGAGGGGATCGCGGCTGATCCTCGGACGCTGCCGGAGTTGAACGACGCCAGCCTGGCCTGGCGCCGGGCTGCCCGGCACCGTTAGCGCGCCCTTGGCCCAGCCGCGCGAGCAGGGGGCGTGCGGGCAGGAGGTACCCGCGGCGGCGTGCGCACGTCGCGCAGCGCGCCGCTGCACGCATTGTCCTCGCCGGTGCCGAGCTGGACGGTCGGCAGCAGCGCCGCGAGCGGCGTCAGCAACACGCCCAATGCCACGGCGGCGGCTCCCTTCTCTGCGATCACCTTCGCATCCGGGCGGATGCTTGGGGCGGCAAAGGTGCCGCTGATGTTGATCGGCGCGTCAAGCGTACCGACGGAGAGGTGCTTGGACTCGGTTTGTAGCTGCATCCCCAGCGCCTCGTTGTAGAAGCTGAGGGTGCCCTTGCCGATCACGCGGTCGGAGTCCAGGTCCAGGAACAGGGTTTTCACGCTGGCGAGGCCGCGCTGCATGCCCATGTCGGCGATGAAGCATTGTATCTTGGCGCGGCTCGGCACGCCGAGGGCCGATAGCAACGCGTTGCCGAACTGCAGGCCGGATAGGTCCACCAGCAGGGCGCTCAGGTTGCCGCCGGAGCCCATGTAAAGCTTCAGTTCGCCGTTGCCGGTGCCGAGGATTTCTGACAGCGAGCTGCCGGAGCCCTGGATCACCGCCCGGCCGCTGATGGCGCCGGCGCCGTGGGCCACTCCCGTTGCGGACAGCAGCTTGTCCAGGTCCACGCGCTGGAAGTCTATGGCGATGTCGGCGCCCACGGCCTTGCCATGCGGCGTCAGGCCGATGGTGGAGCTGATCTGGCCTTGGCCGATGCCGAAGGCCAGGGGGTGCAGCTTCACCGCGCCATCCACGATGTCCATGTCGGCGCGCATGTTGTCCAGCGGCTGCGAACGGCCCTCGATGTGGCCGGCGCGATACTTCAGGTGGACGTCGGCGAAGGTCAGCTTCGGCAAGTTCACCGGCATGTCCGGCAGCACGCGGCCGGTGGGGCGCTCTCCTTGCCGGCTCGGTGGGGCCTTGGTGCCCTTGCTGGCGTCGCCGGGGTCGGCGCCGATGAAGCCGCCGAGGTCCTTGAGGTCCACCCGCTGCGACCGCAGGTCCGCCGTCAGGATTGGCCGGGCCGCGGTGGTGTCCACGGCCAGGTTGCCCTCCAGGTCGGAACTGCCGACCTTGCCGGCGGCGTCGGTGAACCTGACCGATCCCGCCTGGTAGTCCAGGTGCCCGGCGATCCGGTAGACCGGCGTCTTGGGAAAGGCGATGCCGGTCAGCGGCGTCAACTGCTCCATGTCCGGCCCGGCCAGCTCCAGCTTGAGGTCGGCGCCGGCGAAGGCCAGCGGGTCCTTGATGGTGCCGGTCAGCGCTACCTTCGTCGGGCCGTTGGTGACTTGCAGGTTGACCGGGTAGGGCGTTTCGTCGCGCAGGGTCAGCAGGGCGCCGCCGGTGAACTGGGCGGTGATGGGCTGGTTGGCGTAGGTACCCTTGGCGGAGGCGACGATCTGGCCGGGCTGCCCGGCATGGTCGCCTTCGCCCTCCTTGGTCGCGACGTCCACGTTGAAGTCGGCGTGCAGCTTGGCGGATACGACGTGGGCGTGGCCGTCGTTGATCTGCAGGGCGCCGATCTTGGTGGCATGGTCCGGGTCGGCCGGGGCGTCGCTGCTGCCGCTGGACGGGAAGGTCCAGTTGTTGCGGCCATCGGCGAGCTGCTGGGCGTCTATCTTGGGGCTGTCCAGGGTGATGCTGGGAATGACGATTTGGCGGCGCTGGATGTAGGCCATTGCATCCAGGTCCACGCCGAGCTTGTCGGCGGTCGCCAGGTTGCCGCCGCCTTCCCAGCCGTCGGGGTTGCCGATGGTGACGCCCTCCGCGGTGATGTGGGGAACGCGGCCGAGCTGCACGTGCAGGTGGGTGATGGTGACCGGGCGGCCGAGGGTGGCGGAGGCCTGCTTGTCCACGAACGGGATCAGCCAGTCCCATTGGAACAACGCCACGGCGGCGCCGAGGAGGGCGACGATGCCGCCCATCACCCAGGGCCAGCGGCGTCGGCGCTTGGCGGCGGGCTTGGCCTTTGCCGTGGGTGCTGCGGTCGTTTGGGTGGCTCGCAGGGCGTCCGTCATGCGGCGGTAACGATATCCGGAGGCGTCGGGTTGCCTTGCGGAGCCGAACAGGCGGGGTCACGATGCTTCCATAACGTGAATGGGATGGTCCAGTGATCTATGAACTCCGCGTCTACCGTTGCCTGCCGGGCCGCCTGCCGGCGCTGCTGCAGCGATTCGAGACCATCACGCTTGGCCTTTGGGAGCGGCACGGCATACGGCCGGCCGGATTCTGGACGACGGTGATCGGCGAGTCGAACCAGGACCTGACCTACATGCTGGCCTGGGACAGCCTGGCGGAGCGGGAAACGAAGTGGGCCGCCTTCCAGACGGACCCGGAGTGGATCGAAAAGCGCGCGGGGACCGAGCGCGATGGGCAAATCGTCGCCAACATCACGAGCAGCCTGCTGCAGCCGACGGGGTTCTCCACGGTGAAGTAGGGGTGCTGGCCCGGTAGGGCGGGAGGTCGCGGCGGTGGCCCGGCTGAGTGCTGGGGCGCTGCCGCTGCGCTTCGTGACGTAGGTTTGCCGGGCCTGCCGATGGCAGGGCGGTCCGTAGGGTGATCCGGGCGTGCCAGGTGCACGCGGGTGACCGCATCGGCCTGCTTTGGATCGAGTTGCGGCTTGAAACCGACTCCGGGAGGTGACGGATAGGTTCTGCGAGCCTTTGCGCCCTGCATGGGTCAGGCCCTTGCCCCGATGAGCCGCATCGGGTCTGTGGTTCCTTTCCGGATGAAGCATCCCTCGCAGGCCCTCCGCCACCGCCTGCCGGGATAGGTCCTTAGGAATTTATCAAGCCGATGGCGGCTACCCTGCGGCGACAACAGGAGTGGCAGCATGTCCCTACGTCGCCTCGGCAGACCCGGCATATTTTTGCAACTGCTGGTTCCGAGCGTAATCGCGGTGATCCTTTG
This sequence comes from uncultured Acetobacteraceae bacterium, assembly GCA_964242325.1. Lineage (GTDB taxonomy): Bacteria > Pseudomonadota > Alphaproteobacteria > Acetobacterales > Acetobacteraceae > DASWOJ01. The sequence continues at coordinate 12,726 of CAXTCI010000101.1, forward strand.
CACCGGCCTGGTGCAAGCGTGGACCCTGCGCGTCAGCGCCCAGGCGATGGATGACGTCGAACAGCACAACTTGACGACCAGCATGGCGCTGCTGCACGCCTACCTTGATCCGTTGGGGACGACGTGGTCGCGGGTGGACGGTCAACTGCGCCTGGGCACGACGGCGCTGGCGGATCGGATGGACTTCGTGGACCGCGCCGCGGCCGCGGCTGCGGCGGGCGGAATGGCGACGGTAATCAATGGTGATGAGCGCGTGGCGACCACATTGCGCCGCCCGGACGGAACGCGTGCGGTGGGCACGCGGATCACCGATCCTGCCGTGAAGGATGCGGTGCTAGCCGGGGGACGGCCCTATCGCGGCCGCTCGGACATACTGGGACAGCGATACTTGACCATTTACGAGCCGATCCGAGACGGCAGCGGCAGCCTGATCGGCGCACTGTTCATTGGCATTCCCTCGGCTCAGCTTGACGCCCTGCAGGCCGAGATGGTTTGGCATGCCGCCCTGGCCGGCGCCTTGGTGACCCTTCTGGTGGCGGTGGTGCTTGCAGCGCTCCTGGTTCGGACCTTGCGCCCGTTGAACGGCCTTGCCGCGGCGACTCGGCGGATCGCCGCGGGGGATCTGTCGAGCGACATCCCGAGCCTGGAACGGCAGGATCAGCTCGGCGCAATGGCGGCTTCGCTGGGTGTGTTCAAGGACGCCGCACAGGACAAGCTGCGGTTGGAGGCGTCGTCGGAGGAGGAGCGGCAGCGGTCGGAGTTGGAGCGGGTGGAGCACGAGGCGACCCGTGCAGCGGCGGCGGACCAGCAGGGGATGGTCGTGTCCACAGTTGCCGCGGGGCTGGAGCGTGTCGCGGCCGGCGACCTGACGGTGCGGTTGGACCAGCCGTTCGCCGCCGAGTACGAGGCATTGCGAGGCAACTTCAACACGGCGTTGTCGGAACTTCAGGACGCGATGCACGCCATCGCCGCCAACGCGCACGGCCTGCGTACCGGGTCGCAGGAGCTCAGCCATGCGTCCGACGACCTGAGCCTGCGGACGGAACAGCAGGCTGCCAGCCTGGAGCAAACGGCGGCGGCTCTCGATGAGATCACCGCCACCGTGCGGCGCACGGCGGAGGGCGCCCGTCAGGCGCAGGATGCGGTTGGCCGTACCAAGGCGGATGCCGAGCGATCCGAGGAGGTCGTGCGCCAGGCGATGGCGGCGATGAGCGGGATCGAGCAATCGTCGGAGCAGATCGGCAAGATCATCGGCGTGGTCACCGAGATCGCGTTCCAAACGAACCTGCTGGCGCTGAACGCAGGGGTGGAGGCGGCACGCGCCGGTGATGCCGGGCGGGGCTTCGCGGTGGTGGCGACCGAGGTCCGGGCGCTTGCCCAGCGCAGCTCCGATGCGGCGCGGGAGATCAAGGCGCTGATCCATACCTCGACCCAGCAGGTCGGCTCCGGGGTGAAGCTGGTTGGCGAAACCGGGCAGGCATTGGCGCGGATGGTGATCGAGGTGGCGGAAGCCGCGACGGTGGTGTCCGAGATTGCCGCCGCCGCCGGGGAGCAGGCGACCGGATTGGCGGAGGTCAACACGGCCGTGAACGCGATGGACCAGATCGTACAGAAGAACGCCGCCATGGTGGAGGAGAGCACGGCTGCCTGCCACACCCTGTTGCAGGAAACCGAGGAGATGGCACGGCTGACCGGCCGCTTCCAGACGGGGGAGGACGCGCCGGATGACGCCGTCGCCGCCCCGCGCCGGCCGGCACCGCCTGTCGCTGCTCCGGCTGCCAAGACCGCGCTGCGGGTGTTCAGCCGGGCTGGCGGCGCCGTCCGCAAGCCGGTTCCGGTAGCGGATGACGGCTGGCAGGAGTTCTGAGGCGGGCGGCAGTGAGGCGCCCGGGCGCGGCGCAGACATGCTTGGCTTCCAGCCTCTGCCGGTGAAGGAAGAAGCTGAGGCAGTCTGCGCCGGGGATTGGATGCCGGCTGCCCTGGCAGGCGGGCTTGCAGGGCTTGACGGCGCCGGGCTGGTCAGTCCCCATCCCGGTTCGCTTGAAGGACCCTGCCCATGCCGCTCAAGGCCGCCATCATCCCAGTCACGCCGATCCAGCAGAACTGCTCCCTGATCTGGGACGATGCGACGATGCAGGCTGCCGTCGTGGACCCCGGCGGCGACGTGCCCCGCATCCTGGAGGCCATCGGCAGCCTCAAGCTGCAGGCCGGGCTGATCCTGCTGACGCACGGGCACTTCGACCATGCCGGCGGCGCGGCCGAGCTGCGGGATGCGCTGCCTGGGGCGCAGATCGTCGGTCCTGATGAGCGTGACGCTTATCTGCTGGACGGCTTGGTGGAGACCGCGCTGACCTACGGCATCGCCGGCGCGCGCAACGTCCGGCCGGACCGCTGGGTCCATGAAGGGGAGCATGTCATGCTAGGCACGCATCGCTTCGACGTGCTGCATACGCCGGGGCACACGCCGGGCCACGTGATTTTCGTGCAGCGTGCGGCCGGGTTTGCGCTGGTGGGCGACGTGATCTTCCAGGGGTCGGTCGGGCGCACCGACTTGCCGAAGGGAGATGGCCCGACGCTGCTGCGCTCGATCCGGGACAAGGTGATGCCGCTGGGCGACGCGATGGCGTTCATGTGCGGCCACGGGCCGGGCTCGACGGTGGGGATGGAGCGGCAAACCAATCCGTTTGTCCGGGAAGCGCTGGCGCTGCGGGACTGACCGCAGGGGGCGCCCACTGGAGGTACCAGCCGGGCCGGTGCCATCAAAGCTTAATGCGGCGCTGTCTCGGCACGGCGCGCCGCGTCCGCTATCCCCAGCATTCAGTTTGGTTGCGGAGAGATTGCAGTGGGGCGGGGATCATCCGGCGCGATCACGGAAGCGGCCAAGCCCGGCGAGGCCGGGTCGGGCGTTGCATTGTTCCTTCGGCGCTGGCTGGCGAACCCGCTGCAGATGGGTTCGGTCGTGCCGTCCTCCCCGGCGCTGTGCCGGCGCGTGGTGGATCAGGTGCGGCGCAGCGGCGACGAGTGGGTGGTGGAGCTGGGCGCCGGCACCGGCGTCATCAGCCGGGCGCTGCTGGCGGGCGGCGTCCCTGCCGAGCGCTTGGCGGTGGTGGAGATCGTGCCCAGCATGGCCGCCCACCTGCGCGCCACGCTGCCCGGCGTGGAGGTGATCGCGGGCGATGCCAGGGCGTTGCCGGACCTGCTGCCCCGCCCGCGCCACGGCCGGATCGGCACGGTGATCTGCGGCATTCCGCTGGTGCTGCTGCCGGTCCTGGAGCAGCGCCGGTTCATTGACGCCATGCTGGCGGTGGCGCCCGGGCGTGGGTTCCTGCATTACAGTTATTGCGCGACGTCGCCGCTGCCGTGGCGCAAGCATGGGCTGGTGGCGAAGCGGGAGGCTTGGACCCCGCTGAACCTGCCGCCGGCCAGCGTGTGGCGATATACGCCGGAACAGTAGCCTTCCTTTCTCCCGGCGGGTACGGGGGATGCACATTTGGCGACGCCGTGCCGCATCCTGTTCCGCCGGTCCCCAACGGCACGAGGCGGGTGCGGCCTTCAAGCCGTATGCGGCGGCATTGCCGGGACGGTGATGGCGCAAGCGGCTAGTGCTTGACATCCAACCCTTGAATGTTGGTCATGCTGCCGTAACAGTTGACGCGATGGGCAGCTTCCATGTCGTTCACAGTGGTCCAGATTTCGGACACCCATCTGAGTGCCGGCACGCGCCTGTTCCGCGCCAACTTCGACCGGATGGCTGCTGCGTTGGACCGGCTGCGGCCGAACCTGATCGTGCACACTGGCGATGTGTCCATGGATGGGGCGGACAGGGAGGCGGATCTGGCCTGCGCGGCGTCGGCCCATGCCCGGCTGCCCGGGCCGGTGCTGTGCGTGCCGGGCAACCATGATGTGGGCGATCATCCCGAGCGGGCGCCGCTTCAACCGGTGGATGACGCCCGGCTGAACCGTTTCCGCGGCCGGGTCGGGCGGGACCGATGGGTTCAGGACCGGGAGGGCTGGCGCCTGCTGGGCCTGAACAGCCAAGTCATGGGCACACACCGCGAGGCCGACCTGCAGGCCGAGATGATCGCCGATGCCCTCCAAACGCTTGGCGACCGCCGCCTGGCCGTGTTCATCCACAAGCCGCTGTTCACTGCCGACCCGGCAGAGACTGCGTTCGACTACTGGTCCGTCCCGCCCTTCGCGCGCGGCCCGCTCGGCGCCGTGATGGCCCATCCGGCGTTGCGCCTGGTGGCATCCGGACACCTGCATCTTTACCGGGAGGCCATGCGCGGTCTGGTGCGCTACGCTTGGGCGCCCTCGGTGGCCTTTGTCGTGAACTCGGCCGACCAGGCGGGCCTGCCAGGCGAGCGTTGCTGCGGAGGCTTGCTGCACGAGTTCGGGGAGGACGCAGTCACCACCCGCCTGGTCATTCCCGACGGGATGGAGCACCCCTACATCTGCGATGTTCCCGGTGCAGCATACCCGGCATCTCCGGAATAATGACCAAGCAGTCCGGTGGCGGGGCGATTGGGACCGGCGTCCGCCGGTTTGTGCGGGCAGCCAGGCTCCGTTATGGCCAGCCTGTCAGCGGCCGGGCAGGAAATCGGCGGGATGGAACAAATCCACCCCATGACGGCGGCAACCCTCGGCCACCAGGCTCGTGAGGTCGTCCACCAGGGCGGTGATGCCTTCCTGCTGGCAGATCAACCCCTTCCAGGAGCGGTGCGCGGTGTCTGTCGCCCGCCGCCAGGGTCGGATCAATTGGCCTAGAGCCGGCCAAGCCCCGCCGCGCCGGGCCGAGGTTTCGTCGGACAATCCGGTGCTAAGCTCATCCGGCAGATGGATGGCCTGGGCGAAGTGCTCGGCGCCCAGCCGGTGCGAGTAGCCGGCCAGCCGCGTCCAGGGGGTGCCTTGGCGCGCACTCCGGAAGGTGACGATGACATGCCTGATGTGCGGGGTATCCAGGATGAAGCGGTGCAGCAGAGGCGCCGCGGGATGGTCGATCAGCGTGCCATCCATGTCCCAGGCAATGTCCATGTGGGTCGCGAGCCGCTGGAATGCCGTCGCTTTCTGGCCATTCGAGGGGGTCCAGCCCTTGCGTGCTGCAGGCAGCAGAAGAGAGGCATCCTCAGCATTTGATTTCAAGGCAGGGAAGCCATCCATCATTGCGGACCCTCGATCAATCTCTATTCGCTAAAGTATCGTTAACAATGATGCTCTTGTGCGTCAAGTTTTGCTGGTGCAGATGGCCTCGAAGTG
>CAXTCI010000102.1:0-17857 GCA_964242325.1 uncultured Acetobacteraceae bacterium
CCGTGTTCCAGGAGCCGATGACCGCGCTCAATCCGCTGATGCGCGTGGGCGACCAGGTGGCGGAGGTGATGCAGGTCCACGGCAGGCCTGTCGGCGGCCGGGTCGCCGACCTGCTGGCGGCGGTGGGCCTGCCCGACCCGGGGCGTATCGCCCGATCCTACCCGCACGCCCTGTCGGGTGGCCAAAGGCAGCGCGTTATGATCGCCACGGCGCTGGCGCTGGAACCGGCCATCCTGATCGCCGACGAACCCACCACGGCGCTGGACGTGACGACGCAGAAGCAAATCCTGGCTCTTATCCGCGACATCCAGCGGCGCCGCGGCACCGCCGTACTATTCATCACGCACGATTTCGGCGTGGTGGCGGAGATCGCCGACCGCGTCGCCGTCATGCAGCGGGGCCGGATCGTTGAGCAAGGTACGGCGGCCGCCGTGCTGTCGTCCCCGCAGCATCCCTACACGAAGGCGCTCATCGCCGCCGTGCCGCACCGTGCCGCCGCCGCCCGCGTGCCGATGGAGGGGCCGCCGGTACTGGCGCTGGACCGCGTGAGCAAGACCTACCGTTCGCGCGGCCTGTTCCGCCCGGGCCGCGTCGTGCCCGCGGTGCAGGCGGCTTCGCTTGAGCTGCGCCGCGGCGAGACGCTGGGCCTGGTGGGCGAAAGCGGCTCGGGCAAGAGCACGCTGGCGCGCTGCATCGTACGCCTGGTGGTAGCGGATGAGGGCGCTATCCACTTCGGCGGCACGGATTTGCGCCCGCTGTCGCGCGCCGGCTGGAAGCCTTATCGCAAGCGCATCCAGATGGTGTTCCAGGACCCCTACGCCTCGCTGAACCCGCGCCGCCGGGTCGGCGACATCCTCGCGGAGGGGCCGGTCGCCCACGGTGTGCCGCCCGCCCGCGCCCGTGCCCGCGCGACGGAGTTGCTGGCCCTGGTCCAACTCGATCCCGGCGCCGCCGACCGGTTCCCGCATGAATTCAGCGGCGGCCAGCGTCAGCGTATCGGCATCGCCCGGGCGTTGGCGATGGACCCGGAGCTGCTGATCGCGGACGAGCCCGTCTCCGCCCTGGACGTGTCGGTGCAAGCTCAGGTCTTGGCTCTGCTGGAGGAGTTGCGGGTGCGGCTGGGGCTGACGATGTTGTTCATCACGCACGACTTGCGGGTGGCGGCACAGATTTGCGACCGGGTGGCGGTGATGCGGCGCGGCGTCATCGTCGAACAGGGCCGCACGGACGTAGTGTTCGCCAATCCGGCCCACGACTACACACGAACTTTGCTGGAAAGCGTACCCGGGCGCGGTTGGACGCCGCCGTCCGATGTCTAGCCGGCGCTAAGCTACCTTCATCCGCGATACGGTCTGTCCGGTATCTATGCTGACTGAAAGCCGGACGAATCAGGTGCCGCAGAAGGTTATGTAGGGGCGCTCAGGCTGCTCAGGCCGCGCGGCATAGTGCTCGAAGCCCGGCCTGTCCTCGTAGGGGTGCTGCAAGGCTGCCGACAAGTCCTCGAAGGGGCCAAAGTCCCCACGCTGCACGGCGGCCTCAATCACGGCTTCCACGAGTTGGTTGCGCGGGATGACGGCCGGGTTGATGGCGCGCATGGCGGCGGCACGGACGTCCGGTGGAACCGGGTCAGCCGCTAGGCGCTCGCGCCAGCGTGCGGCCCAGTCGTCGTAGGCGCTGCCGTCCCGGAACAAGGCACGCACGGCAGCGTCACCCTCCGGCCCTGCCGCGGCGGCGCACAAGCCTCGGAACGTCAGGGTGAAGTCGGCCCCATTTGCGGCCATCCGCATCAGCAGGTCTTGAAGCAGGGCGGCATCGCCCTCGTGCTCCGTGGACAGCCCGACCTTGCGACGCAGGCCCCCTGAATAGGCCGCCTCGAAGCGCGCACCGAAGGCGGCAAGCGCTTCTTTGGCCGACGTCATGGCGGCGTCCTCGTCCGCGCCCAGCAACGGCAACATCGCCTCCGCCAGCCGCGTCAGGTTCCACTGCATGATGCGTGGCTGGTTGCCGTAGGCGTAGCGCCCCGCATGGTCAATCGAGCTGTGTACCGTCGCCGGATCATAGGCGTCCATGAAGGCACAAGGGCCGTAGTCAATGGTCTCACCTGAAACAGAGGTGTTGTCAGTGTTCATCACGCCGTGGATGAAGCCGATCAGCAGCCATTGCGCCACCAGCTCCGCCTGCCGGCCGATCACCCCGTCCAGCAACGCGCGGTAAGGGTCAGGGGCCGCCGCGGCAGCGGGGTAATGGCGTGCGATGACATGGTCGGCCAGGAGCTGCAGTGCGTCCGTGTCGCCCTGGGAGGCAAAGTACTGGAACGTGCCGACACGGATGTGGCTGGCGGCGACTCGGGTCAGCACGGCGCCGGGCAGCGGCGTTTCGCGCATCACGGCCTGCCCAGTCGTCACCGCGGCCAGGGCACGGGTGGTCGGCAGGCCCAGCGCCGCCATCGCCTCGCTGACCAGATACTCACGGAGCACCGGACCCAACGCAGCGCGGCCGTCGCCCCGGCGGGAGAACGGCGTCGGACCTGAGCCCTTGAGCTGGATGTCCCGCCGGACACCGTCCCGATCCACGACCTCTCCCAGCAGGATGGCGCGGCCGTCGCCGAGTTGCGGCGAAAAACCGCCGAACTGGTGCCCAGCATAGGCCATTGCCACCGGCTCCGCCTCGTCCGGCACGCGGTTGCCGGCCAGGACCTCCACCCCTTCGGGGCTGGCCAGCTCGTTCGGGTTGATGCCTAGCTGCTCCGCCAGGGGCGCGTTGACCCGGATCAGCCTGGGGGCGGCCACGGGCGTCGGCGCGACACGGGCATAGAACCGCGGGGGCAGCCGGGAGTAGCTGTTGTCGAACGGGATCTGGACGGACTGAACCGGGACGGGCAGGGTGTGGTCGGGCATGGGATACAACCTTCTGGTCGGCGGGCGCCTCGCCAAGCATGAGGCCGAGCTTGTGGCCGGTATGAATAACCGTACATGGCACGGTCGGGAACACGAGGCACCGCACAATCGCGGGACCTATGGCAGGATGGCAGCTTCGCCCGTGCCGTGTGGTTCCGCACACTGCCAGGCACGCCCCCCGCCAGGCAAGGACCCACGTTGAAGCATGGATGACGCCACCCCGACCGTAGCCCTCGCAGGGGCGGCACCTTCGTTGGAGGAGGTGGCCCTGGAACGGCGCCTGGACGCCCTGGCGCGTGCCCGGAAAGACGTGCCGGCCACCGCCGCCGACGAAGAAGCTGCGGCGATCGTCCTGCTCCAGTCTGCCCCTGCTGCCGGCCTGTCGGATGACGCGCTGCTTGACGCGCTACGCGGCGCCATACGCACCCGCCTGTCCTCGCTGGCCCGGCGCGACCCCGACGCCGCCTTCGCCCAGGCGGCTCGGGACCTGGAGGCGTTGACCGGCCGCCCACCCACGCTGCCCGCCGTTGCGGAGTTGGCCGGGCTGGTCGCCGCATCGGCCGGTCTGGACCCGGCCGCAGCCGCGGCGTTCACCCAGCGCCTGGCCGCCGCCGAGCGGGACCGTCGTGCCGGCGTCCGCGCCGCCCGTGACCGCGCCCGGGCATTGCACGATGCCGAGCGACTCCGACTGCGCGAGTGGGAAAGCGAGCTTGTCGGCATCGAGACCCTGCCGGCGCTGCTGCGAGTGTCTCGTCCGCAGGTGGACCGCTGGATCGCCGACGGACTGATCCCGGTCGCGCGCAGCACGCCGGTGCGCCGCAACGGACGCCAGTTCGAAGAGCTGGAGTTTCACCCGGACCAGATCGCGGCCTTGCAGCCCCAGGTGGCGCTTTGGCGCGCGCGCGGCACCGGATCGGACGAACCGGCGGAGGCCCGGTCCCGCGTGCCGAACGGCGTGATCGCGCGCCGCGCCGGGCTGGACCGCTACGCCGCGCACTTCGTCAACGCCCGTAGCCTGCAGCGGAGGTTCACCGTCGTCATCGGCCCGACCAACTCGGGCAAGTCGCATTACGCGCTGGACCGCCTTGCGGCGGCGGAAAGCGGCGCGGCGCTGGCCCCGCTGCGGCTGCTGGCCCTGGAGTTCCAAGAAGCCCTGGCCGCCCGCGGCGTGGCCGCAAGCCTGCTGACAGGCGAGGAGCGCGACATCGTGCCCGGCGCCCGCCACGTCGCCTGCACAGTGGAAATGGCGGACACCAGCCGGATCATTGACGTCGCAATTGTGGACGAGGCGCAGATGCTCGCCGACCCCGACCGCGGCGCCGCGTGGACCGCCGCCATCATGGGCATCCCCGCGCGGGAGGTGATCGTCCTCGGCGCACCCGACTGTTTGCCCCTGGTGCGCCGCATTGCCGAGTTGTGCGACGAACCCGTGGAGATCATCCGGCTCCAGCGCAAGAACCCGCTGCTTGCGGCGGCGGAGGCGGTGGGCTTGTCGGCGATCACCGACGCCGATGCCGTGGTGGCGTTTTCCCGCCGAGACATCTTCTTGCTGCGGGAGCAGTTAATGGCTCGGGGCCGGCGGGTCGCGGTCATCTACGGCAACCTGGGTCCGGAAGTCCGCCGTGCCGAAAGCCGGCGCTTCCGGAGCGGGGACGCGCCGGTCCTGGTCGCGACCGATGCCATCGGCATGGGGCTGAACCTACCAATCCGCCGGGTCGTGTTCTCGTCATTGGTCAAGTGGGACGGGAAGGAGGAGCGGCTTCTCACCCCGTCCGAGGTTAGGCAGATCGGTGGGCGGGCCGGGCGCTACGGCCAGCACGAGGCTGGGATCGTCGCCGTGCTGGCCGGCGGCGGCGACCCGGCACGGCTCCGTAAGTTGCTGGCAACGGACCCTGCGGTGCCGGACGACCGCCGCCCCCTGGTGTCGCCGGACCGGGACATCGTAGCCGCCGTCGCGGAGGAGCTGGGAACTGCCAGCCTGTCCGAAACGCTGCGGCGTATCCGCCGGGCCGTGCTACGCCCGGGCGACCCGAACTATCGCTTGGCGGACCTGGGAACCCAGATTGACATCGCCACCGCGATGGACGGCACCGGCCTACCGTTGCTGGACCGCTGGACCTATGCCCTGTGCCCGGTGGATCAGCGCGACGACGGCATCGAGCGGCTGTTGCGCTGGGGGCTGGACCACGCGGCAGGCACCCCAGTTTCTCCTCCCGCCGCCGGGCACCTGCCCCCGCCGGACCGCGCGACGCAGCCCTCCCTGGAGCACGCGGAAAAGGTCGCGAAACGGTTGGTGACATGGCGTTGGCTGTCCCAGCGCTTTCCCAAAGCCTATCCGGACACGGATGCGGCCCAAGCCGAGCGGCACCGGTTGAACGGCTTCATCGAGGATGTGCTGCGGAAGCAGGCCCTGGGCCGGGGCAAGCCGGTGCGCCGACCAGGCAAACCTGTGGCAACCTCGACGGAGCACAGCACCGGAATGAAGTCCAAGTCAGGCAGGCTCCATCCGCGCAAACAGCGATAGGGCGTGCGGCACCACCCAGCCCTCGGCGGCGGATTGGAAGGACTTGGTCCGGTGCGGGTCAGCGGTGGGTTTCGGCGCTGATCAGCGCAACAAGGAATTGATGGAATGCGGTCTGCCTGGGTCTGGCGCCTGCGCCGGTTCACAGAAAGCGTCTGTAACCCTGGGCGGTGCGCTCAGGCCGCCCGGCTACCGCCTCCGAACCGCACTCGACACACAGCATTCCTGGCCATCCCACTGTGAAGGACCAATCCTATAGCTAGGCCCCGGCAATTATGGGAACTGGCGCGAGCCCTGACGGAACCGGAAAAACGGCATCCTGAAAGGGGTGCCAGTCAGACCCCTTGCCACGCCGGAACCCGCCGGGCACCGTTCGGTCTATGACCGAACCCGCGATCGACCCCACTCGCCTCTGGTCCGATCTCATGACCTTGGCCAGCGTCGGCGCCCTGCCGCATGGCGGTTGCGACCGCCTGGCCCTGACAGACGCGGACGCCGCTGGCCGCCACTTGTTCGCCCACTGGTGCCGAGAGGCCGGGCTGCCGGTCACGATCGACGCAATTGGCAACATGTTCGCTCGGCGCGAAGGGACCGACCCGACCTTGCCGCCCGTGCTGATCGGTAGCCACCTGGACACGCAGCAGCCCGGCGGCAAGTTCGACGGCCCGCTCGGCGTGCTTGCCGCCCTGGAGTGCATCCGCGCGCTGGACCGCGCCGCTGCCCGCACCCGCCACCCGGTGGTTGTCGTGAACTGGACCAATGAGGAAGGTGCCCGTTTCGCCCCTGGTCTGATGGGCGCCGCCGTCCATGCCGGTTCGCTATCGCTGGTTGAGGCGCAGGCCGCCACGGACCGCGCTGGCCGCCGGGTCGGCGAGGAGCTGCGCCGCATCGGCTTCCTGGGGCAGGACAAGGGGCCTTTGGCGGCCCACTGTTATTTGGAACTCCATATCGAGCAGGGGGACCGCCTGCAGCACGCTGGCAAGACGATCGGCGTGGTGGACGGGACGGAGAACAACCTGTTCCTCGTGATCGACTGTTGGGGCGAGAACGCCCACGCCCAAGCAACCCCCATGCACCAGCGCCGCAGCGCGCTCCTTGCCGCCGCCGCCCTCATCACGGAAGCCGAGCATATCGGCCAAGGCCACGCTCCCGCCGGGTCGGCCGGCATTGCCGCCCTCGACGTGCTGCCGAACAACCGCATCAACATCCCGCACCACGTCCGTCTGTCCTTCTCTGCCACTCATCCGACCATTGAAGGCATCGAGGCGATCCGCACTGCCATCACCGCCGCAGCTACCCGCGTCGCCGAGCAGACGGGAACGCGGATTGAGCTCGAACCCGCTCCGGTTCGCCCGGCCATCAATTTCGACCCGGCCCTGGGCGACGCCGTGGAGCAGGCCGCCGCCGACCTCGGCTACGGCACGATGCGGCTGCGCAGCCGCGCCGGGCACGACGCCATTCGCATGGCCCCGTTCTGTCGCAGCCAGATGATATTCGTCCCTTGTGAAGACGGCATCAGCCACAGCGAGCGGGAGAATATGACGAAGAGCGACGCCGCTGCCGGCGCCGCCGTGCTGCTGCGGGTACTTTGCCAGGTGGCCGGCTGAGCGGTATCAATCCCGTCGTATGCAGCCGCATTGGCTCCGCCGAGTGTCTTGCTACCTCCGCGCCTACACCGGATTCCTCAAAACCCCATAATGCGGGAGCTTATTGCCCGTAGGTTCGTGCATGGCCAGCTTTCAGACGCCGGCCCAGCTCTGCTCGCTTGGCCTGCTTGTGCGTCAGCAGTGAACTTCGGCGCTGATCAGCACCACGTCACATTGTAAATGCATGATGCTCCTGGGTTCCGGGGCCTCGCTGATTCACAGCTCTGGAAGGGGTGGCCCTAAATGGGCCGTGATCACGGCCGTTGCAGGCTGGAACCTCACTCCTTGCTGATGTTCCAGTATGCCACGATGGGCGAGTCCAGCACGCCGCGCAGGTTGGTTCGGTAGGCCACGGGCTGCGTCGCCTGTCCCAGCAGACGGTAGGGGTTCACGGCCGCGAGGCGCCGCTGCAACCGGTCCAGGATCGTCGGCCGGTCGGCCGGAACCGCATCGGCGTAGGCAGCACGCAGCCGCTCCACCTCCTCGTCGCAGGGCCAGCCAGACAGGTTGCTGCGGTCGCAGGCCATGTTGGCGAAAATGTTGGTACTCGGGTTCCATGCCAGCACGCCGGGCTCGCCGGTGACGTAGATGTTCCAGCCGCCGGCATCCGGCGGCCCCTGGTTCGCGCTGCGGCTGACCACGCTGGCCCAGTCGCTCCACGTCAGGTCCACGTTGACGCCCGCGTGCTGCAACGCTTCCACCGTCACTTCCGCCATCGCGCCCATGTAGGCGAAGTCGTGCGTGCCCACCATCCGCAACACCTCGCCCTTGTAGCCGGCCTCGGCCAGCAGTTGCTTGGCGCGGGCAAGGTTGGGGCCGAAGTCCTTGGCCCCGGCCTCGGTGCCATTGGGCGAGCCGCAAACGAAGAAGGAGTTACAGCGCTGGTAATAGGCGGGATCGCCGTAGCCGGCCGCCATCTCGTCGTCCTGGCTGATGATGTAGGACAGCGCCAAGCGTGCACGCGGGTCATTGAACGGCGGATACAGCGTGTTCGGGCGCAGGATGGCCTGGGTGGCCAGCCCGGTCAGGACCTGCACCTTGGCCACGCCGCTCCGTTGCAGGACCGGCAGCAGGTCGAAGGAGGGACGCTCCAGGAAGTCCACCTCGCCGGCCTGCAGCGCCGTTGCCGCTGTGCCCCCGTCGGGCTGGATGACGAACTCGACGCGGTCCACCTTGACCACGCGCCCGCCCGCCAGCCCGTCCGGCGGCTCGTCACGGGGCACGTAGTCGGGGTTGCGGTCATACACGACGCGCGCCCCGCTGAGCCGCAATTCCGTGTTGAAGCGGAACGGGCCGGACCCGATCACGGAGGTGGCAGGCTTGCCTGGCTCGGGCACATCCTTGGCGCGCATGATGATGGCGAAGTGCGACGGTGCGGCAGCCAGGATGTCGAGCAGGCCGGGAACAGGCTGCGACAGCGTCCAGTCAAAGGTCTTCTCGTCCAAGGGCGTCATGGCTACCGTGACTGCCGCGGCCTTCTTCGCCATCGCGTCTATGGTCATCCAGCGCTGCAAGGACGGGATCACGTCGGCCGTGGTCACAGGCGAGCCGTCGTGGAACTTGAGGCCGTCGCGCAAGGTGAAGCGCCAGGTCAGCCCATCCGGCGAGGTGCTCCATGCCTTCGCCATCTGCGGCTTGGCTTGCAGCTTGGAGTCCCAGGCGAAAAGGCTTTCCCACACCATCGTGCCGTGGATCGTGGAGATCCAGGCCGTGGTGTAGAGCGGGTCCGTCACCACGACGTCTGCCTGCGGCACCACGCGCAGCACCTTCAACGGGGCGGCAGGAGGCGTTTGCGCCAGCGCCGGCAGTGAGGTGGCCAGCGCCGCAAGGACGATCAACAGGCCCTGGGGCAAGGAGGTTCTTGGGGGGTGCATGGCGCTGGTCACTCCGTCGTGGCAAAGGCGGCCGGGTCCATCCTGCCGAGTTCATCGAGCAGCATCACCCACGCCTCCAGGCCCAGCGGCAAGGAGGACAGGCGGAAGAACTCGTTGGGCGCGTGAACGTCCTCGTCCGGCAGGCCGAAGCCGAACATCAGCGTCTCGATCCCCAACAACTGCTTGAACAGTGCGGTAATCGGTACCGTGGCTCCCAGGCGCACCGGTACTGGCGCCTGTCCTTGCAGCCGTTCCAGCACCCGGCTGCCGGCCTGCACCAGCGGGTGGCCGCCGGGCAGGCTGGACGCGGGGGAGCCGCCTTCGCGCATCTGGAACTCCAGCTTCACACCCGGCGGGCACTGCGCCAGCAGGTGGGCGCGGACCAGATCAAGGGCGGCGCCCGGGTCCTGGCCAGGAACGAGGCGCAGGGTGAGCTTGGCGTGAGCCGCCCGCGGGATCACAGTCTTGGTGCCGTTGCCGGTGTAGCCGCCCCACATGCCGTTCACGTCAATGGCAGGGCGCAGCGTCAGCCGTTCACGCAGGGTATAGCCGGGTTCGCCAAAAGCTATGGCCCCGACCCCGGCGCAGAACCCGGCCTCGTCCACTGGAAACGCCGCCGTATCCCGGCGTTGTTGGTCCGTAGGCAGCGGCACGCCTTCGAGGTAGCCCGCCACCGCGATCCGCCCGTCCCGGCTGTGCAGTGTCGCGACCAGTGTCGCCATCTCGTGCAGTGCATTGCGTATGGCTCCGCCATACCTGCCAGAATGGAGGTCCTTGGCAGCGGTAGTCAGCTTCACTTCCATCCCGGTGTTGCCGCGGGCACCGACGTTGATGGTCGGGATGGACCGGCTGGCGCGGCCCCCGTCGGCGGACAGCACCGCGTCCGCCTGCAGCAGCGCGCGGTGGCGCCCGATGATTGCCGGCAGGGTAGGACTGCCGACCTCCTCCTCGCCTTCCAGGAACAGCTTGACGTTGACCGGGCAGGCACCCGCCTGCTGCAGGAACGCCGCCACGGCGGAGATCGCGATGGTGCTGGACCCCTTGTCGTCCGAGGCGCCGCGGCCGAACAGGCAGCCGTCCCGCTCGGTCGGCTCAAAGGGCGGGCTGAGCCACTCGTCCATCGGGTCGGGCGGCTGCACGTCGTAATGGCCGTAGATCAGCAGGGTGGGCTTGCCGGGTGCGCCGGTCCAGGAGCCATAGATCGCGGGGTGGCCGCCGCCGTCCAGCGCCTGCACGTCCTGCAACCCGATCTCGCGCAGCCAGGCCAGCAGGAACTCCTGCGCGCCGCGCATCCCGCCGGCATAGGCCGGGTCCGTGCTGACGCTGGGCAGGTGGACGAACCGATCCAGCCGCGCCCGCACGGCATCGGCTTGCGCCACCAGCGTGGCCGCGACGGCCTGGGCGTTCATGCCCCGGCCCGCATCCGTTCGGCCATGCGCTCGGCGACGGCGACGGTGGTCAGGTGGGTGTTGGCCCGCGGCACCTCCGGCATGATGGAAGCGTCCACCACGCGCAGCCCGGTGCAGCCGATCACCCGGCAGTCCCCGTCCACCACGGCGAGGGGATCGTCCGAGGCGCCCATCCGACAGGTGCCGCTGGCGTGCTGTGCGTCGCCGCACTCGGCGAACAGCCAGTCGTCCAGCGTGTCGCCGTCCAGCGCATCATCCATGCTGCGGCCCGTGGTGCCGTACTCCGCCCGGTGCGCCACGGCCGTGACGCCCGGCTGCAAGCAGATGTCCCGCAGCCGCCGCACCCCGTCGCGCATCCGCATGAGGTCGCGCGGGTCGGACAGCATGCGCTCGTGAACCTCCGGGTCGGTGGCCGGGTCGGGCGTGGTGATGCGGACGTGGCCTTGGCTGAACGCCTGATACACCGACACCGCGATCCTGCCCAGCGCCGCATCCGGCCCGGAACGTGCGAGCGTGCTGCCCGCCAAGTTGCCCGCGATCATGATCATGTCGTTCTCCCCCGCCCCAGCCAGGCCCGACGAGTAGCGCAGGCAGCAGTTGGTGTGCCGGTGCATCAGCGTACCGACCCGCGCATCGTCCCGCAGGTGCAGCAGCGCGCCCAGGATCGGGTGGTCCAGCAGGTTCTCGCCCACCGGCAGGTCGGCGCGGACCGGGATGCCCAAGCGCCCGAGCAGGTCGGCCGGTCCGATGCCAGAGCGTTGCAGGATAGCCGGCGAGTGGATGGCGCCCGCGCACAGGATCACCTCTTTCTGCGCCCGTGCCGCATGGACCTGCCCGCCGACTCGCACCCGCACGCCGCTGGCATGGGGACGGTTGCCTTCCAGCTCGATCGCCTCCACCAGCGCGCCGCCCACGATCCGCAGGTTGGACCGGTTCCGGGCCGGCTCCAGGTAGCCGTCGTTGGTGGACACCCGCCGCCCGGCCACGCTGTTGATCGCGTATGGCGACACGCCGGTGCCCCACGGCGCGTTGTGGTCATCGCACCAGGCGTAGCCCAGCGCGAGCGCCGCTTCCCGCAGCGCGCGGTCCACGCTGCCCCAGTCCGCAATCGGCGCACGATACACCGGGATCGGCCCGGCGCTGCCGTGGTAAGGAGCGTCGCCGAAGTTCATGTCCGTTTCCAGCTTGCAGAAGTAGGGCAGCATGTCCGCCCAGCCCCAGCCGGCGCAGCCCATCGCCGCCCAGCGGTCCAAGTCGTCGGGCACGGCGCGTATGGCGATCTGGCCGTTGATGGTGCTGCTGCCGCCCATCGCGCGCCCACGCCACAGCAGCCGCGGCTCCTGCCGTTCCGTGCGTCGGGCCGTGAGCGCGGGCCAGCGGAAGGCGTCGTCGGAGATGGCGCGCATCGGGTTGGGGATCTGAATGTGCTCAGGCGTGTCGGCGGTGCGGAGGTCCTGGCCGGCCTCCAGCAGCAGCACGCGGGTGCCTGGGTCCTCGCTGAGCCGGGCCGCAAGCGTCGCGCCCGCCGAGCCACCACCGATTATGATGTAGTCGTAATCCTCGCCGATCATGCCTGGTCCTGGTCCGTTGAGCCGATGCTTGCCGTCCGCCGTCGTCCATTGCGCCGTGGCAGGCTGGCGCCCTGGGGAGCACCGCAAGCTAGGCCTGACGCCGTGCTTGGCATGCTACCGAAGCACCCGACGACGTTGGCCGCAAGACAACGGTCCGGCAACCGGGCGAACCCGTGCAGGTGAGCAGGCGGCAGATGAAGCGGTTCAGGTCAGCTAGGCAGGCACAGGACGTCGTTGCATAGATAATTTGCGGTTTTATCAGCCTTGTAGGCTATGCCGAAAGCACGTCTTGCCCAAAATGGCATAGATCATTTCGGATTAGCCGTTCTTTCCAGATTGTTGTGAGTTCTTATCAGCTGCCCCTCGCCTAAGTCGAAAATATCTTGCTGAAATTGCTCGATAGCCTCTTCAGGCTCAACTGCCGATCTACGCAACAATGCCACGCCCGCCCGCGAAGTAGCCGCCGTATTGGATGTGTTTGATCCAAGACAACTGGAACGACACCGGCCTGAGCGCCTCGGCCTGTGCTGCCCGCGCGCCGGGTAGGGCGAGCGCAATCCCGGCGGCCGCCTTGATGAAGCTGCGCCGTCCCGATCCAGAGTCCACCCGCATTCCCATCAATCCCAACCGTCACTGCCGCACCAGCGCGGGTACATGGCCGGTAATCAATGAGCCATCCCCAGGTTGCGCCAGCCGCATCCGGTCCATCTCCAGTGGCGCCGCGGCGGCTCGCCCGTGCATCAGCAGCATCGTGTCCCGCAGCGCCGCATTGCGCTGGGCCAGTGACGCGAGTTCATCCTGCATCGCCGCCCGTGCCGCCTCCGCCTGCTCCGCCAGCACGCCAGCATTGAGCATGGCCAGGCGCCCGTCACGGACCGCCACGTTACCGTCGGCCAGCACGGTCCGTATTGACCGCCCGCTTTCGGTATAGACAAGCTGCCGCACCGCGCTGTTCAGCGGCCACCAGGCGGGGTCGCTAAGGTCGAACAGCACCAGGTCCGCCCGCGTGCCGGGCCGCAACGTCCCGACCTCCCCGGCCAGGCCTAGCGCCGCGGCGCCCCCGGACGTGGCCGCCCGGAACGCCGCCGCCGCGGCGCCGGACTCGCCCGCACGGGATTGCAGCGCCCAGGCGAGCGCGAATGCCTTCATCGCCGCGAACATGCTCTGCGCGTCCCCGGCGCTGCTGTTGTCGCAGCCGAGGGCGATGTTCACGCCCGCGTCGGCATAGCTCCGGACCGGGGCCACGCCGTTCAGCAGTTTCAGGTTGGCGACGGGGTTGCAGGCGAGGTGCGCGCCGGCCGCCGCCAGCCGCGCGATCTCCGCCTCGGTGATCCAGACGCCATGCGCGGCCACCAGCCGCGGCGTCAGCAGGCCCAACCGGGCCAGCGTTTCGATGAACGAGCCGCCGCTCCCTGCCCCGCGCTGCCGGGCCAGCACCGCCTGGCTGCGGGTTTCATAGACATGGGTGAACACCGGCAGCTCGCGCTCCCGCGACTGCGCCGCCACCCAGCGCAGCAGCGCGTCCGAGCAGCGCTGCGGTGCGGACGGCCCCAGCCCCCATGTCAGCCGCGGGCCGGTCCGGTCCAGCAGCCCGGCCACGAAGCGCTGCATGGGCGCCGGGTCGCTAGCTGGGAGAAGGCCCGGCACGTCATCAAGGAACGGCGCCCCGTCTGCCACGGCCCGGTCCGCGAACTGCACAGCCAGCACGGCGCGTATGCCTGACGCCGCATACGCATCGAGGATCGCCGCCGCCTGCTCCTCATCCGGGCCGACGATCGTGACCATGTCCTGCACGGTCGTGATCCCGCCGCGCAGGCATTCCGCGGCATGCAGCGTCGCGCGCAGCCCGACTTCCGCCGGGCTGCGGCGCGGCCACCCCGATGGGAAGGCAAGCAGGCCCCAGGCCTCCAGTGGCAATCCCTCGAACAGGCCGCGCAGCAGGGTGTCGTGGGAGTGTGAGTGGGCGTTGACGAACCCTGGCGTAAGCAGGCAGCCCTGGGCGTCCATCCGCTCCGTGCCGGGCGGCGGCGCCAGGTTGGGACCGACGGCGGCGATGCGCCCGTCCGCCACCAGCACGTCCGCGACCGCCGGGCGGTCCAGCTCGCCGTCCGGGTCCAGCACGCGGGCGCCCGCGATCAGCAGGGGATGGGTCACGAGACGCCGCGCAGCCGGGCCGCCGCGGTTTCAACGGCATCAACGATGGCGTGGTAGCCGGTGCAGCGGCAGTAGTTGCCGGACAGCGCGTCCCGGATCGCCTCACGCGAGGGCGCCGGGTTCTCGGCCAGCAGCTCCGCCGCCTGCAGGATCATGCCCGGCGTGCAGAAGCCGCATTGCAGCGCCGCACGCTCGACGAAGGCCTGCTGCAGCGCCGCCATGCGCGGGTCGCTGGCGGCGTGCTCGATCGTGACCACCTGCGCCCCGTCCGCCTGTACCGCCAGCATCAGGCACCCCCGCACCACTCGGCCGTCCACGACGGCGTGGCAGGCGCCGCAGACCCCGTGCGCGCAGCCGACGTGACTGCCGGTCAGGCCCAGCCCCTCGCGCAGCCAGTCCACCAGGGATTGCCGCACGGCAACTCGCGCACGCACCGTCCGGCCGTTCACGACGCACTCGATGCGGGCCGCGTCCCCGGCCGCACCATCGTTAAGCCGCATCCGCCGCCGCCTCCACCCGGTCCAGCGCCCGGCCCAGCAGCACGGCGGCGAGCCGGCGGCGGTAGGTCGGCGGCGCATCCTCGGTTCCCATTGGGTCGAGCTGGTCCAAGGCGCCCAGGACCGCGGCCCGGTCCGCGCCCTCGGCCACCAGCGCCTCGACGGCTGGCATGCGGCGCGGCGCCGGCTCGATGCCGCAGAACGCGATCCGGCACTCGGCGCCCGGCCCCTCGCGCCGCCATGCGAACGCCAGGCCGGCGATGGCGTAGTCGCCGCGGCGCCGCGCCACCTCGGTGAACGAGTATTGCCATCCCATCGGGAAGGACGGGATGCGGACCGCCAACACCAGCTCATCCGCACGGCGGGCAGTGGCGAACAGCCCCTCGTGGAACGCCGCAGCCGCCAACTCCCGCTCCCCGGCGATGGAGGCGAGGACGATCCCGGCGGACAGGCACACGGCACAGGCCGGCAGCTCCGCCGCCGGGTCGGCGAGCGCCAGGCTGCCGCCGATGGTGCCGCGGTTGCGTATGGCGGCGTGCGCGACATAGCTGAGCGCCTCGGCCAGCAGCGGTGCCCGCGTCCGCACCAAGGGTGAAGCGGCGACGCTGGCATGGCGCGCACGGGCGCCGATGCGCAGGCCGTCGCCGTCTGCCTCGATCCCGTCCAGTCCCGGGATGCGGTTGATGTCCACCAGCAGCCGCGGCTGCGCCATGCGCAGGTTCATCATCGGCATCAGGCTCTGCCCGCCCGCCAGGACCGCCGCGTCGGCGCCATGCCGCGCCAGCAGGCCGAGCGCTTCGGCCAGGGTGTCAGGACGCGCATAGGCGAAGGCGGGCGCCTTCATGCCCGGCGCTCCGCCAGTGCATCCAGCACGGCAAGCGGGGTGATGGGCAGGGCGCGCACGGCTCCGCCGCCCGCCGCGCGCAGGGCGTCGTTGACGGCGTTCAGCACCGCCGCCGGGGCGGCGCAGGTTCCCGCCTCGCCGGCGCCCTTGGCCCCGACCACGGACCCTTCATACGGCGTTTCCACGAACGCCACCTCGATGTCTGGCGCCTCCGCCGCCATCGGCAGCAGGTAGTCGGTCAGCGTGCCGCTCACGAACTGTCCGGCTTCGTCGTAGCAGCAGGCCTCCAGCAGCGCCTGGCCGATGCCCATGACCACGCCGCCGCGCACCTGCTCCTCCACCAGCAGCGGGTTGATCACCCGTCCGCAGTCGAACACTACCCAATGTCGCAGGGTGCGGACCAAGCCGGTGCCGGGGTCCAGTTCCACCAGCGACGCCTGGATGCCGTTGTTCGGCAGCGCCGGGTCCTGCTCGCGCCGGTAGCTGTGCACGATGCCGAGCTGCGGCTGCACCCCGTCCGGCAGTTGGTAGCCGCGCAGCGTCACGACCGTGGCGACCTCGTCCAGCCCCATCCGGTCCATGCCCGTCGCCCGGTCCACCACCCGGCCGCCGCGGATGTCGAGCAGCTCCGGCGCCGATTGCAGCAGCGACCCGGCGGCCAGCAGTGCCTGTGCCCGCAGCCGGATGCCGGCCTGCCACGCCGCCTCGCCACCGATGGCCGCGCCGCGCGACGCCCAGGCACCGCCGCCATGCGGAACCGTCGCGGTGTCGCCAGTCATGACGCTGACCATGCCTGGGTCCACGCCCATCGCATCGGCGACCACCTGCGCCAGGCTTTGCCGCACGCCCTGCCCGATCTCGCTGACGGAGGCACGGACCGTGACCTCGCCCGACAGCTCCAGGGTCACGGCCACGCTGTCCACCGCGGCCACCGGCACCCCGGACGGGCCATAGGAGTGCGGGTTGGGCGCGGTGAACTCGACCAGCGCCGCGAAGCCCAGCCCAATGCAGCGCCCCGCCGCGCGCCCGTCCGCGATCTCCGCCCGCAGCCGGACGAGGTCCATCAGCTCTATCAGCCGGTCGAGGCAGGCGTGGTGCGACAAGCCGAACAGCCGTGCGCCGGACGGGCTGGTCCAGGGCTGCGCCGCAGCCGGCAGCAGGTTGCGGGACGGAAGTCCAGCGGGTCCTCCCCGCGCGCGGTGGCCGCAAGGTCCACCAGCCGCTCCGTCACGGCGCAGCCAATCGGGTGGCCCACGGCGCGCAACTGCCCGGTCGGCACCTTATTCTGCATCGCGCACCGCAGGGCCGCATGGAACTGCTGATACTGGTAGGGCGCACCCACGGCGTGCAGCGCGCTCATCGCCTCACGGGTGCTCGACCTCGGGTAGATCGAGTAGGCGCCCAGCCCCTGCAGGTCCTCCACGTCGAAGGCGAGGATGCGTCCCCCGGCGTCCACAGCCATGCGAGCGGCCACGACGTGCTCGCGCGCATGGATGTCGGCCATCATGGACTCCAGCCGGTCGGCGATGAACCGCACCGGGCGTCCCAGCAGCTTGGCGGCGGCGCAGGCGGCGATCTCGTCCTGGTAAACATGCATCTTGACGCCGAACCCGCCACCCACGTCGCCGCAGATGACCCGCACCTGCGACAGGCGAACACCCAGCAACTCCGCCAGGTGGACCTGTAGCTGATGCGGCATCTGGTGCGAGATGCGCAACTCCAATGCCTCGACCGACGGGTCCCAGGTGGCCACCAGGCCGCGCGGCTCCAGCGTCACGCCGGTGACGCGGGCGAAGGTCAGCCGATCCTCCACCACCAGCGCCGCCTGCGCGAAGAACGCCGACACGTCGCCGCCCAGCTCCGTCCGCCAGGCAAGGTTGGACGCGAGGCCGGGGTGGACAGCCGGCGCACCCTCCGCCAGTGCCGAGTCCAGCTCGGTCGCTGCCGGCAGCGCCTCCCAGTCCACGCCGATCAGCTCCAGCGCGTCTTCCGCCTCCGCGCGGGTGTCCGCCAGCACCATCGCCACCGGCTCCCCCTGATACGCGGCCCGGCCACGCGCCAGGGCGTGCTGCTCCGGCGAGACCAGGCCGGGGAAGGCCAGCGTCGGGCAGGACCAGCCCCGGCACACGCCCTCCAGCTCGGCCGCCGTCAGCACCGCAGCGATGCCGGACGCCTCCCTTGGCAGTTCCGTGAAGCGGAAGGCGGCGTGGGGGTGGGGACTGCGCAGGAACGCGGCGTGCAGCTCGCCGCGCGCTGGCAGGTCGTCCACGTAACGGCCGCGCCCGGCGGCCAGCCGGCGGCCCTCGGCGCGTGGCAGCCGCCGGCCGATCCATCCGTTTTGAGGCAATCCGTCCATCACGCGGCTTCATGCCGGCAGCGTACCGCGGCAGGCGTGCCGGGGCAGCGGCTGCACGAGCGCGGGCTGATGGGCCGATCCTGGAGGC
>CAXTCI010000103.1:0-17747 GCA_964242325.1 uncultured Acetobacteraceae bacterium
GGGATTCGTCCTTCGGAGACTTTCGTACGCCAAGCGGCGTCCGAAACTCATCACGGAAGCGGACCGTCCGCTATGAAGTGGGAGATAGAGAGAAGCGGACATGGTGTGCCCGGTGCGTCCTGGCGGCGGTCGACCCTTCCCGGACCTTCGCCACCCCACTCCGGGCTGCCTGGCAACGGACAGCACTCGGCGTAGAAGCTATAAAATCGCCCTGGAGCTGCCCCGGCGCACACGGCTGCGTTTTGGGCGAACTGCAGGCATGACTTGACGTCCAGATGATAGTCGCCGGCGATCTTGTATGCCCGCGGCATCACTGCAACCAACGGCTCGGGCCGCCCGGCGATGGAAACCCGCCACGGCTAACGCCGATATGACAACTCCTAGCCCGCGTCGAGGCGCCATGGTTGTCTCCGACAACCGTTGAAATGCCGCCTCAAAGATCATCTGCAGGGCGACAAACCAATACGGCAGGCGGTTGGCAACCAGCGTCCGGCGCGTTATCCGACGTCCTGCGGGCTGTCAGTAGTACGTTGGCAAACGGGGTGCCCTGCCAGCACGGCTGCTGCGTGACCGTGAACCCAGTCGCCTCCATCACGGCCGCAAGCACCGGCAGCGGCGCGGGATCGACCACTGCGCCGGCATGGGGCCAGAACGGCCGGCCCAAATGCTCCACCGCGAGATGAAACCGGCTACGCAGGCCGCGATCCGCATCCAGCGTGCGGACGACTAGGCACTGGCGCGCCGCAGCGGCCGCCAGCCCCAGGAGGCGCACCGCCTGATGCTGCGGAAGCAGGTACAGCACGTCGATCAGCAACGCGGTGTCGCAGTCCGGTACCACGGGGAATGCAGCCAGATCCTGCGCCCGCGCGGTGAACGCCAGCCCCGCCCCGGCGCGCCTTGCATCCTCCAGCGAGCGCCCGGCCCAGTCCAGCCCGGTGACGGCCATCGCCCCGCCTGCCTCCAGCAAGGCTAGGCCGACTTGCCCACGGCCGCAGCCGATATCGGCCACCGTGCCGAACGTCCGCTCCGCCGCCATCGCCAGCACCGCGTGGTGGATCGGGTCGCGCCGCAGCTTGGAGGCGACGTAGTGCCGGGTGAACCGCGGGCAGGCGCGGTAGCGCAAAGCCGTGCGGGCCAGCGCGTCGGTGGCGTCGGCAAGCCGGGCGCCGTTCATTCCACCGGTGCGCCCGGATCACCGACGGCGCGGCGAAACCCGGGGTCTTCGACGATCTTGTCCGCCGCTTCGGACAGCGCAGTCGCCATCAGGTCGGACAGCTCATTCGGCGAGGCGAAGATGCCATCGTCAGCGCGAGAAGACTGCCGTTTGCCTTGTTGGCCTGGCCTTCCCCCACGTAGACGACACGGCCCGACGCCGTTCCCACCACCTGGGCGCGGATGTCCCGCGTGCGCCTCGAGCCGCACGTAACGGCTGGCCTCGAAGCGGGTGACCGTGAGCTGTATCTCGAAGCGGCCCTTGCCCGGCGCCAGCATCCCGCGGGCCGCCAGCGCGTCGCTGAATGCCTTCGCCGCGACCTGGGAGACCGGCACGTCGGACCGCAGCACCTTCAGCGGCGTGCCGAAGCCGCCACGGATCGCGCCGTACCAAGTCGGATCATGGTCGCGGCGCTGGTCCACTGATGCACCGACCTGGACCGATCCCGAGCGCCGGACCGGGTTGGGTGGCCCGGTATAGGTCAGCGGCAGCACCCTGGCGCCGCACCCCGCGAGCACCAGCATCGCCGCCAACGCCACGGCCTTGGCGCTCTGCCTCGACACGCGACTCACTCGGCGGCCATCGCGGGCTCTTCCATCGAGCTGTCCGCCGTGCGGGCCGCGATGCCCAGGCACTGCAGCAGCTTGGTCGCGTGATAGACGCCCTTGAACGCCAGAACCGGCACCTCGGCCCGCAGTCCGCTATCCAGGTTGCCGGCCAAAAGGTTCACGAGCCCGTCGCGCATCCGCAGCGTGTTGCGCGGCGCGAAGAACAGTCCACGCAGGACGGGATCGTTGATGCGGTAAATCAGCCAGGCGATCCGGTCCATAGAGCGCGCCAGCTCCTGGCAGGCGGCGGCGGCCATCGCCGCACCCCGCGCCGGGTCGTCCAGCGCCGCGTGGGCGACTGCCGCGCCGCGCTCCCCCCCCGTCATCGCCATCAGCACCCCGGTCGAGAACATGGGGTCGACGAACCCGTAGGCGTCGCCGATCATCATGTGTCCGGCGCCATGTCCCGACCGCGAGCGATAGGAATAGTTGGCCGCGCTGTGAACCTCCGAGACCGCCTCCGCCCGGCCCATGCGGGCGGACAAGGTGGGGCTGCGGCGGATGCGGTTGTGGAACAGCTCGGACGTGGTGGCGCGGCGGCCCTTGAACGCGGATGGGGCGCCGACGAAGCCAACGCTGATTACGCCGTCCTGCAACGGGATGGTCCAGAACCAGCCATCCTCGGCCAGGTGGATGGTGATGTAGCCGTCCGTCCCCGCGCGAGGAGCGACGCCGCGGAAATGGGCATATAGGGCGGCGGTGCTATGACGTTTGTTGGCCTGTTTCAGCCGCATGGCGCTTGCCAGCAAGGCGTCGCGGCCGGTGGCGTCGAGAACGTAGCGCGGCTCAAACCGCACCGCTCCGCCAGGTCCACAGCCGTCGGCGGCGGCACGTTCGCCGGGTCCGACCAGCTGGACGCCGCGGATGCGGGTGCGCTCCATCGTGCGTGCGCCGCGGCGGCCGGCGTTGCGGAACAGCAGCTCGTCCAGTTCGGCCCGGCGCACCTGCCAGGCGTGCGGGTAGACGTTGTTCAGGGCATATTGGAACGGAAAGGCGATGGCTTGGCCGGTCGCGTCGGATACGAACTCGGCGCCGGGCTTCTGCACGCCGATAGCGCGGACCTGGTCCAGTACGCCCAGCCGCTCGAACAAAGCGTGGTTGCGCGGCAGCAGGCTCTCGCCGATGTGGAAGCGGGGATGCGCCTCCCGCTCCACCAGCACAACGTCGCGGCCGGCCTCGGCCAGCAGGGCGGCGGCGGTGCTGCCGGCAGGTCCGCCGCCGATCACCAGCACGTCGCAGGAGATTGTCTCTGTCATGCGGACCCTCGGCGGTACGAAATTGAGAGTGCCCGCCATCGCCGGCGGCTGTCCATCGCCTCCGTATCGCGCCACCTCGTCACGCCATGCCGCCGTTGATGGAGATGCACTGCCCGGTGATGTAGCCGGCCCGGTCGGACGCTAGGAATCCGATCAGGTCCGCGACTTCCTCTGCGGTGCCGGCGCGGCGCATCGGCACGATCTCGGCGATCCGCTTGGCGTCCAGCCCGGCCGCGTCGGTGGCCGGCGAGGCGATGATGCCGGGTGCGACGGCATTGGCGGTCACGCCGCGGCTCGCTACCTCCCGCGCCAGGGAGCGGATTGCGCCGACCAGCCCTGCCTTTGCGGCGGCGTAGTTGGCCTGGCCGCGGTTGCCCGTCACCGCCGACACCGACGACACGGCGATGACCCGGCCCCAACGCGTCCCCATCATCGGCAGCAACAGCGGGCGGCAGACGGCGAAGAAGCCATTCAGCGACACGTCCACCACGCCGCGCCACTGCCCCTCCGTCATGCCGGCCATCGGCGCGTCGTGATGGGTGCCGGCGTTGTGAACCAGCACCTGGATCGGCCCGGCCTCCAGCAGCGCTGTCAGCGCCGCCGCCGCCGCGGTGAAATCGGCGAGGTCGCAGGCTAGGGCCGCCGCATGGCCGCCGCCCGCGTTGATCTCTGCCGCCAGCGATTGCGCGCCACTGATGTTCGCGTGGGCGTGGATCGCGACATGAACCCCATCCGCTGCAAGCCGCCGGCAGATTGCCTGCCCCAGCGGACTGGCACCACCAGTGACGAGAGCGCGGCGCTGGTTGGGGGTCATGGCTCGCGCCGGGGCAGCGCCACGGCCGCGCGCCCGGTCACCAGAGGACGGCCATCGGCGGCAGTGAGGATGAAGCCATACAGCAGCCCGCCGGCCTCGCGGTGCTGCAAGCGAGCGTCGACGATCAGCACGCCGAACGCTGGGTCGTCCAGGGTGGCCACCAGCAGCCGGATGTTGCGCAGGGCGGCGACCCGTCCGGCCGGCGGGCGCGCGCCATCCAACAGCGCGCCGTGCAGCGCCGCCGCCTGCATGGCGTATTCCGCGCCGCACAACGCCGCCAGCCGGCCGTCTCGGCGCAACGGGTTGGCTGCATCGAGGTGCGAGATGGCACGGCATAGGATGCCCGATGCGTCCCATGACACCGCAGACTCCAGCAGGCACATCGCGCCGGCATGGGGCACCAGCGCCGCCAGCGATGGCCCGGCGATGCTCATGCCAGCACCTCGACCCGCAGCTGCCCGGCAAGATATGGCGCCGGGCAGGCACCGGGAATACTAAGCGCCAGGTGCTCGAGCAGGCGCAGCGACTGCCCAGCCGGGTTGCCCAGCGCAAGGGCCCGCAGTTTGAGCGATAGTGGCTCGATCTCGTCTGGCAGCGCCGGACCCGCCTCGTATGCGATGTCCAACTGTGCCCATCCGCCCTGGTCTGGCCCTAGCACCAGCGCGACTGCGAACGGCGCCAGGATCGGGCGCTTGGCGTCGAGCGGCGGCGGCAGCGGGTGATCGTAGGCCACCACTAGCACGGGTGCTGTGGCGGCATAGACCTGGGCGGCGGCGGCCAGCAGTGCCGCGGCCCAGGTGGCATCGCCGCAGCCAAGGCATCCCGTCGGCTGCGCCCCGCCCGTGGCAATGGACCAGTACCCGGCAGCGCCGTTGTGCACGGAGTTGCCGAACTGGGTCGGAGATACCAGCCGCTCCGCTGTCGCGCCGGCCGATAATGCCTCCAGGATGCCGCCCACCACGGGGCCGTCGCCGTTGGCGCTGGCGAACACGCTGCGCAGCGTGGCGGGTGCTACGCCGCATCGTGCTGTCGCGTCCTGCGCCACGGCGAGCGCCAGGCGGATCACGGGCCCGGTCCGCCGCCGCTCGTTGGCCGGGAGTAGCCCGGGCGGCGGTGGCGGCGCGAACACCGGGTCATAGGACACTGCACCGGCTAGGACCGGGCGGGCGGCGTCCCACCCCGCCAGCCCCGGGCCCCAGACGGAGGCGGAGAGCACCGCAACCCTCATGCCGATCCGAACACCAGGCTGCAGTTGGTGCCACCGAAGCCGAACGCGTTGGCTAGCACGCGGCGCACCGGCCGGGCCTCATGGCGGACCAGGACGCGGCAGCGGAACGCTGGGTCGGGCGCGTCTAGGTCCAGACATCCGGGCGCGTAACCTTCGCGGATGCAGCAGGCGGCGACGACCGCACCGAGCACTCCGCTGGCGCCGAGCGTGTGACCGGTCCAGCCCTTGGTACTGCTGAGGGGCACGGCGGCGCCATCCAGCACGACGGCGACGGCCAAGTCCTCGGCAGCGTCATTGGCGCGGGTGCCGGTGCCGTGCAGGTGGACCCAGTCGAGGGCATCCGGCGCCAGCCCGGCCGCCGCCAGCGCCTGCCGCATCGACGCGATCGCGCCAGCGCCCTCCGGATGCGGCGACGACATGTGGTAGCCGTCGCTCGATGCGCCGCAACCAAGCAGCATCAGATCCTCCGCACCGTCCGCCGGCTCCAGCAAGGCAAATCCCGCAGCCTCGCCGATGGAGATGCCGGCGCGGTCGGCTGCGCAGGGGCGGGTTGGGCCGGGCGAGATCAGTTCCAGCGCCGCAAACCCGTGCAAGGTCATGCGGCACAGCGTGTCGGCGCCGCCTACCACGGCCGCGTCGCACAGTCCGGCCTGGATCAACGCCGCCGCGTCCATCATGCTGCGGGCGGTGGAGGCGCAGGCGGTCGATACCACGCAAACCGGCCCCGCCAGCCTCAGCGCCGCCTGGACGTAATGCCCGATCGAGGCGATCTCCTGTGTGCCGCGGAAGCTGAACCCGGCGGGGAGCGCCCCCTGGGCGTCGCGGTCGCGGTAGGCCTCCTCCGCCGACAGCACGCCGGCCGTGCTGGTGCCGAGCACCACGGCGATCCGCCCGGCGCCGTAGCGGCGCATGGCGGCTGCCAGCACGTCTAAAAAGCCATCGGTGCGCAAGGCGAGGTCGGCCAGACGGTTGTTGCGGCAGTCGTATTCCTGCAAGCCGTCTGGCAGACGGTGCGCTTCAAGGCCAGGCACGCGGCCGATCCAGCCACCGGTCGCCGCCTCGAAATCGTTCGGCCGCAGCCCGCCCTTCCAGGTGCGCAGCGCAGTGGCGTGGGCAGTAACGCCACGCCCGAGCGCGCTGACCGCCGTGAGGCCTTTCAGCGCAAGTTTCATGCGGCCCGTTCCAGTCGGGCCGCCGCACTGGCCGGTCTTGGCCCGGAGAACAGGAACGCCGCTGCCATCGCCATCGCGGCGCCCAACGTCACGGTCACGCCGATGTCGCGCAGGAACGGCGTGTTGCACAGCGCGAGGGCGCCGAAGGTCAGCAGGGTCATAAGGTTGCAGGTCACCAACGTACGCAGTGTTCGGGCCCGTTCGTCGTCATCAAGCTGCGGGCGGGAGAAGAACAGCGCGTAGTCGAACCCGACGCCCGCCACCAGCTGCAACGCCACAACGTGCACCAGAGACAGCCGGGCGCCAGCCACCGTCAGCAGCCCGGCCGCCACCAGCACTGCCGCCAGCACGGGACCTGCTACGCGCGGCAGCCGCCGTAGGTCGCGCCGCAACCCGATCGCCAGCACGCCCATGGCCAGCGCGGCGCACACCGCAAGCCAGCGCCAGGCGCCGGAGGTGTAGCCGGCCAGCACTGCGCCGAGTTCGGCCCGTACGTCGACGAAGGTCGCCTCGTCCGGGTCCAGCGTGGCGAACGCGGCACGGAGCCGGGCAGGGTCGCGCACGCCGCGGAACGTCACCGGGCCGCGCCAACCCGCACCCGCCGGCGTTAGCAAGGGCAGCAGTCGGGCGCCGAGCGCAGTGCCATCTAGGTCGGCCGGGCGTAACGGCGTCAGGCCGGCCGTCGCTGCCACCCCGTCCAGGAACGGCTGGAACGCCGCCGTTCGGAAGGGCAGCCCGGCCTGGGCCGCAACCAGTCGCGCCGACAGCGTATCCACGGCTGGCAACCGGGTGCGGCGGGCCTCCTGCAAGGCGATGCTTGGCACCAAGCGCGCCGCATTGTCAGACCCGGCGATCGCGCCCTCGGCCTGCAGACCCGCGAGCACCGGTTGCAACACCTCTTGCCGGCGCAGCACCTCCTGCGGGTCACGTCCCTGCACGACGAGGATCTGCCCAGCCTCGGCCACACCGAGCGCCCCGCGCAGCTCCGCATCCAGCGCCCGCGCGGCGTTCGGCACGGGACTGAGCACAGCCAGGTCGGTTTCCCACCGCACCCCGCCGGCCAGCACGGACGCGGCCACCACGCCTGCGGAAGCCGGCAATGCCCAGGCCCGGTGACGCCGCGCCCGCTCCACCGGCGGCAGCCAGGCAAGGCTCCCGGCCGCCACGGGCGCGAGATCGGCGGCAACCACCAGCCGCGGCAATATCCACCAGGTCGCCGCCGCCGTCGCCGCCAGGGCCGTGGCGGCGAACACGCCGAGCTGCTGCAGCCCGGGCAGGCCGGACAGCACCATGCCGCCCAGCCCCAGCACGGCGGTCGCAACCGCGAGGTGGAAAGCCGGGCCGATCCGCGCCTGGGTGGCAGCACCGGGTTCACCTTGCTTGCGGTGACCGATCAGTAGCACTGGGTAGTCCACGGCGATGCCGGCCATCGCGGCGCCGAGGCCCAACGCCGCGGCCTGCACGCCCCCGAACGCCGCGCCCGTCGCCACGACCGCCGCCGCCAGGCCGAGCAGCAGCGGCACCATGATGGCCGCGAGCACCAGCAGCGAACGGAACCGCCACGCCAACAGGCCCGCCACCAACACGGCCGAGACGATCGACATCCGTTGGACGTCTTGCTTGATGGCGGCGGCGGCTGCCTGCGCGAACACCGCCGGGCCGCTGACCAGCAGCCTGGCGCCGGGGCTTGCCACCGCGGCGGCGTGGAACGCGGCCTGAACCGCGCCGAGCGCCGCCGCCTGCCCCGACGCGTCCATACCGGGGACCTTGGTCACGGCGACCAGCAGCGCGCGGTTGCGGTCCGGATCGAACCACGCCCCGTCCTGCGCCCGCACCCGGCCGCCACCACCCCAGGCGCGCAGGGAGGCAGTGAAGGCGCCTGTGGGGTCGGCAAAGCCATACGCCGCCGCGACGGGTTCTGCGGATGACCGCAAGCCTCGCAGCAGCGCCGTCAGGGCCGTATGCAGCGAGGCTTCGTCCAGCGCAGTGTCGGCCAACAGATAGCGCCGGGCGAACAGCGGCGCCTGCTCCTCCGGCGAGGGCAGTGCCGCCTCCCCGGCCGCGACGGCGCGGAACAGCCCTGTGCTGCCCAGCGACACGGCCATCGCGGGCGTGATCCGGGCCAGCTCCGCGGCCGGCGCGCCCTCCACACCGACCAGCAACAGGCTGCCGGCGGCGCCCGTGCGCAGCTCCTCCAGCATCAGGCGGCTTGCGGGCGTGCGTCCCGTTGGCAGGAACGCGGCGATATCGGTCCGCACGGGCGTCAGCAGCGCCGCCGCTACCAGCAGTGCGCCCGCTGCCAGCAATGCGCCAAGCACGGGGATCCAGCGGCCGGCGCGGGGCGTCACGGCCCGTCCTGGATCGTGATGTCCTGCTCGTCGCCGTTGGCCTGCACGACGGCGATGGAGCGCAGCTCGGTCCCGCCGCCAGCCACGCGCACGCTTCGCAGGAATCGCGCGACCGCGGGGCTGACGGGCGTGAGGTCGAGTTGCCAGGCGGCCGTGTTGCCATTCCCCTGCACGCGGAACGACCGCGTCAGCGCCGCCAGGTCCCCAGCCAGCGGCGCGCGGAACGCGTCCACCAACGCCCGCAACCCGGCATCGGCACTCAGGGGTATCACGCGCGGCGGGTCGTTGCCCTCGGTCAGCACCACCCGGTCGCCCTCCACTACCAGCGATTCCGCATCCGGCCAGGTCGTGAGCTTCTCCAGATGGCCGGGTCGCCTATACAGCAGGATGCCCGTGCTCAGCAGGGGTTCGGTCAGCGCCGCGATCCGCCTCTCCTCGCGGAAGGTCGCCCGGCGCTCCGGCACGGCGGCCAGGCGGGCCATCAGGGCGGGGATGTCGAGCGCCTGCGCCTCAGCCCGGGTTTCCAGCAGCAGCATCAGGAGCATCCCGCCCAGGCATTGCCGCCGGAGCGCGCCGCAGAAGGTCGGCATCGGCTTGGGGCTCCCAGAACGGGTAGAAGTTGAACCATTCGTATGGATGTGCCTGGCAGGCCCACTCCAACGCGGAGGCATAGGCGCTGACCGTGATCTGCAAATCGTTGGCACGATCGGGGCCGCGGCGGAGCACGACACGGTCGGCGAACGGCTCGAACTGCACCAGCCAGCGGCGGCCGCTGCGCACGGCGCGGAACAGCAATACGGGGGCACCCAGCGCGTGGGCCAGCACGAATGGCCCGGCGGGGAACGGCGCCGGACTGCCGAGGAAAGGGGCCGCGACCCAATGCCGCTCGGACCCGCCCGGCGCGCGGTCGGCCAGCACGCCGACCAGCTCGCCGCGGCGCACGGCCTCCTGCGCCTCCAGGATCGCGCAGGGTCCGTCCAATTCGATCACGTCGGCCAGCAGAGAGGGTTCAAGCCGGTCCATCAGAGCGGTGAGCGCGCCGGAGTTGCGGCGAAACATCATCGGCCGCACCCGCACGGGGGCACGGCGGCCGACCAGCCGCAGCGCCTCGAAACCGCCGAGATGCGCACCCATCAGCAGGCAGCCGCGGCCCTGCGCCAACGCCGCCTCGACGGCCGCTACGCCCTCGACGATGACGTCCGCCGGGTCGATGCGGCCCATCAGCAGCAGGCCACGGTCGAGAATGGAGCGGGCGAAGGTGTGGAAATGCCAGGCTACGTGCCAGATTCGCGCCGGGCGGCCGAGCACGCGGGTCAGGTAACCGCGCGACGCTGCGCGGGCGCCAGGCGAGGTCAGCAGGAACCAGGCGACGATGGGCAGCAACAAAACCTGCCCGACCGGCGCCCCAAACGCCGTGACCCCCCATCGCATCAAACCGAGCCAAGCGGCGGAGCCACGCTCCCGCTGCGCCGCCCAGCCCGCCGTCGTGGCGCTCATGATGCGGCCACGAGCAGCGCCGTACCATGCAGCGCGGGCTGGTCGCCGACGCGGCAGGCGAAGGATAGGCGGTCGGCGCTGACGGGGCCGGCCAGCACCTCGACCGCCTCGCCGGGCAGGACGGGGCGGGTGAACTTCACGGCGTCGAACCCGGCGAGGCACGCGCCGGTCGGCAGCGCGCACGCCATGGCCTCGTCCAGCAGCACGACGCCGGGAACGATGGGGTGGCCAGGGAAGTGGCCCGGCAGGCTGGGATGGCTGGCGGCGATGCGGAACGTTCCGACCTGCATCATTCCAGCCGCAGCCCGGTGATCTGCGCGTGCAGCGCCACCAGTGCCTGGCGCGGCAGCTTGCCGACCTCGTTGCGCGGCAGGCGGTCGACGCGGACCACGCGGCGCGGCATGAAGGCCGGGTCAATCCGGCCGCGTAGCTCAACCAGCAGGTCCTCGGCGCCGCGTGACGGGGCGACGGCGAAGGCGATCGGGCGCGCCAAGGCCCGCCCATCGAGGTCGTCCGGCACCAGGAAGGCAGCGTCCTCCACCCCGTCCAGCGACTCCAGCGCGCGGGTCATGGAACTAAGGCTGGTGCGTTTGCCGGCCAGCTTGATCAGGTCGCCCCGGCGTCCGACCAACTGGAAGCGTCCCTGGCCGAGCAGGTCGAGCTGGTCGGCCAATGCCGTCGCCTCGGCGTGCGGCGCGGTCACGATGGTGCAGGCCGGCCCTGTCTCAAGCTCGATGCCGGGGTAGACGCGCCAGGCGTCGTCGCGGGTCAACTGGCGGCTGGCGATCGAGCCAACCTCCGTCGCGCCGAATATCTCCAGCAGGGGGGCGCCCCACCGTGCCTCGACGGCCTCGCCCAACGCCACGTCGAGCGGGGCGGAGGCGGAGATGGTGCAGACGTGCCGCGCCCCCAACGTGCCACCGGCGGCGAGCAGCGCGCGTAGGTGGAGCGGGGTGGTGACCAGCACCGTGGGGCCGGCCATGCTGGCCATCGCGGCGCGCACGTCGGCGGGCAGCAACGCCGGGCCGCACCAGCTCGCGGCGGCGGCGTGCAGCGGCAGCAGGACCGAAGTCTCGAACCCGTACATGTGCTGCGGCGGCACGGTGGCGAGGATGCAATGGGGGTTGGCCTCAAGCGTCCAGCCGAAGCGGTCGGCGGCGGCCAGGCTGCGCTCGGCCAGGGCGCCCCAGCACTTGAGGTGCGCCGCCGGCAGGCCCGTGCTGCCGGAGGTGAGGACGATTGCGGCCAGCTGCCCGGCCGGCAGCAGGGGGTTGGCTGGCACCGCGCCGGTGCGGTCCGCCGCGATGATCCCGCCGAGGCTGTCATCCAGCTCCACGGCGCCCGGGAACCGTGCCAGCAAGGCGGCCAGTCCGCCGGCGCTACGGTCGGAGGCGAGCACGCAGGCGCGCCCCCGCAGCAGGCAGGCGGCGAAGCCCAGCGCGAAGCCGAGCCGGTCGGAGCTAAGGTTCAGCGCCGGGCCATCCGCCTCGGGGAGCCCGGCGGCAATACGAGTAGCCGCGCGCAGGAACGTGGCGGCGTCGACCTGGCCGTGCTGCGGGCCCTGGAACAGCACGGCGTCGGACGGCCGGGCGACCAATTGGTAAGCGTCGGCAGGCACAGGCGACTACCGGGTCCGGTGGGCGGCGATATGGCGAGCCAGGCTGTCCAGCGAGGCAAAGATGCGGCCGTTGCGCCCATCGTCCGAACGCAGCTCGAAGCCGTAAGTGCGGGAGATCGCCAGCGCAAGTTCCAGCGCGTCGATGCTGTCCAGGCCCAGGCCTTCAACGAATAACGGGGCCGTTGGGTCGATCGCCTCGGGGGCGATCTCCAGACTGAGAGTGCTCAC
This sequence comes from uncultured Acetobacteraceae bacterium, assembly GCA_964242325.1. GTDB lineage: Bacteria > Pseudomonadota > Alphaproteobacteria > Acetobacterales > Acetobacteraceae > DASWOJ01. The sequence goes on from CAXTCI010000103.1 coordinate 11,983, forward strand.
GATCAGCTCTGCCAGCTCGCGATGGGCGACGACGACGTCCTGCTGGCTGAGGAGCGTCTCGCTGCGGACATCGGACCTCCCAGTCGCATTCGTCACGGCTACCACCCTACAGATTTGCCTTGTCCCAATAGCCGGTGACGCGCCAATAGCAAAGCCTGGTAACGATGGCGCGAGAAATTAGATTGCAAGAATGCATTGAACCGTCTCGCGTCCGCCAGATGGCTCGTGGCGTGCTGGTTACCGCCGCCATCGCGTCACCGTTCGCGACGCACGCGCTGGTGGCGACGGGGGTCGGGCTGCCGGTCGCGCTGGCACTTGCGGTGGCGCAATGGTCCCTGGCGCTCGGCGCGCTGCTGCGGTCCTGGTCAGGCCGCCGGTTCGGCTGGGCAACCCTTGCCGCACTCGCCACCGTCGCCGTGCTGGGTGGCCTGACGGCGTACCAGGCCGGGTCCCGCATGCCCGCCGAGGCCGGGCTGCTGGCCGTGTCCGGCCTGTCGCACCTGGCAATCAACAGCCTGTTGCTGGCGCTGTTCGCGGGAACGCTGCTGCCAGGCCGCACGCCGCTGGTCGTTGCGATGGGCCGGCGCCTCGACCCCTGCTTCAACCCGATGCTGGCGCGCTATGCGCGTGCGGTGACATGGGCTTGGTGTGGCTTTTTCACGGGACAGATCGCCGGGTCGGCGCTGCTGCTGGGACTGGCGCCGGTCGCCCTGTGGTCCCTGTTCGTCAATGTCCTGGACCTGCCGCTGGTCGCCGCCATGTTCGCCGCCGAGGACCTGGTGCGCCGCCTGCGCTTCCCCGGCCATCCGCACGTCTCGCTGCCCGACCTGGTCCGCGCGGTGCGCCGGGGCGAGGGCTGGCGCGACGCCGGCTTGTCGGCGAAGGCCTGACCTGGTTGCCGCCTGCGCCGCGCCGGCCACGATGGAGTGTGCCCCCCGGTTGGAGGCCGACGCCGCTGGCCCGGGCATCGCTATGGCTGCATGGGATCGGCGTGCCGCTGCTCGGAGGGTCATTGCTGGGAGCGGGGCTGCCATGGTGGCCCTGGCTGCTGGGAGCGCTGGCCGCGGACCACGCCGTGCTTGCCGTCGGCATGCACCCGCTGAGTCAATGGGCCGGGCGGACTCTGGTACGCCTGCCCGGGCCCACCAACCGGGTGGCACTGACCTTCGACGATGGCCCTGACCCTGACGTAACGCCGCGGGTGCTCGACCTGCTCGATGACGCGGGTGCGCAGGCGAGCTTCTTCTGCATCGGCGAGCGGGCCGCAGCCCACCCGGCCCTGGTGCGGGAGATCGCCCGCCGCGGCCACCAGGTGGAGAACCACACCTGGTCCCACCCCAATGCCTTCGCCGCCATGACGCCGCTGTCCATCCGGCGGGAGGTGCGGCTGGCGCAGGCGGCGCTGACCAGCCTGACCGGCACGCCGCCACGCTGGATGCGGGCGCCGATGGGGCTGCGCAGCCCGTTGCTTGACCCGGTGCTGGCCGGCGAAGGGCTGCTGCATGCATCCTGGACCCGGCGCGCCCATGATGGGCTGTGCCGTGACCCGGCGCGGGCGGCGGCGCGGCTGACCCGGCGCCTGGCCGGCGGCGACGTATTGCTGCTGCACGACGGCTCGTGCGCGCGCTCGGGCAACGGGCACGCAGTGGTGCTGGACGCACTGCCGGAGGTGCTGCGGGCGGTCAGGGCGCAGGGGTTGCAGGCGGTGGCGCTGCCGGCGCCGGAGGATTGTGCGGCCAGCCCTGCGCCCGCCGGAGCACCAGCCCCGGCAGCCGCGGGAGCCACCCCAGCATGAGCCGGACGTGCATCCAGGTCAGCAGCGCATTGTCCCGGCCGTAGCGGAAATGCGATACGCCACCGTGCTCCCGCGCAATGTAGCGGACCGGCGCCGGCAGGTTGACCGGCGGCACGCGCTGCCACACCAGCCGTACGGCTGCCTCCGGATCGAAGTCGAAGCGTCGCATCCCGGAGGAACGCGCCATCGCGGCCAGCAGCGGCTGGACCGGGTAGACGCGGAAGCCGAACAAGCTGTCGCCGATGCCGGCCCACAGCGTCTCGAGATTGGCCCACCAGTTGGAGATTCGCCGGCCCTTGACGCGCAGGGCCGGCGCGTCGGGACCGAAGCTCGGAACACCCAGGATCACCGCGTCGGGCCGCGCCTGGGAGGCCGCCATGAACGCCGGGATGCGGTCGGCCGGATGCTGCCCGTCCGCATCCATCACTAGCGCGTGGGTGAAGCCGGCGGCGGCCGCCTGCACAAGGGCAGAGCGCACCGCAGCACCCTTGCCACTGTTTCGCGGCAGCGGCAGGACGCGCAGTCCCGCTGCTGCGATATCGTCCAGCGCAGCCGCGGAGCCGTCGGTGCTGCCGTCCAGCACCACCCAGACCGGCGCCCAACAGGCCAAGGCCGCCGCGACGGTCCCGCGTAGCAGGGCAGCACCGGTGTTGTAGCTGGGGATGATGACCAGGTGGGTGGCGGACGGCCTCATGACGCACCGGCCAGTTCACTGCGGTAATACGTCTCCAGTGCCTCGACGAAAGCCCCGATCGGTTCCCCATCGGTCGGGAAACGCAGGCCCAGGCGGGCGCGGTACACCAGAGGCAGCGGCGGCTGGCGAAGCAGCGGCCAACCCTTGCGTAGGTATGGCGTGCCACCCTCCAGGAACACCGCCTGGACGGGTGCGCCGCCCGACTTGGCCAACAGCGCGAAGCCGGGCCGGAACGGGCCGAGCCCGGCGTGGGCCGGGGTCCGCGTGCCCTCCGGGAATATCAGCAGGTTGGAGCCGGACCGCAGTTCCGCTGCCGCCCGGCGCACCAGCGGCAACGGAGCGTCGTTGCGGATGAAGCCGGCCAGCCGAACCATTCCGCCGAGCAAGGGGTTGTTCCAAAGACTGGCCTTGGTGACGCAGACGACGTTGGGTACCTGCGAGACGATCAGCACGACGTCGAATAGGGTGGGATGGTTGGCGGCGATCACCAGCCCGCGTGCGCCCTGCAACGCTGCCAACGCCGACAGGTCGAAGTGACAGAAGCTGGTGCATCGCATCAGTGCGAGGCAGAACCGGAAGCCGTGGCGCATGATGGTGCGACCGCAGCGGGCGCGCAGGCGGGCCGGCAGCACCTTGGCCAGCACGGCGCCGGCCAAGCTGGCGGCCAGAAAGCTGACGCCCAGGACCAGCATGACGGCTGCGAATGCCGCCCGCGCCTGCAGATCCTGCAGCAAGGCGCGGAACGCAGCCCTGTTGGCGGCCGGTTGCGCTGTCGTCATGTGGCGTTCCCTCCGAGATGGTCCGCCCAAGGCGGCCGGCCCGGGTTGCAACGGTCCTGTACGAGGCGGTATCTAAAGCGCAGCGAGGCGGGGGCGCAACGTCCCGGGAACCGCAGGGCGTTCTGTGGACCCGGTCCGGCCAAACTGCTTAGATAGTCTACATTGGCTTATCCGGACCTCGACCTGGCTACCCTGTTTCCAGCAAGGAAGCCGTGAGAATGACCCAGACCGAGGCGTCTTCAACCGGGCCGATCCGGCCGCACTCGACCCTGCGCCGGCATTACGGCGAAGACGGAAGCAGGCCGGAATATGTGCGCAACCTGTTCGACGAGACAGCGCCCGAGTACGACGGCACCGCCGCCCTGCTCGCCTTCGGGTCTGGCCCTTGGTACCGCCGCCATGTTCTGCAACTCGCCGGCCTCAAGCCCGGCATGACGATCGTGGATGTCGGCGCCGGCACCGGCCAGGTAACCCGCGCAGCCGTCGGGATCGTGGGAGAGGCAGGCCAGGTCATTGCCGTCGAGCCGAGCGCCGGGATGCTGGACCAGGCACGCCGCGTGCTGCCGTCCTGGGTCGTGCTAAAACAGGGTGAGGCGGAGGCGCTGCCGATCCCGGACGCCACGGCCGACTTCGTCTCGATGGGCTATGCCGTGCGGCACGTGTCGGACTTGGTCGGGGCGTTCTCGGAGTATCGCCGGGTGCTGAAACCGGGCGGGACGGTGATCGTGATGGAGATCGGGCCGGCGAAGGGCAAGCTCGCCCGGGCCGCACTTGGATTCTGGATCAGCCGCGCGGTGCCGGCGATGCACGCCGTATCCGGCCGGGGTAAGGGTCGTTATGGCCGGGCGGTGGCGCTGATGGGGTATTACCGCGACACGCTGAACGCCTGCGTGCCGCCGGAGGTGATCGAGGGCGCGCTGCGCCGGGCGGGCTTCGTGGAGGTGAACTGCAGCGTCAGCCTCGGCCTGTTCCGCGAGTATACGGGGCGCGCTCCGGGCTAGTCGTTCGGTCGAAAAGACCCATGACGTTTCCCTGACGCGGGAGGCGGCGAACCCCGTGGCAAGCCGTTCCCATATCTCCAGATCATCGGCCGCGAGTTTAGTACGCGGCTCAACCCTACCATGGCGCCATATTCGGCGGATCTCTTCGACTGCTTTCGCAAACGACACGGTGTGCAGCCCAAGCCGACAAAGCTGGAGGCGGCGTCACGATGCGGGAACTGACTGTAGGGCGTCTTTGAGCGGCTCCAGGGTGCAGCCCGCCTACCGCTCATTGGGGCGGATCGAAACGACGCGCCATGGCAACCGGGTGGCCTGCTGGACACCCTGCTATTGGAGCATCTACCAAATGTGACGTCCGCTTCGGAGTGCGTCGCGGAAGGTGCCGATGGTCCGAAAAGCGCGCAAAGCAGCCATTGCTGACCACTTCAGGTTTGCGGGGGGCGCCTGGCCGTTCCGCAGTGGAGCCCCGCTTTCTCCTCCCTACTCCTCTTCCTGCACCTGCGCTTCGGACAGGTTCTTCTCCAAAGCATCGCGCGCTGCTTCGCCCTCCGGGTCCATCGGTTCAGGTTCCTCGACGGCGACGCCAGGAGGCACGGCATCGCCAGGATCGATCGCGTTCTTGCGCCCGGGCGGCCGCCCGCGCCGGCTTCGCTTCGCCTCCCCCTCTTGAACGGCAGGAGTTGCGGTCTTGGCTGCCTCTCCCTGAAGGTGCTCGACCTGAGCCTCCAGTTCGGCGATCCGGCGCTCGGCCAGTTTCGCGGCACGGCTCGCTTCGCGACCTTTCGCCTGAAGTGCTGTCTTGGCCGCCTGAAGCTCTTCCATAACAGCGGCAGGATCCACCGCCCTGGCCGCCTCCTCTTGAGCCTGCGCGACCTGCTCCTCCAGTTCGGTGATGCGGCGCGTTGCAGACTTGGCCGCACGGTTCCCCTCGCGGCTTTTTGCCTTCAGCGTGGCATTCGCTGTCTCGAGCTTCTCGATCTGCGCCCGCAGCTCGCCCTTGCTCGGCGGCGGCACGCGCGTTGGGGCCGCTTCTGGCGTCGCGACCGCTGCCGGCCTGCCACGGCCTGAGGTGGGCTTGACCGCCGCAGCCGGGGTTGGGACAGAACGGGCCTCCCGGGCCTTGGTCGGGGTCGATGCGGCCGGTGCGACGTCCATATCGGCGGAGCGGCGTTTGGCGCGGACTGGCGCCATGGCCGTCGCAGCTGGTTTCGTCGCCGTCGTCTTCGTGGGTCGCGCCACTGGTCTCTCCTGAGTGTCGTGGTCAACGAGCCCGAACCGATCTGCTGTCTGACGTTCCAGCCCGGCGCCGGTCAAGACCTTCACGACGGCTTGGCAGCACGGGGGGGATTCACAGCCGGGCGAAAACGACTCAGACTCCTCGTTCATACCCCGGAAGGCCGGCCTATCCCTTGTCATCTCCCCGTCCGCTCCGCACCCACCAGGCCCAGATCGCCGCCATCGTGCACGCCATCGCCGGCGGCCAGGCGGCCGAGATC
>CAXTCI010000104.1:0-17499 GCA_964242325.1 uncultured Acetobacteraceae bacterium
ACGAGTTCGCCGAGATCTACAAGCTGGACGTGGTCGAGATCCCGACCAACGTGCCGGTCAGCCGCAAGGACGCGGACGACGAGGTTTACCGGTCCGCGGCCGAGAAGTACGAGGCCGTGGCGGTGCTGATCGAGGAGGCGCGCAACCGTCAGCAGCCCGTGCTGGTCGGCACCACGAGCATCGAAAAGAGCGAGGTCATCAGCGACATCCTGACCCGCAAGGGTGTGCCGCACGCGGTGCTGAACGCCCGGTTCCACGAGCAGGAGGCGAAGATCGTCGCCCAGGCCGGGGCGCCCGGTGCCATCACCATTGCCACCAACATGGCCGGGCGCGGCACCGACATCAAGCTCGGCGGCAACGCCGACATGCGCATCAAGCTGGAGCTGGCGGAGGTGCCTGAGGAGGAACGCCCAGCCCGCGCCGCCGCCATCGAGCAGCAGATCGCCGTGTGGCATGAGGACGTGAAGGCTGCTGGCGGCCTGCTGGTCGTCGGCACCGAGCGGCATGAAAGCCGGCGCATCGACAACCAGCTCCGCGGGCGCTCCGGCCGGCAGGGCGACCCTGGCGCCAGCCGGTTCTTCCTGAGCCTTGAGGACGACCTGATGCGTATCTTCGGCAGCGACCGCATGGGCGGCCTGTTGCAGAAGCTGGGCCTGAAGGACGGCGAGGCCATCGTCCATCCCTGGATCAACAAGGCGCTGGAAAAGGCGCAGAAGAAGGTCGAGGCCCGCAACTTCGACACCCGCAAGAACGTGCTGAAGTACGACGACGTGATGAACAACCAGCGGCGCGAGGTTTACGCCCAGCGCCGCGAGTTCATGCGCGCCGACGACGTGTCCGAGACGGTGCGGGAGATGCGCGAGGAGCTGATCGGCAACCTGGTCGCCCGGCATGTCCCCGAGAAGGCGTATGCCGAGCAGTGGGAAACCCAGCAGCTTGCCGACGAGCTGAAGCGCCTGCTGAACCTGGACCTGCCCGTCGTGGCCTGGGGCCAGGAAGAGGGCATGGAGGAGACCGGCATTCGCGAGCGGATCGAGGAGGCGACCACCCAGGCGATGACGGCGAAGGAGGCCGTGCTGGGCCGCGACCTCATGCGTTACGTCGAGAAGACGCTGCTGCTGCAGGTGCTGGACGCCGTGTGGAAGGAGCACCTGCTGGCGCTGGACCACCTGCGCCAGGGCATCGGCCTGCGCGCCTACGGCCAGCGCGACCCGCTGAACGAGTACAAGAGCGAGGCGTTCGCGATGTTCAACGCCATGCTGGACGACCTAAAGGAGCGGGTGACGACCATGCTGGCCCGCGTCGAGATCGGCCAGGAGCCGCCGCGCGAGGTGTTCCAGCCGGTGCAGGAGCCCAACCTGTTCGCGTCCAACATGCACTACTCCGACCCGGCGGCCAGCGCCCCCTATGCCGGCGGTGACGTGCTGGAAGCGGAGCGGCCCCGGCCGGTTCTCGCGCGTGCGCCTGACCCGGCAGTGGACCCGGCGGACCCCGCAACTTGGCGCAACGTGTCCCGCAACGCGCCGTGCCCCTGCGGCTCCGGCAAGAAGTTCAAGCACTGCCACGGCAAGATGGCATAAGAGCGAACGCTTCTGCTCCCTCTCCCTCCGGGAAAGGGCCGGGGTGAGGGGGTCTTGCTTGCGGAGCGGAGTGCCACCGGTGCCGATGGTACGTGGCCACGTACAGGATTGGCAGCGCAGTTGAGACCCCCTCACCCCAACCCTCTCCCGGAGGGAGAGGGGGAAAGGGACAGCTCAGCCGCCACCCTTGCGCCCTCTTCGATGCCCTGCCGCCGGCGTGCTGCTGGAACCACGACTTCCCGCACCACCTGCGCCGGCCCGGTGGATAACAGCAAGATCCGGTCGGCCAGCGACGCGGCTTCGGCCATGTCATGCGTGACCAGCAAAGCGGCGCAGCGCCGGGCGGTCCATGTTGCGGTCAGCGCGCCCCGGCCCTGCTCAGCCATCGCGGGGTCCAGCGACACGAACGGCTCATCCAGCAGCAGCAGCTCCGGCTGTACGGCGAAGGCCCGTGCAATGGCGGCCCGCCGGGCCATGCCGAGCGACATGGCCGGCGGATACAGGCCGCCATAGGGCGCAAGCCCTAGCTGCTCCAGCAGCGCTTCGGCCAGCGCCGGGTCCGGCGGCCGGACGAGGGCGATGTTTTGCCGGACCGTGCGCCAGGGCAGCAGCCGAGGCTCCTGGAACACGGTGCCGATGCGCGGAGCGGCGCCTGCGGCCCAGGCGATGCGGCCCTGGAACTGGTCATCCAGCCCGCCGATCAGGCGCAGCAGCGTCGTCTTGCCGCAGCCGGATGGGCCGACCAGGGCGACGATCTCCCCCGCGGCCAAGGAGAAGTGCAGCCCGGCGATCACCGTGCGCCCGCCCGCGTCCTTGCGCGCGACGTCCACGTCGAGGAACGGCGTCAACGCCACTGGTTGGCCCGGCGCTCCAGCGGCTGCAGCAACCCCCACTCGATCCCCTGCACGACGGCGACGAAGGCCAGGGTGTAGGCCAGGATGCCGGTCACGTCGAATAGCTGGAACAGCACCTGGATTTGGAATCCCACCCCGTCGCTGCGGCCCAGCAGCTCCGCCACCAGCACGATCTTCCAGATTAGCGCCAGCCCGGACCGCGCGGCAGCGAACAAGTAGGGATAAAGCTGCGGCAGGATGACATGGCGCAGCGTGGCGGCGCGGCCCATGCGGAAGCTGTGCGCCATGTCGGCCAGTCCCCGGTCCAGCGCCCGCGCACCTTCCCGCAACGTGACGGCCGTGCTGGGCAGCTTGTTCAGCGCGACGGCGGCGATGGCGGTGGCCTCGCTCAGGCCGAACCACACGTAGATCAGCACGATGCTGACCAGCGCCGGCAGGTTCAGCAGCCCGGTCAGCAGGCTATCCAGCGCACGGTCCAGCCGAGGCATCCGGCCCATGACGATGCCGAGCACGCTGCCCCCCACCATCGCCAGCGTGAAGGCGGCGGCCACCCGCCAGAGCGTGACGCCCAGGTTGTGCAGCAGCGATCCATACCGGGCATCCTGCACCAGCACGGCAACAACGGCGCTGACCGGCGGGAACAGCCGGTTGCCGGCCAGCCGCGCCGCGCCCTCCCAGGCCAGCAGCAGCGCCAGCACAGGCAGGATGCGGGACAGGAGATGGCGGCCCTTCATGCCGCCGGGGTCATGCAGGCGACGTCATGCAGGCGGGGCGGCCCAGAACGTGCCAGGCGCCAGGTGGGTAGCGGGGCCGACCAGGGCGGGTCCGCCGATTGCGGCCAGGACGTCGTAAAGCTGCGCCGTAGCGGCCTCGTTCCAGGCCGGGGGCAGGCCGCGACGATACCAGTCGCGCAGCCGGGCCAGTTCCGCAGGGCTGGAGGCGCCGGTCAGGGGGGCGATGCGCGTCCACTCGGCATCCGCCTCCGGCCCGGTGGCGGCCAGGATCGTATGGGCGGCGGTCGAGGCGCGCAGGAAAGCCGCCACCGCGCCCGCGTTGCGTGCGGCAAAGGCGTCGGAGAACACCCAGCCGACGAACGGCACGCCGGCCGGGATGCCCAGGGCCTGCACCGCATCCTCCATCGCCAGGACGCGCCGCTGTCCCGCTGCTTCCGCCCGGGCGGCGAACGGCCAGTAGGTCAGCACGGCGTCCAGCCGGCCAGCCCTGAGCTGCTCCGCCAGCAGGGGCGGCGGACCGAACTGCTTCTCCGCCTCGGCGTCCAGGTCGAGGCCGTGCAGCTTCTGCGCATAGGCGCGCAGGATCAGCCAACTTTTGTCGAGCGGAGTGCCGGCGATGCCCAGCCGCCGCCCGCGTAGGTCCGGCACCCCGGCGATCGGCGACCCTTGCAGCGCCATCACCGCGCCCAGCGCGGAAGACGACGGCGCCAGCGTCCAATCCGCCCCGGACGCCCGCTGGCGCGACACCCACAGCCAGTCCTGCACGATCATGTCCACGCGGCCTCCTTGCAGCGCAACCTCCGTGGCCTGGCCGGCGGCGAACTCCACTGGCTCCACCGCCACGCCGGCGCCAGAGTCCAGGCCGTGGCTGCGCATCACGTCCAGCTCCCAGGCGACGGAGCCGAAGCGCAGCGTGCCGACGCGGATGGGGGATGCGGCCCGGCTGGCATGGGGCAAGGCGGCCAGCAGCGGGGCGAGCAGCAGGGCACGGCGGTGGGGCATGGCAGGGTCCTCCCAGGTGCGTCGGCGCCATTCAGGAGGCGCCGGCCTTCTCGTCCCACACCGGGGTGCGGCGGCTGTCAAGCCCCGGGCGGCCTCGGCCTGTTGCCTTCGGACTCCGGCAAGCGCAAGTGTCGGGCTTGCCGCATGCGAGGGATTAGCTGGGCCAATGATGGCGGGGTCGCATGTGGCGTTGGGGGCGGCGGCCTGGGTGGTCGCGGCGCCCCGGCTGGGCCTGCCGGCACTGTCCCCGGCCTGTTTGGCGCTGGCGCTCACCGGGTCGCTGCTGCCGGACCTGGACCATCCGAAATCCTGGCTGGGCCGCCGGCTGTGGTTGGTGTCCCGCCCCGTGGCTGCGCTGCTGGGGCATCGTGGCATCACCCATTCGGCGCTGGCGGTCGCGGCCTGTGTGTGGGGCCTGATGCACGGCGGGGCGCCGCGCTGGGTGGTGGCGCCGCTGGCAGTTGGGGCGCTGTCGCACCTGGCGGCCGACCTGCTGACGCCGGCCGGGCTGCGCCTGGCCTGGCCGATGCGGCAGACCTGGGCGTTGCCGCTATGCCGGTCGGGGTCGGCGATGGAGCCTCTGGTGGTGGCCGTGCTCCTGACGCTCGCCGGGTGGGGCGGTCAGGTGCCGCCGGTGCTTCGGCAAGCGTGGCAGGAGGCCGGGTTGGCGTGGCCTGCGGCGCCCGCTTGTCCGCCTGCAGGACACGGCTGCAGCAAGCCGCCGCCGCGGACTGTCCTGGCCCGCGGCCGGCCGGGATAGCGTAGCGCCGCGCCGGCCAAAGCAGGTTGCGGCCGTTGCCCGCACTCATAAGCTGTGGCGGCTTGCGTCCAGAACTGGACGCGAGCCGCTGCCGCCGGTGGGACGCTAAGGCGTGATGTCGGTGGTAAGGCAGTGCGGGTGGTTGAACGATGTGGGGTCCACGGCCGTCGTGGGGCTGTAGAGGATGTTGTCGGTGCCGCCCGGCCCGACGCCCTTCGGAATGGCGTTCAGCCCGGCGTTGCGTCGCATCTTGTATGCGATGGCATGGTCGGTGCAGGACGTGTCGCCGCTAACGCCCAGCCCTCCTATGACCGAACCGCCCTGATACAACGCCACGCCGCCGCCAAAAGTGATAATCCCACCCGGCACGAAGCCGACGCCAATGCCCTGCGGCAGAAGTCCCGGGTTGAAGGGATTGCTGTTGTTCAGCCCATACAGCGAGCCGTTCGGCTGCGTCGGGCCATAAAGGTTGGCAGTGGACAGGGCCAAGGCACTGTTGCTGAAATCGTTGGCCGTGGACGCCTTCGCGATGGCGATGGCGCGGCTGCCCGGCCAAGCGTCGCCGACTTTGATGACTGAACAAAGCTGGCCCTTCCGGTCCACGACCGCCGACCACATGCGGTTCGGGCTGAACAGGCCGCCGTTCGCCTCCTGCACGACGGAGGAGAGTTGGCCTTGAACTTGCTGGACGGTCGAATTCGGGATGTCGCATGCCTCGAACTCGGCCCGTGCGTGCGACGCAAAGCCGATCGCGGCAGGCAGGATGGTTGCCGCAAGCGCGGCAGCAAAGCTTCGGGTCATGGCTTGGTCTCCGTGTGATGGGTTTGCTGGGAGGATGAGGGCCAGGCACGGCGCCACTGTCAGGAGGCGCATCCGTGGGCGGCACCAAGCAGGGCGCCCGCTAAGAACATACTAACACCGTATAGATGCGTCAACGCAAAGAAATGCCTCAAGCGGTTTCTGCTGCACTCGTGACCGCGGCCGCTTGGCCGCTGGCGCGGAGGCACCCGAACACAACTCCCAGGCGCGAAACAGGCGACCGAGCAGCTTCCTGCCACGGTGCTGCGCCGTGCCCCTGGGAGGCCATCCTTGATCGGCTTAAGCGACGACGCTTGGCGGTCTCGCGCAACGGGGCTGACAACCCGCGCATGATTCCCCAATATGTCTCGTATAAGACGCTGCAGCTGGAGGCAGCCAATTTGAGGAAACGAATGCGGGCACTGCCCGGCTTGATCACACTGCTCGCTGGCCTCGTGGCTGCTTATCCTGCCTCGGCGCAGCCCGCGGCAGGGGAGGTTACGATTGGCTATCTTGCCCTCCTGCCGCCGCACACGGCGCCGTTGACCCTGCTGGACCCGCCCATCGCGGACGAGGGCGTGCAGGGTGCGCGGGTGGCGCTGCAGGACAACGCGACGACGGGCCGCTTCCTGAACCAGACCTACAAGCTGCAGGAAACGCTGGCGCCGGATGCCGCCGGCGTCATGGCTGCGGCGCACGCCATGCTGGCGGCGGGTCAGAAGGTGATCGTGACCGACCTGCCGGCGCCGCTGCTGCTGCAAGTCGCCGACCTGCCGGAAGCGAAGGACGCCACCATTCTCGACGCGACGGCGGAGGACGACGCCCTGCGCGGTGCCGACTGCCGCCGGCAGGTGCTGCACCTGCTGCCCAGCCGGGCGATGCTGACGGACGCGCTGATGCAGTACTTGGCGGTAAAGCGCTGGCGCAACCTGCTGCTGGTGCAGGGGCCGGCAGAGGCCGACCACGCCTATGCCGACGCCCTCCGTCGCAGCGCCCGCAAGTTCGGCCTGCGTTTAGCCGCCGACAAGCCCTGGACGTTCCAGCCCGGCGCCCAGCGCACCGATACCGGCCACGTTACCATCGCCGCCGAGGTGGCGCGTTTCACCCAGGGATTGTCGTATGACGTGCTGGTGGTGGCGGACACGGCCGGGGATTTCGGGGATGACCTGTCCTATCGGCAGACCGACCCGCGCCCGGTCGCCGGCACGCACGGGCTGGTGCCGGGTGCCTGGTCCCGCCCGTTCGAGCAGTGGGGGGCGACGCAGCTGCAATTCCGCTTCCAGAAGGCGGCGGGCCGGCCGATGACGACGCACGATTTCGGCGCGTGGATGGCGGTGCGTGCGGTGGGCGAGGCCGCAACGCGCGGCAGCGGCACCGACCCGGCCGCCATCGGTGCCTACCTGCGCAGCCCCAAGTTCGAGTTGGCGGCCTTCAAGGGCGCTCGCCTGACGTTCCGCGCCTGGGATGGGCAGTTGCGGCAGCCGGTGCTGCTGTCGGACACGCGCAGCCTGGTTTCCGTCAGCCCGCAGCCGGGTTACCTGCACCAATCCTCCGAGCTGGACACGCTCGGCATCGATCAGCCGGAGACCACATGCAAGCAGTAGGAGCAAGCTGCTCCCTCTCCCTCCGGGACAGGGTTGGGATAAGGGGGTCTTGGGGCGCGGTCGTTGCCGGAAGTAGGGGCGCACTGCGGCGGCGTGGTTCGTGCTCCGCTCCGCAGCCAAGACCTCCTCACTCCAACCCTCTCCCGAAGGGAAAGGGGGTCGCCGCAGTCCTGTTTGCGGCCCTGCTCCTCTTCACCCCCGCGGCGCACGCGGAGCGGCTGTTCGTGTCCAATGAGAAGGACAACACCATCACCGTCATTGACGGCAACACGATGGCCGTCACCAACACCGTCGCCGTCGGCGACCGGCCGCGCGGCATCGTCGCCTCGCGCGATGGCAAGTCACTCTACATCTGCACCAGCGACAGCGACCATATCGAAGTGCTGGACATGCAAACGCTGAAGGTCAGCCGCATCCTGCCCAGCGGCCCCGACCCGGAGCTGTTCGCCCTCAGCCCGGACGGCAACACGCTGTATATCTCTAACGAGAACGACAACATGGTGTCCGTGCTGGACATCGCCGCCGGGCAGGTGACGACGGAGATACCGGTGGGCGTGGAGCCGGAAGGGATGGCCGTCAGCCCGGATGGCCATACCCTGGTCAACACCTCCGAAACCACCAGCATGGCGCACTTCATCGATACCAGCACGCAGAAGCCGATCGCCAACGTCCTGGTCGGCAGCCGCCCGCGGGTGGCGCACTTCACGGCGGACGGCAAGCAGGTCTGGGTCAGCTCGGAGGTCGGCGGCAACGTCGCGATCATCGACGCGGCGACGCATCAGGTGCTGCACACGATCACCTTCGACATCCCCGGCATCCCTGCCGAAGGCGTCCAGCCCGTCGGGATCGCCATCACTGCGGACGCCTCGACCGCGTTCGTCGCCCTCGGCCCGGCGAACCGCGTCGCAGTGGTAGACACCAAGACCTACGAGGTCCGCAAATACCTGCTGGTCGGCCAGCGCGTGTGGAACATGGCGTTCTCCCTGGACGGCAAGCGCCTCTACACCACCAACGGCGTCAGCAACGACCTATCGGTGATTGATGTGGATGCCCTGCGCGTCACCAAGTCTGTGCCGGTGGGGCGGCTGCCCTGGGGCGTCGTGGTGGCTCAATGACCCCTCCTTCCAACGATGCCGCCCTTGAGGTTGCCAGCCTGACCCACGCCTTCGGGTCGCGCACGGTGCTGCACGACGTGTCGTTCAGCATCCTGCCCGGCGCCTTCACGGTGCTGTTGGGGCAGAACGGCGCGGGCAAGACCACCCTGTTTGCCCTGATCACCCGGTTGTATCACGCGAGCCGCGGCAGCATCGCGGTGTTCGGCCGGCCGTTCCGCGAGGACTCCGGCGCGGCATTGGCGCGCATGGGCGTGGTGTTCCAGCAGCCGACGCTCGACCTTGACCTGACGGTTGCGCAGAACCTGCACTACCACGCCGCCCTGCACGGGCTGTCCCCGGCCGCCGCGGCTCCGCGCATCGCCGCGGAGCTGGAGCGCGTTGGCCTGGCCGACCGCGCCAGGGAACGGGTGCGCCTGTTGTCCGGCGGGCAACGCCGCCGGGTGGAACTGGCGCGCTCGCTGCTGCACGAGCCCTCGCTGCTACTGCTGGACGAACCCACGGCCGGGCTGGACCTGGACAGCCGCGCCTTCCTGCTGGAGCACGTGCGCGCCCTGTGCCGCGACCGCGGCCTGGCGGTGCTATGGGCGACGCACCTGCTGGAAGAAGCTGGCGAGGACGCCGAGGTGATCGTCCTGCACCGCGGCCGGGTGCTGGACGCCGGGCCGGTTGCGGACGTAGTGGACAGGACGGGCGCCGCCGGGCTGCGCGGCGCGTTCGAGCAGATGACGAGGGTCGCCGCATGAACTACATCGCCCCAACCCTTGCGCCCGCGCCGGTCCGGCTGGGACCTGCGGCCTACGCCCTTTGCATGGCCGGGATCGTCCGGCGGGAGGGGCTGCGCTGGGTGCACCAGCGCGGGCGGTTCATATCGGCGCTGGTGCGGCCCCTGGTGTGGCTGGCGATCTTCGCCGCCGGGTTCCGCTTCGTGCTGGGGGTGTCCATCATCCCGCCCTACGAGACCTACATCCCCTACGAGGTTTACATCGCGCCCGGCCTGGTCGCGATGATCCAGCTCTTCAACGGGATGCAGAGCAGCCTGTCGATGGTCTATGACCGCGAGATGGGCAGCATGCGGACGCTGATGGTCAGCCCGTTCCCGCGCTGGTATCTGCTGCTGTGCAAGTTGCTGGCCGGCGTCGCGGTGGCGGTGGTGCAGGCCTACATCTTCCTCGGCATTGCCTGGTTCTGGGAGATCGAGCCGCCGCTGGGCGGCTACGTCACGGTGCTGCCGGCGCTGGTGCTGTCCGGGCTGATGCTGGGGGCGTTGGGACTGGTG
The DNA here is from genome assembly GCA_964242325.1 of uncultured Acetobacteraceae bacterium. GTDB lineage: Bacteria > Pseudomonadota > Alphaproteobacteria > Acetobacterales > Acetobacteraceae > DASWOJ01. The sequence goes on from CAXTCI010000104.1 coordinate 9,724, forward strand.
ATGTCCTCCTTCATCAAGCAGTTGGAGAACTTTGCTGGGGTGATGAACTTCGTGATCTTCCCGATGTTCTTCGCCTCCTCCGCCCTGTATCCGCTGTGGCGGGTCAAGGAGAGCAGCCTGTTCCTGTGGTGGGTATGCACGTTGAACCCGTTCACCTCGGCGACCGAGTTGATCCGGTTCGCGCTGTATCAGAAGGTGGATTGGATCTCTGCGCTCGTTGTCGTGGGCTGCTCGGTGGTGTTCATGGCGGTGGCTGCCGTGGGCTACGATCCCGGGCGCGGCATGATGGCGCGCAAGGGCGGAGCGGAATGAGGCATGTGCTGGTTGGCGTCGCTGCGCTGGCCCTGGGCGCCGCCGGGCCGCCGCCAGCCGATGCCGACTGGCCCTGCATGCAGCGGCTGGTGCCGACGCTGGCGGCTGGCACGCTCTGGTCCGGGCACGAGGCGGCAGGAGATTGGCGGGCCAACGCGCAGGTCGCCGCTGTCGTTGCGGACGCCGCCCCACGCACCCAGCCGACTCCGGCGGGGGTGGCGCGGCTGGATGCCTACGCTGCTACGGTCCCCGCCGTGGACCGCCCCGCTACCCTGTCCCTGCTGTTCAACGGGCTGGTGGACGAAACCAACCGGCAGCGTGAGGACGTCATCGAGCGGCTGCGCGGCATCGGCCGGCGCCAGCGGACGCTGACCGAGATCACTGGGCGGGTCAGCGACGAACTGCGCGCCCTGCCACCCGACGCGCCTGCCACGGTGCGGGAAGAGGTCGTGCAGCGCCGCACCTTCCTCATCCGCGAATACGAAGAGATCGGGCGCACGATACGCTATGCCTGCGAGGTGCCCAGTGCGCTGGAGGCACGCCTGGGCAGCTTCGCCCAGGCGCTGCAGCGCGACCTGCCGCAGTGAGGCGGATTGCAGCCGGGTCCGGTCGCGAAGCCTCCAGACTCCACTGCGGGGATCGCCTGGCAACTGAAAAAGCTTGGGCGGCTTTTATTCAGGCTCGGAAGCAGACTCCTCCAATTGGGTCCGCGATGGGAGTGAGGCGGAGGCAGTGTCTTGCTCCATCGGCCATAACCAACGAGTTCGCCTCCTGCTACGCATAGCGAGACAGACCAGAAACATACGCCCGAAACCGTTTGAGTTTCACACCGAAATGACGACCAACCGCCGATGAAAGATGCCGCGTGCTGGGAAATGGATCGCGTTTTTTGGGCGCTTTCTATTTAGATGGGATGATGTTCATTGTCCCGTATCGATATGTCGTGAGATGGTATGGGCAGGCAGAGGACCCGCAATTTCCTGCGAAGATTGCCAAAGACCGTTGCAACTGCTGCTTATGCGTATCAGGAGGCCAATTCGTTAATTCCAGCCTGGATGCGCTGACGCTGACCGATGCGATGGGGCGGGTGAACGACCTGAGGCTGTTGCACGTCGAACGTCTAGCGTAGATCGCGCCTTTGACGTTCGAGCCTCCGCCCGTGTACGCACCGGGCTGAGCCGCCGCATTCAATCGTTCTGGGCACAGGTCACCGGCAGGCGCCGCTGCTTGCGCCAAAGGCGGTGCGTCTCACACAGCCGAACGCGGGGCAAACCTGCACGCGGTGGTCGCGCCGATCTAGAAACGACAGCTACTTCGCCTTCCCGTCCGTTGCACTATCCACGCCCTCTTCACGCGACCCGGCAACCACCCGCCTCGGGCTGCCTAGTCCCGGCGATCCAAGCCGAAGCAGCGGCCGCACTCCTCGTCCGGTGCGCGGCCGCTCTCCTGCCTTGCTCCCTAGAAGACCATGTTCAAAGCGATCTGCGGCGCGACGTAGCTGCTGGTATTGTGCCCGGCGAAGTTTAATTGCACGCCGCCGATCACGCCGAATCTCGGCGACCAGTTGTATTCGACCGCGGGTGCTACGGCCCAACTCCCGCTGCTGCCCGGGTGCGTGCTGAACAGGCTGCCATTGACGTTGGCGCCGGACACGCCCGCACCATCGGCATAACTTCGGAAGATGTCAGCGGCCAGCACCCACCGCTGCGTCAACGCATACTCCGGTGAAATCCCGACCGTCGCGTTTATCCCGGGCTTCGCTTTGCCGAAGAAGCCGGGCCCGGTGCCATACACGCTGACATCGCGCACGGTTGGATCGTTGAGCGGCTCCTCAATTGACCCCCAAAAGCGAATACGCAAAGGGTGATTGCCCCAGGTATCGAATAGCCACTGCAGCGTGCCACCTTGGCGTGCGTAATACACGCCCGTACCAGTTCCTTCCAGCCCTGAACCGAGTTTGTCATACGGACCGCTCGGGAAGCTCATGCCGAGACTTACCGTTGCCGACGGTGTTGCCGTATTGACCACCTGATCGAGAAAGCGATACTTGAAATCGACCGGAAGATCGCTTGCTACCGCGCTGCGCGTCGTCGTCTGGTCGTTCCAGCCGTAGCTGATCTCCGGTGTAGCATCGATCGTCAGCCGATCGGTGATGCCGTACTCGACGAAGGGTGAGATCCCGGCGTTTCGGGACTGGTTGCTGCCACCGACATGGTGGCCATTGGCCAGGTAGCTGCCGGTGTTCAACGTCGTGATGACATAGGGCTCGAGGACGAACAATCCTGCCTTGGGCAGCGCCGGCGAGGGCGCCACGAGCGGCCCGGTAAACCACTGGTCGTTCAGAACCTGGCTGGTTTGAATCTGTGGTTCCTGCGCCCAGGCCAGAGAGCCAACGCCAATCGCGAGCGAAGCGGCGACTAGGACAGAGCGGAAAGCGATCATGCTTTGACTTCCATTCCTGCACGATTTCCAGAAAACTTCACATGAGTGACTGCATCAGCACATTTGAAAGCAGCAACGGTCAACTGCCGTTCGACATCATACTTACGTGACCTGCTGCACCCGTTGTATCCAGTGCCCAGCCCTGAAGCTGGTTGCCGCCGGGCTCTCGCCCACCGCCGCAGCACGCCAGCTCAGGCTCGGACGTGCCCGCCGTCTGCCGTGAAGTTGGCCGCGTAGGTCTCCAGCGCAGCCCGTAGCGGACACGTTCCTGGACCGTTCTTGTCGTCCGCTCTCCACCTATCCCGCGCCACCGGAAGACGTCGGCAGCGTCCGCCTTCTGGCTGCCGACGGGCAACACCTACGGCCGACTCGGGCGCCAGGCCGCCTCGCTGATCCGCGTCCGGCCGGAGCGAAACGAGTGGCGCTATTAGGCCAGAACTATGAACTCGCCGCTACTGACCAGGAACACTGGCACGGCCTGTCCCACTTCAGCTAGAAACGAACTATAATGGTTCGGACCTTCTCAGGATCAGCAGCTTACTGCCCGCTTGGTGCGGATGGTCCAGTTGGGACAGGGTAACCGCTACCCTGCCGATGGTCAGCAAGGAGTAGGAAGCCGACATCGCGACCAGCGACATCTCGCAGCCCTCGTAACGGTGGTCTAGGTCGAGGTGGCACGAAGCGCTGCGTGCCACCTCAGGTCAACATTGAGGGTGCCGCCGGGCCAAGTCCCGGCACGTTGCAGGAGAGTGTTTCATGCTAAAGCTCGATCCCGCGCCCAAGGTCATCACCTTCGACTGCTATGGCACCCTGGTCCAATGGCATCGCGCCGTGAGGGAAGCTGCCCTCGCGATCCTTTCCGGATGCCTTCGGCCGGACAACGCGGAGGACCGGGCAGCAGCCCTCGCAGACCGGCTGCGGGAGTTGGCGGTGAAACAACAGCAGCGCCCGCCCTTCCGCAACTACAAGTCCGTCCTGAATTCAAGCCTTGTCGAGGCGCTTGCCGAAACCGGGTATACGGCCACCCCGGACGATCAGGAGAAATTACTGTCGATCCTGCGACGGATCGAGCCGCATCCTGAGGTACCCGCCGCGCTTGATCGCCTACGTGCGCGTTATCGGCTCGCCATCATCAGCAACACCGATGATGACCTCATTGAAGGAACGGTCGCTGCGATAAGCACTCCGATCGACTTCGTCATCACCGCCCAGCAGGCTCAGGCGTATAAGCCGGATCACCGGCTGTTCCTCCATGCCTATTCCACCATGGGGGTGACGAAGGACGAGACCATCCACGTGGGCATGGGCCAGTTCACCGACTTGAAGGTCTGCCACGAACTCGGCATCCGATCCGTCTGGATCGACAGGGTAGGTGAGCCTCCCAATCCGGACTGGCCGCCTGACGCCGTGCTGGATGACCTTTCCGGGCTACCGGAGTTGCTGCTGCCGTCCTGACAGCCCATTGCCCGCCACTCGTTCGCGAACTCCCGCTTTGTGTCTAACCCGGCAGTCCAGCGCTTGCTGCGTTCCAGGTCTGCGTCGAACCGGGCTGCTCTGCCCGCTTCTATGTCATGACCCCGTTTCTATGTCATGACGCCGTCCTCGGTCGGGAGCAGCACGGCGGCCGGCCGATAAGCCTCAGTTGGCCGTGCTGTATGCGTTCAGCGTGCCGGGCCAGGGCTGCCCCACGGGTTGGCCGGCGGCGAGGGCACCTTTGGCCGCAGCGCCTGCACCATCATCAACTCGCCAAGGTTTTCCGGCGTGACCAGCCCGACGAGCCGGCCATCCCCGTCCACCACTCCGACCGCTGGCAGGCCGCCATCCTGCATCAGCCGCACCGCATCCTGCAGCGGCTGCCCGGCGCCCACCGTGGGGATGTCGCGCTGCATCACCTCCAGCACCGGCGTGTCCGGACCCGTCGCCTGCAACGCCCGGATCATGCCGTTGCGGGTCACCACGCCGCGCATCCGCCCGGCGCCGTCCACCACGGGGAAGTCGTGCTGGGAGGTCCGCAGCAGGTGTTCCACCGCCACGGCCACGGTGGCGCTGGGGGACAGCATCTCGAACCGCGTAACGGCTGCGTCGGACGCCAGCAGGTTCTGGCTCGCTTCGCGCTGGTGGGCCGCGGCGCCCTCGGACGCCGCGCCCATGTAGACGAACAGGGCGATGAAGATCAGCATCGGGTTGCCGAACAGCCCGGCCAGCCCTAGTGCAAACGCCACGATCTGGCCGACGCTTGCCGCCACCCGCGTCGCCCGGGCATGGCCCAGGCGCAGTGCCAGCAACGCCCGCAGGATGCGCCCGCCATCCATCGGGAAGGCCGGCACCAGGTTGAACAGCACCAGCGTGACGTTCACCCAGGCAAGCCGCCCGAGCAGGCTGACGCCCGGGTTCTCCAGGTTCAGCCCCACGCCGATGTGCGGCAGTCCGCCGAGGACCAGTGCAAGGATGCCCGCGATGACGACGTTCACCGCCGGGCCGGCCAGGGCGACCACCAGTTCCTCGGACGGCTTTTCTGGGATGCGCTCCATCTGCGCGACGCCGCCGATCGGCAGCAGGGTGATGTCGGGAGTCTTGATCCCGTAGCGGCGGGCGGCGATGACGTGGCCGAACTCGTGCAGTAGCACGCTGGCGAACACCAGGCTGATGAACAGCACGCCCTCCATCGCCGCGCGCTGGCCACCGCGGGAGTAGGCGGTGATGGCGATCCAGGCCAGGAACAGCACGAAGGTGAGGTGGATGCGTATGACGGTGCCCTTAACGGCGCCGATCGGGATGGACCATTGCATGGACGTTGCTTTCTTGCTGCGGAATGGAAGCGCGCCGCGGCGGCACAGGGTTCCAGCATCCCGGCATTTGCACCATTAGGGCGTGCCCGCGCCCAGTCTCTGGTTTCCCGGCCTTAGCGCGTCCGGTCTCAGTGCTACGCCCGCGCCGTGATCGCCGCCCCTGCGTCCCGCGCCAGTCCCAGCGCTGCGAGTGCAGAACCCGCCATGAACAGCGCGATGACCGCCAGCGCCGCGTGGAACTGCGCCAGCCCTGGCTGCTCCACCCCTGCGGCGAGGCTCGCCAGGCGCAGCGCCACCGCGCCCACCGCCACGCCGATGCCGATGGACAACTGGAATGCCACGCTGAACCAGGTGTTGGCCGGTCCCATCGCCGGCTGCGGCACGTCGGCGAATGCCAGGGTGTTCAGCGCCGTGAATTGCAGGGATCGCGATGCTCCGGCCACCACCAGCAGCGGCAGCAGCACCGGCAGCGGCACCGTGGCCGGCAGCAGGGCAAACCCCATCATTGCCGCGGCTTGAAGCAGCCCGTTGCCGACCAGCACCCTACGGAACCCCAGGCGGCGCAGGATCGGCGTCGTCAATGGCTTGATCCCGAGGTTGCCGGCGAACAGCATCAGCAGCAGCAGCCCGGCCTCCACGGCACTCCGCCCATATCCCAGTTGGAACAGCAGCGGCAGCAGGAACGGCAGCGTCCCGATCAGCGTCCGCATCAAAGTGCCCGTCAGCATGGTGGCGCGGAACGTCGGTGTCGCAAACGGCGCCGTGTCCAGCAGCGGATGAGCATGCCGGCGCAGGTGCCGCCACAGCAACGGCCCGGCAGCCCCGGCGCCAGCCGCCAGCAATGCGATGGCGCCCCAGGCTCCGGCGCCCTCGCCCAGCATATCGAGCGCCAAGGTCGCGCACAGGCACCAAGCCGCCGCAAGCACGAAACCCACTCCGTCGAATGGCCGCCGGGCCGCCCCGGCTGCGGCGGGCACCAGCCGCAGCGCCAGGACCATGCCCAGCACTCCCAGCGGCAGGTTCACCCAGAAAATCATCCGCCAGGTGAAGTGCTCCGCCAGGAACCCACCCAGCGGCGGGCCGAGCAGCGGCGCCGTCAGGCCCGGCCAGGTCAGCAGGGCGAGGGCGCGGATAAGGTCGGGCTTGGCCGTCGTCCGCAGCACCGCCAGCCGGCCGACCGGCACCATCATCGCCCCGCCCAGGCCTTGCAGCACCCGCGCCGCGACAAAGGCGCCGGTGCTGTCCGCCAGCCCGCACAACAGCGAGCCTAGCGTGAACACCCCCACGGCGGTCGTGAACACCGCCCGCGCGCCGTAGCGGTCGGCCGCCCAGCCGCCGGGCAGGATGAACACCGCAACCGTCAGGAGATAGGCGGTGATCCCGATATGCAGGTCCACCGGATTGGTGCCCAGAGACTGCGCCATGTAAGGCAAGGCAGGCACGATGATGGTGCCGTCCAGGAACTCCATGAAGAAGGCGCCGGCGACCAGCAGGGCCAGACGGCTCATGGGGTGTTGCCTGCAACGCTGAACGTCATGAAGTCGCTCGCGGCGGGCTCCGGTCCCGGCTGCCATAGCATGTGATGGGCAGGGGAGAATCGGTAGACAGGGCGTGAACCGAACGTCCGGGTTTCTTTTCCTTCTCCCTCCGAGAAAAGGCTGGGGTGAGGGAATGGGCAAGAATCGTCCATGCCCTCGCAGGATTGCACACCGAAATAGCCCGCAACCCTCTGCTCCGCGGCCAAGACCCTTTCACCCCGATCCTCCCCCGGAGGGAAAGGGAGCAGGAAGGCGCCAGCTTTCACGGGCGACTCCGCCGCGGCGCTGGCGTGGTCAGGGTCGCGGGTCCGGCTCCGGCGCCACCTCTGGGACCGGCGCCGCTGGTGTGTCCTGCAGCGGCTCATAATCCTCGGTGCCATTGTTGGCGCCGAACTGGCCGTGGTTACCCGGTAGCGCCGCATCCTTCGCCCGCGCCTCGGGCGTATCTCCAGTCGTGCGTGTCATCGTGTCCTGTATCCCTTCGCCAAGCACCTACAACGCGTCGGCCGCCGTCGGTTTGCCGGTGATGCGCGACAACGGGTGAGAAGCCCGCCATGCCCTGCCTGGGCCGGTCCGCGGCCTGCCTCCGGGGACCCACGGCAATGGTCTGGCGCCAGCCCTTTCAGCCCCGCCTGCGAGTTGCTGCGGCCTATGACCTGCCGGGATGTCGTTCAGCAACAACACATAAGGAAATA
>CAXTCI010000105.1:0-3717 GCA_964242325.1 uncultured Acetobacteraceae bacterium
TTTTTTCAGCACAGCATCTCGCTTGGAAGCAGATCTGCTGCGACCACGTGTTGTTCGAAGTAAGGTCCGTGCGAGACACGAGACTTGGCGGGCCTTTCCCGCTGTACCCCGCAACGCCTTGCGACCAGCCGCCTGGCCAGCCGGTTCGCGCGGTCGCGCTGGCGCGGCCACGCTGGCACAGTCAGGGTCGAGCGCCCTCGGCGGCCAACGGTAGGGTCATGCCGGCGGCGTCAAAGGCCAGGACCGCACCAAGCGTTGCCAGCAGGATGGCGACGAACGCCACCGCCCGCCATGCCGGGGCGTGCCGGCGGCGCGGTGCCCGGGTGCTGAGCAGGAACTCCAGCCCGTCAGTGGCCGGGTCTCCCAGGGTGAACCGTGCATTTGCCATCGGCGTCATCCCACCGGAAACCAGGATACGCCCAAAGCGGAGGCCGACGTCGCTACCGCTGCCACGAGGACAACGATGGCATAGAGCAGGGTCAGCGGGACCACTACGGCCAGGTAGGCCCATGGGGTCGCCTGCTCCGGTTCGCACTTATCGGCAGGAGCATAGGAAGCCGCGTCTTGGACTCCGGTATAGCTGATGTGCATGGCTCCAACCCTCCAAAGCAAGCGCCAGGCTCCAGCGCCAGGCGCACCTTCGCCGTAAGGCTGTCTTAACGCTGTGATTTGCGTCACACGCCGGGCCTGTCGTGGTGGCTTACCGGTCCATTTTGCGCTACTGCGCCGCAATGATCCTGCCCTCCCCGATCCGCACGCTGCTGACCCCTGCCCGGCTAGCCCTCCTGGGCCAGTTCTTCCGCTTCGGCGTGGTCGGCTTTGCCGGGTTCTTGGTTGATACGGCGGTGGTTTACGCGCTCAAGGACCCGCTCGGCCTGATCACCGCGGGGCTGCTGGCCTACTTCGCGGCGGCCACCACCACCTGGGCCGGCAACCGGGCCTGGACCTTCGCCGGACCGCAACCCGGCAGCGCGGTCCGGCAGTGGCTGCTGTTCCTGGCGGCGAACGGGCTGGGCTTCGTGCTCAACCGTGGCACGTTCACCTTGCTGGTGCTGCTGGTGCCGCTGTGCGCGGACTACCCGGTGCTGGCGGTGCTGGCCGGGGTGGCAGCAGGGCTGGGCGCCAACTTCCACCTATCCCGAAGGGTGGTGTTCGGGACCACGCGATGACGGCGCGCATCGCCGTGCTGATCCCCTGCTACAACGAGCAGGCGGCGGTGCCGTCCGTCATACGCGCCTTCCGGGCCGCGCTGCCCGGCGCCTCCATCCACGTGTATGACAACAACTCCACCGACGGCACCGTCGCCGTGGCCCGCGCCGCCGGCGCCCACGTGCGGACCGAACGCCTGCAGGGCAAGGGCAACGTGATCCGCCGCATGTTCGCCGACATCGAGGCCGACGCCTACGTGCTGGTGGACGGCGATGACACTTATGACGCCAGCACGGCGCCCGCCATGGTGGCGATGCTGCTGGAGGACCAGTTGGACATGGTGAACGGCGCCCGGGTGTCGGACATCCAGGCGGCTTACCGGCCCGGCCATCGCCTGGGCAACGCGGTGCTGACCGGGCTGGTGGCGCGCATCTTCGGCGACCGTGTGTCGGATATGCTGTCGGGCTACCGCGTGTTCTCCCGCCGCTTCGTGAAGTCGTTCCCCGCGCTGTCCGGCGGGTTCGAGACGGAAACGGAGTTCACGGTCCACGCCCTCGAACTGCGCATGCCGATCGGCGAGGTGCCGACGGCCTACAAGGAACGCAAGGCCGGGTCGGAGAGCAAGCTGCGGACCTACAGCGACGGCTTCCGCATCCTGCGAACCATCGTTCTGCTGGTGAAGGAGGAGCGCCCGCTGCCGTTCTTCGCCGCCATCAGCACTGTCCTGCTGCTGCTGGCGGTGCTGCTGGCCGTGCCGATCCTGGCAGAGTTCCTCCGCACCGGCCTGGTGCCGCGCCTACCGACCGCAGTGCTGGCAACAGGGCTGGTGCTGCTGTCCTTCCTATCGCTGACCTGCGGCTTGATCCTCGACAGCGTGACGCGCGGCCGGAAGGAGCTGAAGCGGCTTTCCTACCTGGCGATCTCGGCGTTTCAGCCGGAGCCGTAGCCGCCGGGGTGGGCAATGCGCCAGCGCGCCGCCGTGCCCACGACGCTGTCCAGGTCGGCGAACTGCGGCGCCCAGCCCGCCTCCTGCTTGATGCGCCCGCTCGCCGCCACCAGCACGGGGGGGTCACCGGCGCGACGGTCGCCGAACACCGCCGGCACCGGACGGCCCAGCACGCGCTCGACGGAGGCGATCACTTCCCGCACGGAATGGCCCTGGCCGTTGCCCAGGTTGTAGGTCACGCTGCCATTATCCAACTGGCGCAGCGCGCAAAGGTGGGCGTGGCCCAGGTCGGTGACGTGCACATAGTCACGGATGCAGGTCCCGTCCGGCGTGTCGTAGTCGGTGCCGAACACCGTCAGCGGCGGGCGCCGCTCCAGCGCGGCATCGATCACCAGCGGGATCAGGTGGGTTTCGGGATCGTGGTCCTCCCCCAACACGCCGCGCGGGTCGGCCCCGGCGGCATTGAAGTAGCGCAGGCAGGCGCTGCGCAGGCCGTGCAGCTCGCCGGCCCAGAACAGTGCCCGCTCGATCATCAGCTTGCTTTCGCCGTAGGGCGATGCCGGGGCGATCCGGGCGTCCTCGTCGATCGGCACGCTGTCGGGCAAACCGAACAGGTTGGCGGTGGAGGACAGCACGAAGCGCGGAACGCCATGGCGGATGCAGGCGTCCACCAGCCGGATGCCCAGCGCCGCGTTATCCAACAGGTAGCGCATCGGCTCCCGCATGCTTTCCCCGACCAGGGACAGCGAGGCGAAGTGGAACACGGCGTCCCACGCGCCGTCCGAGAGGGTGTCGTCCACCGCCGCCGCGTCGGCCAGGTCGGCGACGACCAGGCGCACGCCGTCCGGCACGGCTTCGCGATGGCCCTGCCGCAGGCTGTCCAGCACGACCACCTCCGCGCCCTGCTCGACCAACAAGGCGACCAGGTGGCTGCCGACGTAGCCGGCGCCGCCGGTGACAAGGTAACGCGATGCCATTTGGACCTCTTGGGCTGCGGGCCGGGCGTTCTGCAAAGCCGGCCCCGCATGTATTAGGTGAACGCGATCCCCGGCCCTGGAGTGCCGACCATGCGTATTGCCCCCTGTCTAGCCGTCCTGATGTCGTTATGGAACCCAGGCGCCGCCCAAGCGCAGCAGCCTGCCATATCATCGCAGCAGTCGGCCGCAGCACCGCAGCAGCTTGCCGCCGCGCGGTCCACCCCCGTCCGAATCGTCGGCGGCCCCGGTGGCGGCTGCATCGCGGGTGCGGTCGAGCTGCCCCCGGCTGGGCCGGGCTATCAGACGATCCGCGCCAGCCGGAGTTGGTACTGGGGCCACCCCGACACCATCGCCGCCTTGCAGATGCTGGGAGTGAAGGCCTTGGTCGCGGGGCTGCCGCCGCTGTATATGAATGACATTTCCCGCCCGCACGGCGGCCCGATGGCGGGCATCCACGCCAGCCACATGCTGGGATTGGACGCCGACGTGTGGCTGGACGTGCAGCCTAAGCCGCCGTTGTCACCGGCCGAGCTGGACCGCGTCGAGGTCCACAGCCTGGTATCCGCCGACGGCCGAAGCGTGGACCCGGCCGCCTGGTCGCCGGACCATGTGACGCTGATCCACCTGGCAACCGGCCTGCCCGGC
>CAXTCI010000105.1:3817-17343 GCA_964242325.1 uncultured Acetobacteraceae bacterium
CGCCCGGCGGTGCTGCCGGCTGCCTGCACCGCGATCCTGGCCGGTCAGGCGCCGGGTTGACCGGGCTGGCCGGGCGCCGCCGGATCGGGGTGGCCGCCGCTGGACTTGCCACCTTCATCAACCTGTATGCCACCCAGGCGATCCTGCCGACCCTGGCCGGAGAGTTCGGTGCCACCCTGCCGCGGGCCGGGCTGACCCTGACGGCAACGCTGCTGGCGGTGGCGCTGGTGGCCCCTTTTGTCGGCGGCGTCTCGGACGCGCTCGGCCGGCGGCGGCTGATCGTCGGCGCCAGCATGCTCCTGATCGCGCCGACGATGCTGGCCGCCGCGGCGCCGGGGCTGGACGTGCTGATCCTGTGCCGCTTCCTGCAGGGATTGCTGCTGCCGTTCATCTTCGCGGTCACCGTCGCCTACATCGCCGAGGAATGCCCGGGGGCCGAGGGCATCCAGGTCACCGGCACCTACGCGATGGGCACGATCTTCGGCGGGTTCCTGGGACGGTTCGTGTCGGGCTGGACGACGCAGTACCTGGGCTGGCGCGCGTCGTTCGTGGTGCTGGGCGCCTTGACCCTGGGCTGCGCCGCGGCGATCCGCGCGTTCCTGCCGCCGGAGGTGCGGTTCCAGCCCGTCAGCGGCATTGCGCGCGGCCTCTCCGGGTTTGCCGACCAGCTCCGCAATCCGCAGGTGATCGCGACCTGCGCGGTCGGGTTCTCCGTCCTGTTCTCGATGGTGGCGACGTTTACCTATGCCAACGTGCTGCTGGCCGCGCCGCCCTACGGGTTTGGCCCGGCGCAGTTGGGGTCGGTGTTCGTCCTCTACCTGCTCGGCATGGTGGCGACGCCGGTGGCGACGCGACTCGCCCTGCGGTTCGGCCGGCGGCGGACGGTGCTGCTGGCGGCGGTGGTGGCGATGGCCGGGCTGCTGCTGACGCTGCTGCCGTCCCTGGCCGCCATCCTGCTTGGAATGGCGCTGGCGGCGGCGGGCATCTTCACCGAGCAGGTGCTGTCCCTCGGCTATGTCGCCGCGGCGGCGCGCGGGTCGCGGTCGACCGCGGTGGGGCTGTATGTGACCAGCTACTACGTTGGCGGCAGCATGGGCGGGATCCTGCCAGCCAGCGTCTGGGCGCATGCGGGATGGCCCGGCTGCGTCGCCTTGGTCGTCGCCGTACAGGCGGCGGCAGTCGTGGTCACCCAAACGGCGTGGCCACGGCACACTCCCGCTCCGGCGATATGACCCTAGATTAGGGTAGCAGCCCTGACGGAGTGCCGCAGCATGGACGCTTATTTCAATTCCTCTGATGCCAAGTTCGCAATCGGCCAGCCGGTCCACCGCAAGGAGGACCCCGTGCTGCTGCGCGGCGAGGGCCGCTACAGCGACGATTTGAACCTGCCGGGCCAGGCGCACGCGGTTGTGATCCGCAGCACCTACGCCCATGGCGTGCTGCGCGGCGTGGACCGGGCCGCGGCGCAGGCGATGCCGGGTGTGCTGGCCGTGCTGGTGGCCGCGGACCTGCGTGCCGGCGGGATCGCCCACATGCAGGCGTCGTCCGGCAAGAACCGCGACGGCAGCGCCACCCCCCGCCCGCCGCAGCCGCCGTTGGCCGAGGACAAGGTCCGCTATGTCGGCGACCCCGTGGCGGTCGTGGTCGCCGAGACTGCATCGCAGGCACGCGACGCGGCGGAAGCGGTGATGCTGGACGTGGACCCGCTGCCGGCCGTGACCAACGCCCGGGCCGCGGCGGCGCCGGACGCGCCGCAGTTGCATGACGACGCTCCCGGCAACCTCGTCATGGATTACCACCACGGGGATGCCGCCGCGGTCGCCGCCGCTTTCGCGAATGCCGCCCACGTTACCCGCCTGTCCATCCGCAACAGCCGCATCGTCGTCGGCGCGATGGAGCCGCGGTCGGCCTTGGCCGAGCATGACCCAGCCACCGGGCGCTACACGCTCCGGACCGGCTGCCAAGGCGTGTTCATGATGCGTGCATCACTGAAGGACGTGCTGGGCGTCCCCGTCGAGCAGGTGCGCGTGCTGACCGGCAATGTCGGCGGCTCGTTCGGCATGAAGGCCTCGGTGTATCCCGAGTATCCCTGCATCCTGCTGGCCGCCCGCCTGCTGGGCCGCCCGGTGAAGTGGACGGACGAGCGCAGCGGCAGCTTCCTGTCCGACAGCCACGGGAGGGACCACGAGGTTGACGCCGAGCTGGCCCTCGACAAGGACGGTCGTTTCCTGGCGATACGCGTGACGGGCTGGGGCAACCTCGGCGCCTACCTCAGCAATGCCACCACCATCCCACCGACCGTCAACACCATGAAGAACATGATCGGGGTTTATGCGACCCCGCTGATCGAGGCGCAGGCGCTCTGCACGTTCACCAACACCACGCCGGTTGGCCCCTACCGCGGCGCGGGCCGTCCCGAGGGCAACCTGTATATGGAGCGTCTGGTGGATGCTGCCGCCGCCGAGATGGGCATTGACCCGGCCGACCTGCGCCGCCGCAACCACATCCAGCCGGAGCAGATGCCCTATCAGGCGCCGTCCGGGATGAACTACGACAGCGGCGACTTTCCGGCGGTGCTGGAGCATGCGCTGGCAGAGGCGGACTGGGATGGCTTCGCGGCGCGCCGGGCGGAAAGCCGCCGGGCTGGAAAGCTGCGCGGCCGCGGCATCGGGCAGTACCTGGAAGTGACGGCGCCGCCGCAGCAGGAGATGGGCGGCATCCGGTTCGAGGAGGACGGCACCGTCACGATCATCACTGGCACGCTGGATTACGGCCAGGGCCATGCTTCGCCCTTCGCGCAGGTGCTGTGCGACCGGCTAGGCGTGCCGTTTGACCGTGTGCGGCTGCTGCAGGGCGACAGCGACCAACTCATCGCCGGCGGTGGCACCGGCGGGTCGAAGAGCATGATGGCGAGTGGCGCCGCCATCGTGGAGGCGAGCGAGATCTGCATCGAGCAGGGCCGCCAGGCCGCGGCAAACGTGCTCGAGGCCGCCGCGTCGGACATCGAATTTTCCAGGAATGCAGGCGGGGGCCGCTTTACCATCGCCGGCACCGACCGCGGCATCGGCATCATGGAGCTTGCGGGGCAGTGCCGCGCCCAGCCCGGCGTGCTTGGCACCCTGGACGTGCAGCACATCCATGAGGCCTCGCCCTCCGCCTTCCCCAACGGCTGCCATGTCGCGGAGGTCGAGGTGGACCCGGAGACGGGCATCGTGCAGGTCGTGCGCTATGCCACCGTCAACGACTTCGGCGTGCTGGTGAACCCGATGCTGGTCCAGGGCCAGGCACATGGCGGCATCGTGCAGGGCTTGGGCCAGGCGTTGATGGAGAACGTCGCCTATGACGAGGACGGCCAGCTCGTGACCGGGTCCTTCATGGACTATGCCCTACCCCGGGCCGCCGATGCGCCGGAACTGGGTTTCACCAGTCATCCCGTGCCGGCGCGGACCAACGTCCTGGGCGTGAAGGGCTGCGGCGAGGCAGGATGCGCCGGGGCGCTGCCTGCGGTGATGAACGCGGTGCAGGACGCGCTGCGGACAGTGGGCGTCAGCCACCTGGACATGCCAGCGTCGCCCGAGCGAGTGTGGTCGGCAATCGAAGCAGTGAAGCTGGCCCAAGCGGCATAAAAAACCGCAGCCGCTTCTCCCTCTCCCTCCGGGAGAGGGCCGGGGTGAGGGGGCGGGCAAGCGCCGTCCCCTCCAATTCTAAGCCGTAGCCCCGAGATACGGTAGGTCCCCCGCACCGCAGGCAAGACCCCCTCACCCCAACCCTCTCCCGGAGGGAGAGGGAGCAGGAACCGTTCATCCCACCCTAGCCGCCTGGCACGGGTTTAGGCATGGTGTCGTTCATGCAGACCGAACCCGTACTGGACCACATCGAAGCCAACCTGGACGCCGCGCGCGAGCGCTGGTTCAGCTTTCTCCGCATCCCAAGCGTCAGCGCGCAGCCGGCCCATGCCAGCGACTGCGCCGCCGCCGCCGCATGGGTGCAGGATCAGTTGCAAGCGGTGGGCTTCGAGGCCTCGATTCACCCGACGCCTGGCCACCCGGTCGTGCTGGGCCACCACCCCGGCCCTGGCGGCAACGCGCCGCACCTGATCTTCTATGGCCATTACGACGTGCAGCCGGCGGAGCCGCTGGAACTGTGGACCTGCCCGCCGTTCGACCCCGTGCTGTCCGAAGGTCCGAACGGCCCCCGCGTCGTCGCCCGCGGCGCCGTGGACGACAAGGGCCAGGTGATGATGTGGCTGGAAGCCCTGCGCGCCTGGCACGCCGTGCACGGCACGTTGCCCGTCCGCGTCACGGCGCTGATCGAGGGCGAGGAGGAAGTCGGCAGTCCGAACCTCAACCGCTTCCTGCAGGAGCATGCGGACGCGTTGCGCGGCGACGTGACCGTCATCAGCGACACCGGCATGTGGGACATCAACACCCCGGCGCTGACCACGCGGCTGCGCGGCCTGGCCTACATGCAGGTGATCATACATGCGGCGGACCGCGACCTGCACTCGGGCGTGTTCGGCGGGTCCGCGCTGAACCCGATCAACCTGCTGACCCGCATCCTGGGCGAGTTGCATGACGAGGACGGCCGCGTCCAGTTGCCGGGCTTCTATGATGGAGTAACGGAGTTGCCGCAGTCCCTGCAAGGCGATTGGGCGGCGCTGGGCTTCGACGAGGCTGCATTCCTCGGCGCCATAGGCCTGTCGGTTCCGGTGGGCGAACGCGGGCGGACCGGGTTGGAGCGGCTGTGGGCGCGTCCAACCGCTGATATCAATGGCATTTGGGGCGGCTATGCCGGACCCGGCAGCAAGACGGTGATCGCCGCCGAGGCCGGCGCCAAGGTGTCCTTCCGGCTAGTACCCGGCCAGGACCCGGCGGCCGTCGTGCAGTCGTTCCATGACTTCATCCGCGCCCGGCTACCTGCCGATGCACGGGCCGAGATCACCGGCGGCGGCGCACCAGGCATGGAGATCCCGTCCAGCAGCCGCTTCGTTGCGGCGGCACAGGAGGTGCTCGCGGCGGAGTATGGCCGTCCCGCCGTCCTGGCCGGCTGCGGCGGCAGCATCCCGGTGGTGGAGTCCCTGCACCGGTTGCTCGGCATGGACAGCTTGCTGATGGGCTTCGGCCTGGATGACGACCAGGTGCACAGCCCGAACGAGAAGTTCGATTGGCGATGCTTTCACCACGGGATCCGCGCCCATGCCCGGCTGCTCGGGCGTTTGGGAACCGAGGTGCCCGCCAACGCGCCGGCATCTTGACCGGCAACCCTCCGAAACCGCGTAACCCGCCGACACCGTGTAGGCCGGAAAGGCGGAGCGCCTTCCGCCGGAGTCAGCACTGAGGTGTGGCGGAAGGCGCTCCGCTTTTCCGCCCTACGGCGTCCGCAGCAGCGCGCCGGCGATGGCCTGCCACTCCGCCTCCAGCGGCTCGGTGCAAACGGGCCGGTGCGCCATCCCATACCAATACCGGGCGTTGTCCGGATCGCCTTCGACCCGGTGCAGGTAGGCATGGACCCAAGCCGCGTCCCGGCCGGAGTCGGACTGCGCCGCCCCATGCGCGCGGTCCCAATCGTCGCGGGCGGCCCACCACAGGGCCTGCAGCGCCGGGGCGGCAGGCGGCTTCTCCAAACGGCGGAGGTCGTCGGGCGTCATCTTGCGTCCTGGGTTGGAGTTGAAGGGTGACGTTGCGCCGTGCATGTGACCTTGTGGCGACGCCGTGGCGCAACGGACGGGGCATCACGCGCGACGTCGTAACCATATGCGCCCAAGACGGCGGCCTGTTGTGGCAGGCAAGCCTAGCGGAGCTGACCGAGGATTGCGACTTTTCCGACTATGCCGGATTCGACCGGGTGTTCACGCCGGTTACGGGACGGCTCATCGCATTATCGCATGACGGCGGCCCCTTCCTCCCCTGCCCGCTGCTGACGCCCCACCGCTTCGACGGCGGCGCACGAACGCAATGCCGGCTGGGCGGCCAACCCGGGCAGGCCTTCAACGTCATCACTGACCCCGTGTGGCACAGGGCGGATGTGCAGGTGCTGCGGCTTGCGGCCGGGATGCGGGTGCCGCACGGCGAGGTGCTGCACTGCTGTTCGGGCCGGCTCGACACCGGCGAAGGCTCGGCAGGGCCAGGGGACAGCCTGCTCGACGTGGAGGCCATCGCCGCCGAACCCTCCATTGTGATCCTGGTCCGCATCGGCCCGGCATGACAGGCGGCGGCGGCCCGCAGCACCTGCCCGGCACCCTCGTGCGCTGCACGCCAGAGGGCGCCGCACTGCAGTTCTTCGTCACCAATCCGCGCGATCCCATCCAGGCCTGCCACCTGCGCGGCACCTTCTTCGAGTTGGAGGAGCTGCGCCTGATGGCGCCGCACATCCCGCCCGGCGCCGTCATCGCCGACATCGGCGCCAACATCGGCAACCATGCCCTGTTCTTCGAGCACGTCGCCCACGCCCGCCGGGTCGTGCTGTTCGAGGCGAATGCGGACGCTGCCGCCCACCTGCGCCTGCATGGCCGACTGAACCAGTGCCAAACCTGGGACGAGCAGTTCCTCGGCTTGGCCCTGGCGGCCGGACCTGGACGCATGGCGCAGCAGGTGCCGGACCCTGACAACCTCGGCGGCGCGCAATTCCACCCGGACCCAGCCGGCGCCACGCGCTGCATCGCCGGCGACGCCGCCCTGGCCGGGCTGCGAGTGGACTTCATCAAGATTGACGTGGAAGGCGGCGAACTGGCAGTGCTGGCCGGGCTTGCGGCCACCGTGGCCTGCTGGCGGCCCACGCTGTTCATCGAGCTGTGCGCGCCTCACTGGCCGCAGTTCACCGCCTGGCTGGACGCGATGGATTATCACGTCATGGACAGCTACGAGCGGTATCCCGGCCTGCCGAACCTGCTGGTCAAGCCAGCCTGAGACCGCGCAGCCGCCGTTCCGCCCGTTGCAGCCCTAGGGCGAGCAGCCCGGCCGCCAGCCCCCAGAATGCCGCACCGACGCCCAGCAGCGACACGCCGGACGCAGTGACGCCGAAGGCCAGCACCGCGGCGAACCGCTCCTGTTCCCGCGCCATCGCCGCCGCGAGGGCCCCGGTCAGCGGTCCGACCAGCGCGACGCCGGCAACGGTTGCGACCAGCGCAGGCGGCAGGGCGGTGAACACCTGGACGAACGAGGCGCCGCTGGCCGCCAACGCCAGATACAGCACGCCATAAACCGGCCCGGTCATCCAACGCCGCGCCGGGTCCGGATGGGCATCCGGCCCGGTGCACAGTGCGGCGGTGACGCTCGACAGGTTGGCGGAGTAGCAGCCGAACGGCGCCCCAACCAGGGATGCCACCCCGGTCGCCAGCAGCGTGCCCCGCACCGGCGGCAGGTAGCCCGCCGTCCGCAGCACCGCCGCACCGGCAATCTGCTGCGTCGCCATCGTGACCAGGAACAGCGGCACGCCGAGGCCCAGGATCGCGGTGGGATCGAACCGGGGCACCACCGGCACCAGCACGGATAGCTCCAGCCCAGCCGGCATCGCCATCGGCAGGCCGAGCGCCAGCGCCAGCGGCACGCCCATCGCGATCACCACCAGCGGCGCCGACGCCGCATGGACCAGCCGCGCCACCAGGAACACCGCCAAGAGCGGCAGCACCAGGATGGGCGAGCCCTGCGCCGCCTGGAACACCCCGAGCACGAAGCGCAGCAGCAGCCCGGCGAGCATCGCGCCAGCGATGGATGCCGGCATCCGTGCGATGGCGTTTGCCAGCGCCGGCACCAGCCCGGCCAGCACCGTGAGCAAGGCCGACGCCATGAACGCCCCGATGGCCGCCGGCATGTCGACGCTGGGCGGCGCCGCGGCGATCAGCACCGCCCCGGCCAACGACCACGCGGTGATCACCGGCATCCGGTAGTGCACGCTGAGCACGATGCTGGTGCCCGCGATCGCCAGGCAAAGCGATGAAACCCACGACGCCGTCTGCGCCTGGGTCGAGCCGAGATGCGCCGCCGCCTGCACCACGACTGCAAGCGTCCCGCCGAAGCCGACCAGGACGGCCACCAGGGCCGCCGCAACTATCGAAAACCGCACCCTGTTTCCTCGTACGAAGCTGTCGCGCCAAGCGCGGAGCCAGGAGTTACTCCGGGGTTTCCAGCAGCGCACGCAGCGCATCCGGCCGGCGCAGGACAAGGTAGCCGCCCTGCTCCCCCAGCACGCCGGCCTCGTGCCACAGGCGGAACTGCTTGTTGACCCGTTCCCGGGTTGCCGCAACCTGCGCGCCGATGTCGCGCTGGGACAAGCGCAGGCGGATACGTATGCCGTCCGCCCCAGGCGCGCCATGCGTGCCGGCCAGGGCCAGCAGCAGCCGCGCGAGCCGGGCCGACAATGGCGACAGCGCGACATCCTCATAAGCGGCGCTGGCCCGGCGCAGACGGTCGCACAGCAGCTCCATCAGGCGGAGCATCAGGTCGGGACGGGCGCGCAGGAAAGGTAGGAACGCCGCGCGGTCCACCTGCAGCAGCAGGCTGTCGAGCATCGCCACCACGTCCATGCTGCGCGGCTTGCCGTCCAGCAGGGCGATCTCTCCCAGGACGGCGCCGGGCTCCATCAGGCCGATCGTGACCTCCCGCCCATCGGCTGACGTGGTGCCGGCGCGCAGCCGTCCGTGCACGAGGACGAGCAGGCAGCAGTCCGCCTCGCCGCGCCGGACCACCATGCGGTCCCGCGGCACCGTCCGCTCACTGGCCAAGTCGGTCAAAGCGTCAAGCTCGGCACGGTCCAGTTGATGGAACAGCGGCGTGGCCGCGAGCACGTCGCGCCGGGCCGAACGACTCATCACGGCCATTGCGACCAAGCCCTGCAAGCATTGGAGCGCATTGGAGTCCCTTGTGGGTATGCCGACACTGTTAGCAACCGATGATGTCACCTTGTGTGCCGCAGGTCACGGCCCGCCAAGCCGCCGGGACCACGGCGAATCGGTGTAAAGCTGAAACCCCTTACGCCGCGTTCGAATCGGGCGGCGAGTGATCCTGTGCGGCAACACTTTCCGCTAAATCGTTGACCTTGGGTTCGCCTATGCCGATGCACGTGGAATCAGGGTTCCCATGCAGTAAGGCCCCTGCTTACGTCGCCGAACACCCGGCGTAACCGCCGTCCGGTGACGCAACCATGCCAACAAACCATCCAAAGGGAACACCATGAATACAGCAGAACTCGCCGAACATATCGCCGGCCAGCACGGTATCGAGCGTAAGCAGGCCAAGCAGGTCGTGGAGGCCGTATTCGCTGCCGTAATCGAAACGGCCGTAAAGGGCGAGGAAGTCTCGGTGCCCGGCTTTGGCAAGTTCAAGGTGGCAAGCCGCGACGCCCGCCAGGGCCGCAACCCCGCCACTGGGGAAGCCATCCAGATCGCTGCCAGCAAGAAGCTGGCCTTCACGCCAGCCAAACAGGTCAAGGACGCCCTGAACGTCGCCGAGAAGAAGCCGGAGCCGAAGGCCGCTGCAAAGCCGGCGCCGAAGACCAGGGCAAAGAAGGCGGGCTGACCTTAACCGGACTGGTCACGAGCCTGTCCCGGCAGCCTGTGGGGCGTTCCTCCGGGTATTTTCCGCCCTGGGTGCGTCCAGGTCTCGCCCCGATGCACCGCATCGGGGCTGCAACCCGTCCTTCCCAGCGCGGGGTTCCCGTGCAGGCGCTTTGCCGCGGCCATCGGGAAAGGCTACGCGGGTGCGCCTAGGCCGCGGGCATCGCCAGGGATGAGGGAGCGCACACGCCAAGGAGCCACATCCCGCTGTGTCGCAGCAGGCCCAGGCAAGTTCTGCACCGTCTTCACCTTCGCCAGCGGCATGCCGGGGCAAACGCCGACCCTGCCAGCGACCATCTATGCCGCAACGAGGTGGGTCGGTGGGGAAGCCGCGGCAGCCAAGCTGTCCCGGGCATCGTTTACCCCGGCCATCGCCGGACCGTTCCTTTCCGGCCCGCCAGTGCGGCGGATGCACCGGCTGCCGGGCCGGTAGCTCCGCCCCAATGCTGGACGTCGCAGCACGGCACGGCTTCGCGGGCTTCGCTTTGGACGCGGCGTTCACGGCGCCGCCGGGCGTCACCGCACTGTTCGGGCCGAGCGGCTCCGGCAAGAGCACGATACTGTCAGTCGTCGCCGGGCTGCTGCGCCCGGTCGCGGGGCGCGTGGCGCTGGATGGGGCGGTGCTGCTGGACACAGCCTCTGGCGTGATCGTCCCCGCGGAACGGCGGCGTTGCGGCGTCGTGTTCCAGGACGCGCGGCTGCTGCCGCATTTGAGCGTCGAGTCGAACCTGCGCTACGGCGCGCAGCGGGCGCCAAGGGACGCCGCCGGGCCGGACTTCGCCGAAGTCGTGGCTCTGCTGGATATCGCGCCGCTGCTGCCCCGGCGCCCTCGGGCGCTATCTGGCGGGGAGCGGCAGCGGGTGGCGCTAGGCCGCGCCCTGCTGTCCCGCCCGCGCCTGTTGCTGATGGACGAGCCGCTGGCGGCGCTGGACGGCCCGCGCAAGGCCGAGATCCTGCCATTCCTGGAGCGCCTGCGCGACGCCGCGGGGCTGCCGATCCTGTATGTGACGCATGACCTGGCGGAGGTGGACCGGCTGGCGGACACGCTGGTGCTGATGGAGGCCGGGCGAGTGCTGGCAGCGGGTCCGGTCGCCGACCTTGCAGCCCGGACCGACCTGCCGCTGCTCAGCGGACGGCGGGATGCCGGCGCCGTGCTGGACTGCATCGTGGATGGGCACGACTCGGCGCGAGGCCTGACACGACTGCGGTTCCCGGGCGGGATGCTTGTGGTGCCATTGCGGGCGGAGCAGGCAGGCTCCCGTTTGCGGCTGCGGCTGCGCGCACGCGATGTGTCGGTGGCGCTCCGCCAGCCCGATTGGATCAGCAGCCATAACGTGCTGCCGGCCGTGGTGGCCAGCATCGGCCCGGCTGGGCTGCACGAGGTGTTCGCGACCTTGCAGATCGGGCCAACGGCGGTGCTGGCGCGGCTGACGCGGGACTCGGTGGGCACGCTGGGATTGGAGGCTGGCCGGAGCGTGTTCGCGTTGGTCAAATCTGCGGCGTTTGATCACGCCTGACACTGAGAGTGAAGCATCGGGTTGACTGGAAAAGGAATGGCGTCCCGTAAGGGATTCGAACTCCTGCTACCGCCATGAGAGTCGCACTTATCCTGCCCCGTGCTGCACTTCGCCCCCTGCCCACCTTCCCCGATCCTCCGCCTGAATAAACCTTTGTCTCCCACTTGGCCGCCACGGCGATGGCGGAGCGTGCCGAGGCCCCAGCCATTCATATCCGAGCAGCGCAACACCCGGGCCGGCCTTTTGGTTTTCTGGACTGACGCATGGCGCTGCCCTTGGTGCTGTTCTGCCCTCGGTCGCAGGTCGCTGATGCGGCCCGCGCTGCTCTTCCTGTCACCCGCGAGACGAGCGGCTCCCGCGGGACAAACGGCCGTTGCTGGGATGGGCCATGCCGACAAACCATTCCGTGCGACCTCGACCGTCCCCGTCCAGCCAGCATGACACTGCCACTTTCGTCGACATACTTCGACAATTGCTGATAGGCCAACACGATCATGTTCACGATTCGTTCAGCCCGATTCAATAGGGTTCGCCCGGTTTAAAGGGGGTGTCCGATGCGTGCAGCGATGCTTGCGATGGTGGCGTACCACACTGGTGACAGGGGCGCGGGCCGAGGTATTTGCTTGAACGGCCAGACTTACGACGCAGTGGCGCAGTCGCACGGCGCGACTGCGCAACCCAAGCCGGTGATCTCTGACGCTGCCGTGGCGCAGGGGTCATTCAACCCGGCGGAAACCGCCATCAATCAGGTGCAGACGATCACAGGCGTTGTGGCGGATTCCGTCAGCGCGTCCATCGGGGAAACGATCACGCCCGCTTCGGCGGGCAACAGCAACGTGGGTGTGTCCCTGGCATTTGCGAACGGCACGCCGGAACCCCGGCAACCGACCGGCAACAACTGCCCGGATGCCTGCGTCGTCACCGGGCAACTGACCGCCGCAGCCTCCACCGTCCCCGAACCTGCCTCCGCCGCG
The DNA here is from genome assembly GCA_964242325.1 of uncultured Acetobacteraceae bacterium. GTDB lineage: Bacteria > Pseudomonadota > Alphaproteobacteria > Acetobacterales > Acetobacteraceae > DASWOJ01. The sequence goes on from CAXTCI010000105.1 coordinate 15,859, forward strand.
CTGCCCGGCTTCGGCGTGCTCGGCCTGGTCACGATCCGGCGCCGCGTCATGAGCTTACCCCGTGAGATGCCCGCGCTGCACGGCCTGCGCGGTGTCGCAATCCTGATGGTGCTGTTAATCCACTGCTTTGGAGGATGGCGAAACGCCGTTGCCATCACGATGGACACCGATGCCATCCTGCCCATGACCGGCCTGCCCGATTGGCTGGCCGCCATCAGCCTTCACGGCAGCAATGGCGTCCAGCTTTTCTTCTTGGTTTCGGCCTTCACGCTGACGGTCCAAGCCGGACGACGTAACGATGGGTGGCTGGCCTATGCCGCGCGCCGCGTTGCCCGTATCGGTCCCGGCTACTGGTTGGCCGGGATTGCCTACACCCTGGCGGCTGGTACAGCCCCCCGGATGGGAGCACCGGACGGCACCGGCTTGCTGGACTGGATCGTCGCCGCCTTGTTCGGACAATCCTGGCAGGGCGGCGGGGCGCTTGCCGTCGTGCCGGGCGGCTGGTCCATATCGTGTGAAGCTACCTTCTACGTTGCTCTGCCGTTGGTACTGCTGGTCGTGCGGGGATCTCTCTGGCGTGCCGTGGCATTGACGGCCGGGGTTTTGCTGATCGCCCAGCTTCGCGCCCGCCACTCCGTTATGGGTGGCTTCCTTTCAACTGCCGAGTATGTTCACCCATTCATGCAGGCTCCAGTGTTCATGCTGGGCGTGACGGGCGCACTGATCGCCCAACGCATTCACCTGCCGCGCCTGCCTGGTGTCGCGATAGCCCTGCTGGGTTATAGCATCCTGGCACTGCCGCTGCTGCAAGTGGCGCCATGGCACGTGGCGCCGCACTTGGCCTTTGCCTTGATTGCCGCCCCCGCGGTCGCCTTGGCTGCGGTTTACCCGCCGAAATTGCTGGTGCATCCAATGATGCAGCGCATTGGACATGTCAGCTACAGCATGTATTTGCTGCACTTCGCCCTGCTGACCCCTTGCCTGATTGCCGCCGAACGCATGGCTCCCGGCGATAATTGGCGGACGCTGGCGCTGCACCTTGTCTTGACCACCGGGTGCAGCTTTGCCCTGGCGTGCGTGACCTATCGGTGGGTGGAGCAGCCGTGCATCAACGCCGCCGCCCGGCTGCTGCGGGCGCGGCGAGCGGCTTATGTTGCTCAAACAGTGCTGGCCTAACTGCTGGGCGCGGCGACCACGCTAGGCAACTAAGCGGCCTGGCGTGGTCTGCCCCTTGTGCCCGGCAGGCGGGAAACCGAACCTGCCTGCTGCGGGTCATAAGGGATGGGGCCAAGGGCCGCACGGCTAGGAGCAACATCGCCCCGCTCACTGCCTGTCCGCCGTCTGGTGCCGGCCATATGAACCAGCCTTCCCGCCTATCTGCCTGACACGGCGGATTAGCGTAGCAGCGCCCAAGTAAAACATTGAGAATACTGGCGTCCCGTAGGGGATTCGAACCCCTGTTACCGCCGTGAGAGGGCGGTGTCC
>CAXTCI010000106.1:0-8315 GCA_964242325.1 uncultured Acetobacteraceae bacterium
CACCTCCATCACAACCCGGACTTGGGCACTGGTCAAAACTTAAGCCGGTTGGTATCAGACCACGGCATGAGCACCGCCCTCGACGCGAGTGCTTCTCCCAGCGCCCATCCGCCGCAAGCGTTGCCCACACTGCGGCAGGCCACCGCCGTCTGGGCGCGCGTCGGCTGTCTGTCCTTCGGCGGCCCGGCGGCGCAGATCGCGCTGCTGCACCGCGAGGCCGTCGAGCAGCGGGCCTGGGTGTCCGACCGCCGCTTCCTGCACGCCCTCAACTTTTGCACCCTGCTGCCAGGGCCGGAGGCGATGCAGCTTGCCGCGTATCTCGGCTGGCTGATGCATGGCGTGCGCGGCGGGCTGGTGGCGGGGCTGCTGTTCATCCTGCCCGGCGCCGCGGTCATGCTGGCGCTTTCCCTGCTCTACACCGGCTACGGCGCCATCCCCGCCGTCGCCGTGGCGTTCTTCGGCCTGAAATGCGCCGTCCTGGTGCTGGTCGCCGACGCGCTGCGCCGGATGGCCCGGCGGGCGCTGCTGACGCGGGCGGCCTGGGCAGTCGCGGCGACGGCATTCGTGGCGCTATTCGCCTTCGGCACGCCGTTCCCAGCGGTGGTGCTGGCGGCGGGGCTGCTGGGCTGGGGGGCGCCGGACGCGTTCCGGGGCGCAGGGCATGCAAAGGCCGGCGCCGGACCGCTTGCCGCGCTGGATGCCGTGCTGGCGGCCGATCCCGGCCGGCCCGCCCGCATGGCGCCCGTCGCGCACCAGGCTGGGCTGGCGGCGCTGTCGGCGTGGCTGCTGCCGATGAGTGCGCTATGGCTGCATGGCGGCGTGCTGGGCGACGTGGCGGCGTTCTTTTCCAAGCTGGCAGTCGTCACCTTCGGCGGCGCCTATGCCGTGCTGGCCTATGCGGCGCAGGATGCGGTGCAGACCTATGGCTGGCTGACGCCGGGCCAGATGCTGGACGGGCTGGGCCTGGCCGAGACCACGCCAGGGCCGTTGATCCTGGTGCTGCAATTCATCGGCTTCCTGGCCGGGTACGGGCAGGGCGGGCCGTGGCTGGCCACCGCGGCCGCGGCAGTCGTGCTGTGGGCCACCTTCGTGCCGTGCTTCGCCTGGGTGTTTCTGGGCGCGCCATTCATCGAGCGGCTGCAGGCCAACCGGGTGCTGACCGGCGCGCTGTCCGCCGTCACCGCGGCGGTGGTCGGCGTGATCGCCAACCTGGCGCTGTGGTTCGCGCTGCACACGCTGTTCACCCAGCACGTGGCGTTACGCACAAGGGGCTTGCACATGGACCTGCCGGTTCCGGCCAGCCTGGACCTGCCGGCCCTGATGCTGGCGTTGGCAGCAGGGGTGGCGCTGCTACGATTTCGCGCCGGGGTGGTTCCAGTGCTGGCGGGATGCGCTGCGGCAGGCCTCGCGCTGCACTTGGTAGGGGTGATGCGGTAACGCCCCGCCGCGTTGATGGCCATGTGCCTGCCAGCAATGAACTCCGTCATCCACGGCAACCGCCAGCAGGTCGTCGGCGCCAGCTACCGGACGGTCTCGGCGGCAATCATCCCGTGGCTTCCTCTGGCGTGGCGCTGCGGGCCGCCGCATCCACCCACGGCCAGGCAATCAGTGCCGGGAGGCCAAAAATAAGCTCGCGTGCACGTTTGACCAACGAAAGCGCGATGCCGACCTCCCCGGGCACGCCGAACAAGGCGCATACGGCGACGAAACCACCCTCCTGCACACCCAGCCCGCCCGGTACGGCGAAGGCGGCGCCTCGAATGGCCTGACCAAGGCTCTCGATGACCAGCCCGGCACCGAGGCTGACGGGATGGCCAAGCGCGCGCATAGCCAGCCAAACCTCGACCGAGCCGAGCAGCCAAGACACGCTGTGGCATGAGGCGGCCCGCAGCAGGGCGGGCCGATCGCGGTAAAGCTGCATCAGCGCGTCGTGCAGCCCGGCGGACCCGTCCGCTCCGGCCCAGCCCGAGGCAGCGCCTGCGTGCTGGATGCCGCGCTCAATCCAGCGCGCCAAACCAAGGCGTTGGGCGACCACGAGACCAGCCGCTGCAACCCCGGCCAAGGCAACGCCGCCCAGCGCCGCCCAAGCGGCACGGCTGTCGTGCACGAGGTCCAGCAGGGTAAGCAGACCGCATAGGATAAAGCCGACCTGGGTGACGAACTCCACGGTCAGGTCGGCCAGGCAGCCTGCGGCTGCTCGAGACGTCGGGACGCCGCCGCGATGCAGCAGACGGATGGCCAGCAGGTTGCCGCCGATCTGCGCCACCGGCAGCAGGCCGTTGACCGCCTCGCGCACCCAGCGCAGCACCATGTAGGCGCCAAGGCCCAGCCGCGGCGCGGCCGGTCCGGCGACGGCTTGCCAGGCTGCGCCTGCGAAGCCGATCTGCACCAAGTGGAACAGCACCACCGGCACGATGCGCCATCCCGCCTGGTGCAGCACTGCCAGCACCGGTGCGATACCATGATCGTGCAGCAGCCACGCCAGCAACGCGAAGCCGACCAGGGCACCAAGTACAGTGCCGAGCTTCATGGCATACCGTTCAGGCGGTCGGCGCGATCCCACGGGCTGGGGCGAATGGCCGCGCGGGCCGGCGCGCAGAACCCGCCGTCCTCGAGCCAGCGTCGTGTTCCAACGCCACGCGGAAATGCTCGACATAAGGCTGGAATCGCCTGCGCTCCTGGGCCGGATCGAGGCCATACTGTTCGAAGCTGTACTGGTTCTGTCCATAGCCGCCGCGCGGTTCGCGTTCAACCAGGCGCGCAATGCGCTGTGCCGTGGTCGTGGACAGGCTGAAGTCAAAACCCCGGTAAATCTCGCCAACCACTTCGAGCGGCCGGGCAACGAGATCACTGTAGTGGATATGCATGATGCGCGTGCTATCCGGCAGGGACCTGCTTACCTCCACCATCCGTGTGGCCCCGGCCAGCCAATCGCCGACGACCTGGCGGCCAATCTCGGCGCGGTCCACCCGGCGCGTGAACGGCGCGCGCAGCACCTCAGTCAGGCGCGCGACCGAGGGCAGCACCTTGAGCGGGTCGCGGTGAACGAACACGAGGCGCGCGTCGGGGTAGGCCTGCAATAGCGCATCGAGCGCAAAGACATGCTCAGGCGCTTTCAGCACCCAACGCCGCGGCACCACGTCCTCGCGGCCTGCGCGGTCCTGCGCCTGCAGGTGCTGCAGGAAACGCCGGTGAAAGCGATAAGCCTCGGCGTGCCCCTCGCGGTCGAGCCAGCTCCGGTAGGAGGGGACATGATGGGTCGTGTCGAAACGCAAGGAGCGGAACAGGTGCGCCGTGATCTCCGTGCACTCCTGGGGCGAGGTTGCGCCAAAAGGGTGTAGGCTCGGGAACTCCGGCGCCAAACGCGCGAAGGTGCGCAGGTTCCGTGCGACCCGGGCCGGGCGCGGGTCCCGGCGGGGCTTGGGGCCGGGATCGGGATAAGGGTGGATCGTCTCCCAAGTGCGCGGGACACGGTGGCCGGCATCCTCGGCCAGCAGGCGATACAGGAACGTCGTGCCGCTGCGGGGCAGGCCGGTGACGAAGATGGGGGCCTCGATTGGCTCGTCGCGTATGCCGGGCTGGGCCGCCTCCTCCTCGGCCATGCGGGCCAAGTTGGACAGGAACCGCTGCACGTCCCACCGCGCCGCGGCCCGTCCCACGAGGGACAGGCTGGCCTCGCGGCTGTAGGATTGCAGCAGCACCCGCAGCGGCGCGGTTACGGAGTCATCGCCGAAGCCGTCCAGCCGGCAGCGCTGCTCCGCGAAGTCCAGCAGCCCGGCGCCGTCCAAGTCGCGGTCCAGCAGGCCGAATGCGCCCACGACGCGGTCAGCGGTTCGAAGGACATGCTGGGCAATCATGACTACGCTCCTACAGGCCGTGGGCCATCGAACGCCCAAACGGCGGTCGCTCATGCACGATCGTAACGGGCTGCGCCGTCTGCAAGGCTGCCGGTGATGACGACATCGGGGAACACAGGCTTGTGCATCAGTGCGTTATGAAATCAATGATTTATGCCGTTCTGCGCCGGCGGGTCCCGCTTGGAGAGCAATATCCCTTGACGCGCGGCATCGTGAGTGCCAGTTGACATGCATCGCAGCCCCGTTCTGGCGGCAGCGCCCTCCAAGGAGCTTGCGGCCTCCCGGTCCGGCTCCGCACCTTCCTCCTCCTGGACCGGCTGCAATCGCCCTACGGCGCAGCACCCTGCCCCCCTACCTTTGAGGCAGCCCCATGCACCTCGCCGAACTCAAGGCCAAGACCCCGGCCGACCTGCTGAGCTTCGCCGAATCCCTACAAATCGAGAATGCCTCCTCCCTGCGAAAGCAGGACATGATGTTCGCCATCCTGAAGAACCTCGCCGACAATGAGCAGGCCATCTACGGCGAGGGCACCCTAGAAATCCTGCCCGACGGCTTCGGCTTCCTGCGCAGCAGCCAGGCCAACTTCCTGCCCGGCCCCGACGACATCTACATCAGCCCCAACCAGGTCCGCCGCTTCGCGCTTCGCACCGGCGACACCGTCGAGGGCCAGATTAGGGCACCGAAGGACGGGGAACGCTACTTCGCGCTGCTCAAGGTCAACACCATCAACTTCGAGCCGCCGGACGCGGTGAAGCACCGCATCAACTTCGACAACCTCACGCCGCTCTATCCCGACCGCAAGCTGAAGATGGAGGTCGAGAACTTCCAGTCCGTCGCCAAGGGACCCGGTAAGGACATGACGCCGCGGGTCATCGACCTGATCGCGCCGATCGGCATGGGCCAGCGCGCCCTGATCGTGGCGCCGCCGCGCACCGGCAAGACGGTGATGCTGCAGAACATCGCCACCGCCATCTCGGCCAACCACCCCGAGGTGTTCCTGATCGTGCTGCTGATCGACGAGCGGCCCGAGGAGGTCACCGACATGGCGCGCACGGTGAAGGGCGAGGTGGTGTCGTCCACCTTCGACGAGCCGGCGACCCGCCACGTGCAGGTGACCGAGATGGTGCTGGAAAAGGCCAAGCGCCTGGTCGAGCACAAGCGCGACGTGGTGATCCTGCTTGATTCCATCACCCGGCTGGCGCGCGCCTACAACACCGTGGTGCCGTCGTCGGGCAAGGTGCTGACCGGCGGCGTGGACGCCAACGCGCTGCAGCGGCCGAAGCGCTTCTTCGGCGCCGCCCGCAACATCGAGGAAGGCGGCTCGCTGACCATCATCGCCACCGCGCTGATCGACACCGGCAGCCGCATGGACGAGGTGATCTTCGAGGAGTTCAAGGGCACCGGCAACAGCGAGATCATCCTGGACCGCAAGCTCTCGGACAAGCGTACCTTCCCCGCCATAGACATCACCAAGTCCGGCACCCGCAAGGAGGAGCTGCTGGTGGAACGCGGCACGCTGTCCAAGATGTGGGTGCTGCGTCGCATCCTGGGCCCGATGGGCATGACGGACGCGATGGACTTCCTGCTAGACAAGCTGAAGTATAGCAAGACCAACCAAGACTTCTTCGACGCGATGAATACCTAACGTCATTTTTCTTCTACTTCACCCCATCCTGCCGATGCCGTTACGCAGCACCGCAGCAGCCTAAGGCAACAAGCCGCTGCCTTCCCCCTCTCCCTCCGGGAGAGGGCCGGGGTGAGGAAGAAGGCAAGCACCACCCCTATCCAGCAGAACCGCTCGCGTACAAACTGGTGTGATCTCCCGCTTCGCAACCGGAACGCCAACAGGCAGGTGGAGCGGCAAAAGGCAGCCCGTGCGGCTCCCGCCTCCAGCATTGACGCCAGGCAGGCTCTGGCGTCCCCTTGTTTCAGCCAAGCCGTGAGGAAGCCATGCGCCTAACGCCTGCACTCGCCGGCATAGTGCCCCTCGTTGCCCTTGCCATCCCTCCTGCGAATGCCGGAAGCGCGCTGGAGCTGCAGGGCAAGGGTGTCCAGATTTATACCTGCGCCGCAGACGGGCCGGCGTTCGCCTGGCAGCTGGAAGCGCCGGACGCAATGCTCACTGACTCGCAAGGCCGTCCGGCCGGTCACCATTTCGTCGGGCCGACCTGGCAAGCCGTAGATGGCAGTACCGTCATGGGCGAGGTCCTGACTTCTGCCAGCGGTGACGCCGGAGCCATTCCGTGGCTGGTCTTGCGGGCCAAGTCCCATACCGGTGACGGCGTGTTCTCGGGAGTTGGCTACATAATCCGCAGCCGGACCGCCGGCGGTGACGCGCCGGCCACTGGATGCGACAAGGACCATGCCGGCGCCGAGGCAAGGGTAGACTACACCGCATCCTACGCATTCTTCCCAGAGCCGGCCGAACCATAGCGGTGGCCGTACGAGCGGTCTGCCTACTAGCCCGGCTGAAGCATGCGCGGCCTTCTCAGCCTGGAGACGGACAATGCCCGCGCGATCCACCATCCAGATGAAGCAGCTCCTGGCGGCCGTCGCGGCCATTGCCAGCACCAGCGCCAGCGCCGCCGAGTCCACGAAGGTGACGCCGCTTCTGTCGCGCGACTTGACCGGCATCGCCGGGAAGGAGGGCGCTATGATGACAGTGGAGTATGCGCCCGGAGCAGTGGACCCCATCCACCGCCACAACGCGCACGTCTTCGTCTACGTGCTCGAGGGTTCAGTAGTCATGCAGGTCAAAGGCGCCGCGCCGGTCACCCTGCGCCCCGGCCAGACCTTCTACGAGGGGCCGGACGATATCTACCTCGTCGGCCGCAACGCGAGCAGGACGAAGCCGGCCAAGTTCCTCGCCGTCTTTGTTAAGGACAAGGGTGCGCCGGTCGTGGCGCCACCCTAATAGGCCGCATCAGCCGGCAGAAACTTCTACGGGGCAACTTTGCGGCAGGGTTGTGCCATCGCCCCGGCAAACAATTGCTGATAGCAAAATCCGCTCTTGCCACAGCACCATAAGCTCATGCTTAATCGATTGGGACGGAGCCATGACGCCCCGCGCAAGGGATGGAGAAGTTCGTGAACGCAAGATCGTTGCTTATCGCGGCGCTAGTGGCCGCCTGTGCTGCTGCTGCAGGCCCCGCAACCGCCCAGGCCGTTAAGAGCTATGACAGCAGCAAGCCAAGCTTCTGGGCGCACCCGCCGCCGGACTGGTTCCTGGGCGATGAAACGCCTGCCATGCGCGGCCTGGCCCCGCCGTCCGGCCCTGCCACCCCTGCCTCCATGTCCGAATTGCAGGACAACCTGAAGCGCATCCGGCTACCCGCCGGGTTCAAGATCGAGGTCTATGCCTCCGGCCTGCCGGAAGCGCGGCAGATGGCCTGGGGCAACGACGGCACGCTGTTCGTCGGCTCCTACAACGCCACCAACGTGTATGCCGTAACGGAAAAGGATGGCGAGCGCCAAGTCCACACCATCCTCAAGGGCCTCAACATGCCCACCGGCATCGCATTCCGGGACGGGGCGCTCTACGTCGTCGCGATCGACAAGCTAATGCGCTACGACAACGCCGAGGCGAACCTAGACCACATGCCGGCGCCCGTCGTCGTGTATGACGACATGCCGTCCTTCGTCGCGCATGGGTGGAAGTATATTGTCGCGGACAAGGATGGGTCCATGTACCTGCCCTTCGGCCCCCCGTTCAACGTCGGCATCCCGCCCACCAGCGTGGCGCAGATCCGCCGCGTGGACCCCAAGACCGGCCTTGCCGAGATCATGGCCCTGGGCGTGCGCAACAGCGTCGGCGGCGACATCGACCCGCGCACCGGCGACTACTGGTTCACCGAAAACGCACGCGATTGGATGAGCGACGACACCCCCAGCGACAAGCTGAACCATATCACCAAGATCGGCGAGCACTTCGGCTACCCTTATTGCCACCAGGGCGATCTGCCTGACCCGAAGTTCAATCGCGGCCATAAATGCAGCGAGTTCACCCCGCCGATCGTCAAGCTAGGCGCCCACGTCGCCCCGCTGGGGATGAAGTTCTATACCGGCTCGCAGTTCCCGGCCGAGTATCAGAACAACATCTTCATCGCCGAGCACGGGTCCTGGAACCGCCACAAGTATCAGGGCGCGCGCATCGACCGCGTCGTGGTGGACCCGGACGGCAAGAATGCCCATGACGAGGTCTTCGCCGAGGGTTGGCTGACCGGGGACCAGGACTACTCCGGGCGTCCCACTGACATCCTACAGGCCAAGGACGGCTCATTGCTTGTGGCCGACGACTGGGCCGGGGCGATCTACCGGATCAGCTACGCCAAGTAGCGTGACGCCTGCCCCGGCGTGCGCCGGGGCAGGCCCTGATGCCTGCATGCTCTGCTGCACTGGCTGTTTCATTGCGAGAAGCATGACGCGCGGCAGGCCAGGGCGGCCGGAACAGCCCTTGCC
>CAXTCI010000106.1:8415-11109 GCA_964242325.1 uncultured Acetobacteraceae bacterium
GTGCAGCATTGTAGAGGTCAGGGCAGGCGGCAACTCACATGACCATGGAAACACCGATGACTGCATTCCAGGCCGCGGTGGCGGCTCTTCTCTTGTTAGCCCTCCCGGCCCGTGCCGCCGACCTTGCTGCCGGCCAGGCCCGGGCCGAGCCGTGCGCTGCCTGCCACGGCGCCCAAGGCGTGTCGGACAATCCGGCCATCCCCTCGCTCGCCGGGCAGCGGGACCAGTTTCTGCAATGGCAGCTCGTGTTCTTCCGCTCGGGACGCCGGGCCAATGAGATCATGGGGCCGATGGCGGCGGACTTGTCGGACGAGGACGTGCGCAACCTCGGCGCCTACTTCGCATCGCTTCCGCGGGGGCAGGCGCAGGACTCCGAGGCCGACCCGGCGCTTCGCCAGGCCGGGGAGGCGCTGGCGGCCGAGCACCGCTGCGCGGCCTGTCACAACGACAATTTCCTGGGCAAGCAAGCGGCACCCGCCATCGCCGGGCAGCACCGAGAGTATCTTGCTAAGGCGCTGTCCGACTATCGCTCCAATGCCCGACCCAGCACCGGTGTCGCTGCCATGACGGAGGCCGCATCCCAACTGGGCGACGATGACATCACTGCGCTTGCCGCATTCCTGGAGGCCAAGCGTTGATCCGCGCCGCCTTACTGGCGCTGCTCCTGTGCACCCCCGCCCTAGCCGAAACGCCGCTGGATCGCACGGATGCGTTCGAGCGTAGCTTTGCCGACTCGTACTACACCTTCGACGCCTGCGGCGACGGCCTGGCCGGGCGGATTTACCGCCGCGCCCTGCAGGAGCGCTTCGCCGGCTGCCCCTTCACCCCTGCAGCCCGCACCCGCTATAGCGCCCGCCTCCAGGCGCAGGGGGCCAAGTCCCGCCAGGCGATCGAGGACATGATCGAGCAACGGGGCGGCCTGCCGGTGCAGCTTGAGGGCATGAGCGCCACCTGCCACGCGCAGGAAGCCGAGGAGGGCTACCGCAAGCTCCGCAGCCAGTTGCTGGCGTATTCGGCGGGGTCGATGCCGGCGGCGGCCGTCCTGCCTTCCGCCTGCGACGCTGACGCAATCGGGCCGGGAGCAATGCCCTAACTAAGGGCGATGATCACCCGCCGTCCCTTGCTCGTCGCTGCCCTGCTGGCCCCGGCTGGCCCGGTTCGTGCGGGACCCACGCCGCGCTGGCTAATGCTGCCGCCCACGCCAGCGTTGCCCGCAACGGCCCGAAGCGGCCTTGTCCCGGTTAACGGCATCAAGGTCTGGCATGCGGTGTTCGGGAACGGCGAGCCGGTGGTCATGCTGCACGGCGGGCTGGCCAACGCGGACTACTGGGGCCTACAAGTGCCGGAGCTGGCCCGGCGCCACCAGGTTATTGTGATGGACAGCCGCGGCCACGGCCGCAGCACGCGCGACGGCCGGCCCTACGGCTACGACCTGATGGCCGACGACGTGGTGGGGCTGCTCGACCAGCTCCAAATCAGCACGGCGGCGGTGGTCGGCTGGAGCGATGGCGCGATCCTCGGCCTTGACCTTGCGCTGCGCCACCCAGGGCGCGTTAGCCGGGTCTTCGCCTTTGCCGCCAACACCGACCCGGGCGGGGTGATGCCCCATGTCGAGAAGAATCCAACGTTTGCCGCCTACATTGAGCGCGCCGGCCAGGAATATGTGCGGCTCTCGCCCACGCCGGGCGACTACGGCGCCTTCGTCAAGGCGATCAGCCGGATGTGGGCGACACAGCCGAACTGGACCGCGGCCCAGCTCGGGCGGATCGGCGTCCCGGTCCTGGTGGCCGACGGCGACCACGACGAGGCAATCAAGCGTGCACACACCGAACTGATCGCCGCCCGCATCCCCGGCGCCGGGCTGCTGATCCAGCCCAATGTCAGCCACTTCTCGTTCCTGCAAGACCCGGCGGGGTTTACGGCGGACGTGTTATCCTTCTTAGGATAGAGCACGTGGCTGCTGTTTCATCCCTCTAACCCAACCACCCCCTCCGGCAGCCCCGCCCGAAGCACTACCGCCAGCGCCTCGAACTCCTGTCCCCGCGGGTCCGTCCGCCGCCAGCGCCAGCGTCCGCCCTGCCTCCGGATCGTCTAGCGGCCCCACCGCCGCCAGCCCCTCCCGCCCCGCCGTGCTCAGCGCCGGCAGCACCGAGTAGCCCTCCCCTGCCGCGATCATGTGCCACAGCGTTTCCATGCTCGGTTGCTCATGCGCTTCGGCACCGTCGCCGGCGAGCGTGGTGCCGCGGACGCCGAGCGCGACGTGCGCGGCTTCTCGGTCAAGTTCTACACCGAGGAAGGCAACTGGGACCTGGTGGGCAAAAACACCCCGGTGTTCTTCGTGCGCGATCCGATGAAGTTCCCGGACTTCATCCGCACCCAGAAGCGCCATTCCCGCACCAACATGCGCTCGGCGACGGCGATGTGGGACTTCTGGTCGCTCAGCCCCGAGAGCCTGCACCAGGTGACGATCCTGTTCAGCGACCGTGGCCTGCCGCAGGGCTATCGGCACATGAACGGCTATGGCAGCCACACTTTCTCGTTCTGGAACGACGCCGGCGAGCGCTACTAGGTCAAGTTCCACTTCAAGACGGTGGACGGCCACAAGTACTGGACCAACGACGAGGGCAACGCGATCATCGCCGCCACCGACCGCGAAAGCGCTCAGCGCGACCTGTATGAGGCCATCGAGGCCGG
>CAXTCI010000106.1:11119-17218 GCA_964242325.1 uncultured Acetobacteraceae bacterium
GAAGTGGAAGGTCATGGTCCAGATCATGCCGGAAACGGACGCGGAGAAGACGCCATACAACCCCTTCGACCTGACCAAGGTTTGACCGCAGGCGACTACCCGCTCATCGAGGCCGGCGTGGCCGAGCTGAACCGTAACCCCGAGCACTACTTCGCCGAGATCGAGCAGTCTTCGTTCTCGCCGTCCAACGTCGTGCCCGGCATCAACTTCAGTCCGGACAAGATGCTGCAGGCCCGGATTTTCTCCTATGCGGACGCCCATCGCTATCGCGTCGGCACCCACTACGAGAGCCTGCCGGTCAACGCCCCCCGTAGCGTGAAGAACGTGTATCACGCCGATGGCCCCATGCGCTTCGACGCGCCGAAGGGCACCGACGCCTACTACGAGCCGAACAGCTTCAACGGCCTGGTCGAGCAGCCCAGCGCCAAGGAGCCGCCGCTGCGCATCAGCGGCGACGCCGGGCGCTACAACCACCGCGACGGCAACGACGACTACAGCCAGGTGAATGCGCTGTTCGACATACTGGGCGCCGAGCAGCAGGGGCGTTTGTTCGAGAACATCGCCGCCGCGATGCAGGGCGTGCCGCAGGAGATTGTGGACCGGCAGTTGGCGCACTTTGCCAAGGTTGACCCGGCCTACGCCAAGGGCGTGTCCGTAGCACTTGCACGCACGCGCCTGCCGGCCAACTCCGACCCGGTCTCCGCCGGGCATGAGGCCATCGCAGCCGAGTAAACCCGTCAACTCCGAAGAAGGCAGAGTCTTTCTTCCCCCTCTCCCTCCGGGAGAGGGCCGGGGTGAGGGAGATGGCAAGCACCGCCGTCCCCTCTCACCCCGATCCCGGCCGAAGCCAATTTGACCACGCCATCGATATGACATCCGCTCTGGACTGGTGTAAAAGCGCCCATGCCCCCCGAACGGACGCCCTCCTATGTGTGCTGTCCGTGCAAGCCGGTGACTGCCTTCCCCTGCCGTCCAGGATCGATCTAGGTGGATCAGCAAGCCCGGCTGCCCTTCCTCGGCGCCGGTGGCGACATGGATGCCCGTCTACGCGTCCATGACTGGTCCGTAACCCTAGGCCCGGCGTCGGGCTGGCATCCATCCCTGAAGACCTTGGTTGGCGTCATGCTGGCCGCCGTGCAGCCCATGTTCATCGCCTGGGGGCCCCAGCGCACTCTGCTTTACAACGACGCCTACGTTCCCCTGCTGGGCCGGAAGCACCCGGACGCGCTCGGGCGCCCCTTCTTCGACGTGTGGCCCGAGGTGCGCGGCGAGGTCGGTGCCCTCTTCGACCAGGTGTTCGCCGGTCAACCCGTCCACATGGACGACATCACCCTGTTCCTGGACCGCCACGGGCACCCGGAGGAGGCGCATTTCGGCTTTAGCTACACCCCTGTGCATGACGAGAGCGGCGTGGTTGCGGGCCTGTTCTGCTCCTGCACGGAAACTACCGCACAGGTGCTGGCTGAGCGCAGCCGCCTGGCCGAAACAGAGCGTCAGTGCCGCTTGTTCCAGCGGGCGCCCGGCTTTATCGCCATCCTGCGCGACCAGACGCTCACCTATGAGTTCGTCAACGACGCCTTTGTCCGGCTGTTTGGCGCGCGGAACTATATCGGGCGTACGGTGCAGGACGTGTTCCCGGACATCGAGGGACAGGGCTTCCTCGAACAGATGGCCCGTGTTTTCTGTACGGGCGAGCGCCTTATCGCCCGCGATACCCCGATCCACCTTCAAGGTGCGCCCGGCCAGACACCGGAGGAGCGTTTCCTAGACTTCATCTTCGAACCCGTCCTAGATGAGGCCGGCGCTGTGACTGGCCTGTTCATTGAGGGCCATGACGTCACCGAGGCCCACCGTGCGTCCGAGGCGCTGCGTGACAGCGAGGCCCGGCTGCGCGAGTTGAACGCCAACCTGGAGCGCCGGGTCGTCGAACGCTCCCGGGATCGTGGCCGCACCTGGCAGGTCAGCCCGGACCTGCTGGCCGTGTTCAATCCCCAAGGCCAATTCGAGAGCACGAACCCGGCCTGGCAGGCAGTGCTGGGTTGGTCAGCAGAGGAGCTTGGCTGCGCCCCCTATCCCGCCTTCGTCCATCCCGACGACCGGGAGCAGAGCCATGCCGTCTTCGAGCAGTTGAAGCGCGGCGAACCCGTCCTGCACTTCGAAAACCGTTACCGCTGCAAGCACGGCGGCTATCGCTGGCTGTCCTGGGTGGGGGTGCCGGAGGCCGGGCGGTTTTTCTGCAGTGCCCGCGACATCACGCCCATCAAGGAGCAGGCCGCGGCACTGGCCGAGCGCACGCGCGAGCGCGACCGGGTGTGGCGCAACTCTCGTGACCTGCTGGTGATCATCGGGGCCGATGGCGTCTTCCGCGCCGTCAATCCAGCCTGGACCGCAATCCTCGGCCACAACCCGGGGGAGGTCGTCGGGCGCAGCTTCCTGGACTTCGTCTGTCCGGAGGATGCCGCGGTGACCCAAAGCGGCCTCGACGCTGCCGGGCCGACGAAGGACCTAACCGGTTTTGAGAACCGCTACACGCACAAGGACGGCACGCAGCGCTGGATCTCCTGGCACACGTCGGCCGAGGGCGACCTAGTTTACGCCTATGGCCGCGACGTCACGGCTGCGAAGGCGCAGGCGGACGCCCTGCTGCAAACCGAGGAGCAGCTTCGCCAGTCGCAGAAGATGGAAGCGGTGGGCCAGTTGACCGGCGGGCTGGCGCACGATTTCAATAACTTGCTTGCCGGCATCACCGGCAGCCTGGAGCTGATGCAGACCCGTTTGGCGCAGGGCCGGACCGGCGACCTAGACCGCTATCTCACCGCGGCCCAGGGCGCGGCCAAGCGCGCGGCAGCGTTGACTCACCGGCTGCTTGCCTTCACTCGCCGGCAAACACTGGACCCTCGGCCCACCGACCTGAACCGGCTGGTCGCTGGCATGGATGAGCTGGTGCGCCGCACCGCTGGCCCGGCGGTCGAGGTGGCGGTGGCCGCCGCCCCTGCCCTGTGGACCACGCTCGTGGACCCCAACCAACTTGAGAACGCGCTGCTTAACCTGTGCATCAATGCCCGCGATGCGATGCCGGGGGGTGGGGGGCTGACTATCTCCACCGGCAATGCCCTGCTCGGCGCTGGGAGCGGCCAGGACCTGCCGCCGGGCCAGTATGTCACGCTCGGCGTTGCGGACACCGGAACCGGCATGACGCCCGAGGTGATGCGCCGTGCCTTCGACCCTTTCTTCACCACCAAACCTATCGGCATGGGCACCGGGCTGGGCTTGTCCATGATCTACGGCTTCGTGCAGCAGTCTGGTGGGTTGGCGCGCATCTACTCGGCGCCGGGCCAGGGTACGACGGTGTGCCTTTACCTTCCCCGCCACCTTGGCGCAGTGGACGCCGTGGTCGAGCCCGCCAGCCTCGCCGCAGCGCCTCGCGCCGAGCGGGGCGAGACGGTGCTGGTGGTGGATGACGAGCCGACCGTCCGGATGCTGGTGGGCGAGGTGCTGCAGGACCTCGGCTATATCGCCCTTGAGGCCGCGGATGGCGCCGCCGGACTGGAGGTGCTGCGGTCGCGCAGGCGGGTGGACCTGCTGGTGACGGACGTCGGCCTGCCCGGGCTGAATGGCCGGCAGGTGGCCGATGCGGCGCGGGCGTTGCGCCCGGACCTGAAAGTCTTGTTCATCACCGGCTATGCCGAAACCGCCCTCCTGAACCACGGCCACCTGGAGCCGGGCATGCACGTCCTAACCAAGCCGTTCGCGATGGAGGCGCTGGCGAGCCGGATCAAGGAGCTGATTGCGGGGGGGTAGCCCGGCGCATCGAGGAAGTGCGGCACGATGAACGCCTTGGCCGATGCCGGCAGCAGGGCGCCCAAGCCGTTTGGGCAGCAGCCAGTCAGAATCGAACCCTTGCGTCAGCCGGTCGGAGGCGACCAGTCCGGGGTCGCCATTTCGAACCCGGCGAACTCGAACGCCGGAGCCACGACGCAACTGACCAGACTCCATGCGCCCAGACTTGCCGCTTCCTGCCAAGCCGTAGCCGAGACGACGGCCTGCAGCGCCTCGCCAGCCGTCAGGTCCGGCCCAAGCCGCACCTCCTGCCGCCCGGCGTCGCCGGCAATGCCCAGATGCAGGGGCGCACCAGCGTGCCACAACCAGATCTCGGCCGCATCAACCCGGTGCCAATGCGACCTCTCCCCGGCTGCCAGCAGGAACAGGATGCTCGTGCCTACGCCCCGGTCTCCCGACGCCGGTTGGTCGCGCCAAAGCTCGCGGTAGTGCCCACCCTCGGGATGCGGGGACAGGCCAAGCGCGTTCCGCACGGCACAGGCGGGCTGAGAAGCATCGCGGAGATCGGCCATCACTCTGCATTATCCCAAATGGCGCAACCGTGCATCATGGCGACCGCACAAAAGAAAGGCCCCGTCCCCGCGCAGGGCGCGGGGACGGGGCCTTTCAGCCGAGCTGAGCGGGACGCTTACGCCTTGTTCAGCACGTAGTGGTAGCTGCAGTTGCCCATGGTCTCCGTTGCATCCAGCGTGCCGTTGGTCAGCGTGCCGGTCATGCTGCCGCGGCGTGCGGCGCTGCTGACCGTGCCATCCGGCGCGACCTTGCCGCGCATCCCGCCCAGCGTGAAGGCGTTGCCGCGCACGCGTGCCGTGGCCGACGTGCCCATCTTGCGGCAGCGCGCCCCATTGTCGGCGCCAGCCTCGACCGTGCCGGTGTAGCTGCCAGCCATGCTGACGGGCGTCATCGGGGCAGGAGCAGGAGCCGGCGCCGGCTCGGGCGCCATGGCCATCGGTGGCGGCGGCGGCGGGTTGCTGGCGCACCCGGCAACGCCACCGGCCAGAACAAGAAACATTGCTAGCTTCGTACGCATAGGGCTTCTCCAAAGAGCGGAAGCCGCTAAAGGCCGGTACGCGCGCTGCTTGTCAAGCAGTTACGCCTACAAGATGAAGCGGCTGAGGTCCCCCTTGGCGGCCAGCGGCGCCACGCGCTCGTTCACATAGGCGGCGTCCACCGTCACCAGGTCGCCGCCCCGGTCAGTGGCGGTGAAGCTGATTTCCTCCAGCAGCTTCTCCAGCACCGTGGCCAGCCGCCGGGCGCCGATGTTCTCCACCCGGTCGTTGATGTCCGCCGCCAGGTCCGCCAGCGCGTCCACGGCACCGGCGGTGAAGTCCAGCGTCACCGCCTCGGTTTCCAGCAAGGCGGAGTACTGCTTCAGCAGGCTGTGCTCCGGCTCCGTGAGGATGCGGCGCAGGTCGGCGCGGGACAGCGGCGCCAGCTCCACCCGGATCGGCAGCCGGCCCTGCAATTCCGGCAACAGGTCGGACGGCTTGGCCAGATGGAAGGCGCCGGAGGCGATGAACAGCACGTGGTCGGACTTCACCGGGCCATACTTGGTACTGACCGTCGTGCCCTCGATCAGCGGCAGCAGGTCGCGTTGCACGCCTTCGCGCGACACGTCGCCGCCACGGAAGCCGCCCTCGCTGCTGCGGGCGCAAACCTTGTCGATCTCGTCCAGGAAGACGATGCCGTTCTGCTCCGCGTGCTCCACCGCGTCCTTGGTGAGCTGGTCGTTGTCGAGCATCCGGTCGCTCTCCTCCCGCGTCAGCGCGACGCGGGCGGCGCTGACCGCCATCCGCTTGCGGGTGGCAGGGCGGTTGAACATGCCCTTCATCATCTCACCCAGGTTCACCATGCCGCCGGGGGGCATGCCGGGGATTTCCATCGTCATCGGCGCGGCGTCGGCCACCGACACCTCGACCTCCTTGGCCTCAAGCTCGCCGTCCCTGAGCATCCGGCGGAACTTGTTGCGCGTCTCGGCCCCGGCGCCCTCGCCGACCAGCGCCGTCACCAGGCGGTCCTCGGCGGCAAGCTCCGCCTTGGCCTGCACGTCCTTGCGGCTGGCCTCGCGCAGCATGGCGATGCTGGCCTCCACCAGATCGCGCATGATGCTGTCCACGTCGCGTCCGACATAGCCGACCTCGGTGAACTTCGTCGCCTCCACCTTAATGAATGGCGCCTGCGCCAGCTTGGCCAGCCGCCGGGCAATCTCGGTCTTGCCGCAGCCGGTGGGGCCGATCATCAGGATGTTCTTGGGCACCA
>CAXTCI010000107.1:0-17213 GCA_964242325.1 uncultured Acetobacteraceae bacterium
GATCAGGGATCGGGGCGGCGACGGCGGCATCCAGCTCCGCCATGGCCTCGTCAGGACGGTCCGCTGCCGCCAGGGCCAAGGCGAGGTTGCCATGCAGCGCCGCATCGGCCGGCGCCAGCGCCAGTGACGGCGGCGGCTCTGGTTCGCTTGAACGGCAAACGGGGAGAGCCAGAGGTCAGGAGGCGAGCTTCTACTCTGCCCAGCTTTTCAGCCCCAACCAACCGATCCGTGCACCACGCTGGCGGGAGTGGGCACGGCGGGCGCGCGGACCTCCGCCGCGAGCAGGGCGGCGGCGGCGGCGGCCGGCATCGGCCGGCCCAGCAAGAAGCCCTGGATCTGATCGCACCCGGCGGCGCGCAGCAGCG
Source organism: uncultured Acetobacteraceae bacterium (assembly GCA_964242325.1). Taxonomy (GTDB): domain Bacteria; phylum Pseudomonadota; class Alphaproteobacteria; order Acetobacterales; family Acetobacteraceae; genus DASWOJ01. The sequence goes on from CAXTCI010000107.1 coordinate 366, forward strand.
CAAGCTGGCCCTCCGTCTCCACCCCCTCGGCGGTGACCTCCAGGCCGAGCTTGCCGCTCATCGCCAGGATGGCGCTGACAATGGCATGCGACCCGTTATCTCGCGTCAGGTCGGTGATGAACGACCGGTCTATCTTGATCTTGTCGAACGGGAACCGCCGCAGGTAGGACAGGCTGGAATACCCCGTGCCGAAGTCGTCCAGCACCACCCGCAGCCCCACTGCCTTCAGCGCCAGCAACGCCTGCAGCGCCTGGTCCGCGTCTTCGATCAGCATGCTCTCCGTGACCTCCAACTCCAGCCGGCCCGGGTGCAGCCCGGTGCGGTCCAGCACGGCGGCGATCAGCCCTGGCAGCCGGCCGTCCTTGAACTGCCGGGCCGAGACGTTGACCGCGATCCGGCACGGCGCCGGCCATCCGACGGCGGTCCGGCACGCCGTTTCCAGCACCCACTCGCCCAGCGGCACGATCAGCCCCGTCGCCTCCGCCACCGGGATGAACAGGTCCGGGCGGATCAGGCCACGCGTCGGATGCGGCCAGCGCACCAGCGCCTCGAAGCCGACGATCCCACCGTGTTCGGCGCCGCGGCGTCCGGCGTCGTAGCCTTGGGCGTTGAACAGCGGCTGATAGGCGACGTCGAGCCGCCCGTCGCGGATTGCCTCGCCCAGGTCGCGCTCCATCTCGCGCCGCTCCCGCTGCACCGTTTCCATCTCCGGCGCGAAAAAGCAAAAGCTGCCGCGGCCGAGCGACTTGGCCTGATACAGGGCCAAGTCGGCGCTGCGGATCAGCCCGTCCGGCCCGCTCTCCCCATCGCCCTGCAAGGCGATCCCGATGCTGGCGCCGATGAAGACCCGGCGGTCGCCCAGGTCGTACGGCTCGGACAGGCAAGCAATCAGGTTGCGGGCCAGGCGCGCCGCCGATGACGGCTGCACGGCGGCGACCTGCACGACGACAAACTCGTCGCCTCCCGTGCGTGCCGTACTGCCCACGCCAACTGTGCCACCCCGCAGGCGCTGCGCAACCTGTTGCAGCAGCAGGTCACCGGCGCCATGGCCAAGGCTGTCATTGACCTCCTTGAAGCGGTCGAGGTCGATGAACAACACCGCCAAGGGATGGCCGGGGCGCCCCGGCGCGGCCAGCGCCTGGGCCAAGCCTTCATGCAGCAGGGATCGATTCGCCAAGCCGGTCAGCGTGTCGTGCTGGGCCAGGAAGCGGACCTGCTTCTCCGCGGCCAGGCGCTCGCGGATGTCGCGCAGCGCCGTCACCCAAGCGGCACCGCCGGCATAGGAGATCATCCGCGACCGCACCTCCACCGGGAGGGGGGTGCCGTCCCAGGTGGTGATGGTGGCCTCGCTGGCGTTGGACCCCACGGCCAGCACGGCGGCGAAGTCCGATACCCGCCGCCGCAGCACGTTCTCCAACGACAGCCCGGCCATCGTGCAGAACGCGGCGTTGGCGTCCAGCACCGTGTCGTCCCGGTGGATCAGCAGGCCCTCGAACGTACTGTCCGATAGCTCGCGCATGCGGCCCAAGGTGCTGGTCAGCTCCGCCTCGTGCATCCCTTGCCGCCGGGCCTCGGCCTCGTGCAGCGCCTTGGTGCGGGCGACGCTGCCGGCGATGGCGCCCTGCATGGTCGCCAAGGCGCGCAGCAGGTGCGCCGTCTCGCTCCGCCCCCGCGCCGTGATGGTGTTGTCCAGCTTGCCGCCGGCAATGGCGCGCGCGATGCCGACGCCTCGCCGCAGCGACGGGATGATGGCGCGGTCCAGCATGATCCCGACGGCGGCAGTCAGCCCGAAGGCGCCGAGGATCACGCTCCAGAGCAGCGAGTGCGTGGTGGCGACGAAGGCCTCGGCGTTGTCCCGCGCCTCCAGCCCGTCCAGCCCGAAGCGGTGCACCATCGCCGTCAGGTCGGTGTCGATCCCGGCCAGGTCGGCCGCGTCCGTGGTCGCCGTGGCCCCTGCGGCCCGGGCACGAACGGCCTGGGCCAGGGTGCGACCCTTCAACGACGTCGCCCGCTCGGCTGCCACGTCCAGATTGTCCATCACGGCTTGCAGCAGCTTGCGTGCCGGGCCGTTCAAAGGAGCGTCCGGCGCGTGGTCCCGCAGCGCGACGAAGCGCAGGAAATCGGTCTGCGCCCGCCCGGCGTAGCTGGTGGCGATGTAGGCGTCATCGTAGATGCCGGTCGCCAAGTTTCCCAGCCTGGACTGCATCCGGGCCGCGAAGCCGCCCATGCCGGCCGAAATCAGCGAGAACATTGCGCAGGCTAGAAGTATCTTGAGGCGGATCGGCATGGGGGACCTTTGGACCTGCGATCTGACTTGCTGGTCAATTTGCCTGAATAGCCATGCGCATCCGTGGGTGGATGCTGCACCGAACGACGAAGCGGCCGGATTTGTCGAACACTGCCTCGATCACCTGGCCCGGCCGTTGCAGCCCTTGATCGACCGCGTTGTCGTCTCTGTCGATGATGCTGATGTTGTGGGTAACGTCGTCGCGGTTGAGGAAACGCACCTTGTCGCCCCGCTCCAGCCGCAACGACGGCTGGCTGAACCGCTGACCGACCTGGTCGATGTCCGTTTGCGCGGCAAATCCAGTTCCGACCCCGGCCACCAACAGCGTGGCAGCGGCCCATAGCAGCCAGTAACGGAGGGCTGGGCGCCCTAGAATCGGACGGCTCCCCAAATGCTGAGGTAGAGCGCGTTGTTGCCGGAGGCATCCTGCGCCTTGCCGTCGAGCCGGGTGTACATCACGTATTGCGCCGCCAGCCGGATGTTGAACGACTTGAACGGGGAGTCTGGCTTGCCGAACGGCACGTAGGCGATCTCCGCGATCACCCCGGCGCTGTCGGGTCGCCCTGACGCGGTGCCCCAGTATTGCGCGTCCGGCGTTCCCCGGTTTTGGAAATACTGGATCGTCGGCGTGACCGTCGCAGCCAGGCTGTAGGAAGCGTCCACCCGGAACGTATCGAGCGCATCTGACTTCCTGGTTCCAACCAACACTTGGCTGGCGCGCAGCGAGGCCTTCTCGCGGATGTAGGTGAGGTGCGTCGAAACAACGTCGCTCGTCACCCGCGCCGGGTTCTGCACCCACTGCCAGTTGGCGTCGAACCCGACATCGGTGAGGGTGTCCGTCCGCCCGGCCGAGCGGTCGCCGCCGGGGTAAACCGAGCCGCGCAGGCCGAACGTGCCCGCCTGGACATAGTGCCGCCCGAACTCCCGCTGCACCGCCAGGCGCCAGTACGGGATCAGCCCGTCGGTAGTATCGACACCGTCCACCGGCGTGATGCCGGTCAAGTTCCGGATGTTCCGGCCCAGGCCCTGGTAGGCCGTCACCTCCGTATACAGCCAGTCGTCCCACAGCGCATAGGCGCCGAGGCCGGCGACACGCTGCGCCAGCCGGCCATCAACCAGCGCCGTGGCCGAGGGCGTGCGCGCCAGCGGGGACTGGTTATACGGGAAGCCCCAGACCGGCGTGGAGTTCCAAAGGTCCTGGACCGTGGGATTGTTGTTCACCGTCAGCCCGAACACGACCTGAGTGCCGAACAGCTCGGCCTCCCGCGAATGGCGGATGTCCACGTTGTCCACTTGAGGCTGCCGGGCGACGCCATCATAGGTCACCTGGAAGAATGTGCCGACACTGCTGGTGATGCGGCCGGCATAGAACAGCGACACCTGATCGACCGCTGCATTGTCGTTGCGCCCGAACCACCGCGCGGCAGCCGGGGCCTGGTCGGCATTGGTGTGAGTGAATGACACCTGCGCCGTTGCGGCGAGAGGCAGGGCGGTTGGGGTGCCCTCTGCCGCCACGTAGCCGTACAGTTTGAACTCCCGGCCATACGCCTTGAGCTGCGGACCGAAGGCGCCGACGTGACAGGCCGCGCAGGGCTGCCCGGTCTGCTGCGCGAAGCTGGGCACGGCGCAGGCCGGCCGCCCTGTAACGAACAGGAGCAGCAGGGCCGCCAGGATCCATCGGTGGAGCGGAGGCATGGTGCCGAGACCTCGCCGGAACAGGCGCCGCTTTTGACGCCGAGAGGATGCAGGATCGCATCCTATGGTTTACTAAACGTGACGAATGGAGTTGGTCCGCAGCCGGAGCCGTGTTGCACGGAGCTGACGTGTAGGCGCAGTCAGGAACTGTCATAAATACCCAGAATCGCTTTAAGGTTTATGTGGCGTGACGGTGTAGTTCCATTCGCCATGGAACGGGTCGCGGTGAATGTTGAAGGCGGCCATGTCCTCGTCGGAGACGCGGACGCCCTCGGGGGTAAACCCCTATGTCCAGCTCGCACCGAACCGCCAGGCCCGTTTTGGTCGTGGTTACGCCGATCAGGCTGACGATGGTGCGGTAGCTGACCAGCGGCTTCGCCCGCCAGTTTTGGCTGATGTAGGAGAATAGGCGGTGCTGTTAGGTCGCGCGGGGGAGTCTCACCCCCGCACGTTCCTAGAATCGTACCTGAACCTCTCGATTCATACGACTCCCGATGTCCGGCCGCCGACATGCAGAAACTCCCAATGGGCGAAAGCTTCGGAACGGTGCGTTTCATCCGCGCCAACCAATCTCGCGCTCCCTTTTGCCGCGGGCGTAGGCGCTTGAACTTGTTGCGCACCCAACGCACCAAGAAGGCATCCACCCGGCGCAGCGTCCAGGCCAGTGCCGACTTGTAGTCGTGGCTGCAGTAGTTGATCCGGCCGCGGACATACGGATTGTATTTCCGTACCAGATCATCCAGGGCCATGCCGCTCCGACGGTGGAGTTCCCACCGTCGGACCGTCTGCCTGACTGCCTTCAGCGCATCCTGACTGGCCGCGGGCGGGAACGAGACGCCGTATCGACCGCCGCGCCAAATCACCTTTCTTGGCCGGAACGTGTGGCCAACAAAATCGAACGACTGGACCGGAAAGTCGCCACGCCGGTTGATGTCCTTGCAGTAGGCGAGTTTCGTCTTCTGCGGGTGCAGAACCAGCCCGCAGGCCGCGAATTGGGCATCCAGGGCTTCCCATAGTGCTCGCGCTTCTTCTTCGCCATGACAATGGCAGATATAATCGTCCGCGTATCTTTCGAACGGGATAGCGGGAAAGGTCCGCGTCATTCACATGTCGAAGGCGTAACGCAGGAATAGGTTCGCCAACGCGGGGCTAATAACACCGCCTTGAGAACGCCTTTCTTGCCGGACGCTTTCAGGCAGAGCCCCTACGCCTTGTGCCTCAATAGCCTCGAAGGCTTGCCGGTTATACGCCCTACCTTGCTCCGGCGGTTTCTCGCCGGGGCGAGCGGGCTTCTCCAGTTGCTTGGCATGTCCTTGTCACCGTGCCGCCGCTTCCACCCCGCCGAGGTGAACAGCCGTATCGGTCAGTCTTCGGCTGCTCATGCTGCCTTCATCCAGGCTCGCCCCTCGGGAATACTGCTTTTCGAGGCCACAACGCGTTCACTGCTGTTACTGGCATGTAACTTGTAACCTCCCCTGCGGAGACCTTCGATAGGCTTCGAAGGTTCTGTTCCCACCTCCTCCAATGTCCAAACTACGGGGCTTTGACTTCTACCCCGACAGGTTTGTCTCCTGCCAAACATGCAGCCTTCGCTGGACGCACAACCACACCGTCAGGCTGCCGCGTTGGCGCAATCTGGCGTCATACGCGCGCCAGTTCATGAGCTTGTGCGTCTGCCTGGGAATGTGATGGCGGCGGCGTTGGTTCAGCTTGAAAGGCAAGACGGACATCCAAAGACCAGGGAATGAACAAACCTCCTGCATTGCCCCTGGCTGAGGCGCCACCGGCAGGATCCATGCAAGAACGCCGCGCAGGACGGCCTTCGTCCTAGCCCAATCCATGCCAGGTGAGCACGGCCTTGGACGTGGTGAGGCCACCGCGCTTGAGGTTCATGCGGACGGTCCCTCAGGTTCGGATGCTGACAGCCAAATCTTGGCACAAGATGCCACGGGGCCGTCCACCCAACACAGATCGGGATGGGGCGGCGCTGCCCCATAGAGCGCGACGGTCAGGCAGCCCGGACGGAGACGGGCCCCGCCGTTGCCGGTTGCGGCCCTGCCTTTCCATCGCTGGATTTCATGCATACATTCCCAGCACATGTGGCGCGAAGATGCGGGGTAGCCGCGGCCAGGGTGATGGCCGCCGGTATTACCCGGGGAGAACGGTCATGTCGGACCATGGGACCGCAGGTATGCGGCGGCGGCGCATGCTGCAGCAGGTGGGCTTGACCTTGGCCGGCGCGTCCGCAGCATCGGGCGCCAGCACCGCTGCGGCAGAACCAGCCCTGACGCCGCCGCCCTGGATGACCAGGCAAGGCGCTGCGGCGGACGACACGCCCTATGGCAGCCCTTCGCCGTTCGAACGCTCGGTGGTGCGCCGCGTGCGGGACAAGTCACCCTTCATGACCACCGCATCCGCGCAAGCGCCGCTGCAGGACCTGGTTGGCATCATCACGCCGAACGGCCTGCACCACGTCCGCAGCCACGCCGGCACCCCGGCGATCGATCCGGGCCGCCACAGGCTGCTGGTGCACGGGTTGGTGGACCGCCCGCTCAGCTTCGGCATGGACGACCTGGCCCGCTTTCCCTCTGTGTCCCGGCTGCACTTCCTGGAATGCTCGGGCAACACCCCGTTCTACAACACCGCGAAGATCGATGCGCACTGGACCGTGCAGGACACCCACGGGCAGGTAAGCTGCGCGGAATGGACCGGCGTGCGGCTTGCGGACGTCCTGGCCGAAGCCGGAGTGAAGCCCGGGGCCGCGTGGCTGCTTGCGGAGGGAGCCGACGCCGCCGCAATGAGCCGCTCGGTGCCGATCGAGAAGGCGTTGGATGACGCCATCCTGGCCTATGCGCAGAACGGGGAGCACCTGCGGCCGGAGAACGGCTATCCGCTGCGCCTGCTGCTGCCGGGCTACGAGGGCAACATGAACGTGAAGTGGCTGCATCGCCTGAAGCTCGGCGACCAGCCGTTCGAGACGCGCGAGGAGACGTCTAAGTATACCAGCCTGCTCCCTGATGGGACTGCCAAGCAGTTCAATTTCGTCATGGAGGTGAAGTCCGTAATCACCCGGCCCTCGCCGGGGCGCGGCCCGAGCCAGCCGGGATTCTACGAGGTCAGCGGGTTGGCCTGGTCCGGGCGCGGCCGCATCACGCGGGTCGAGGTCTCGACGGATGAGGGGGCCACCTGGCAGGACGCGGCGCTGCAGGACCCGGTCATGCCGAAGTGCCTGACCCGGTTCCGGCTGCCCTGGACCTGGAACGGCGGCCCGGCTGCGCTGCAGAGCCGCGCGACGGACGAGACCGGCGCCGTCCAACCCACGCGCGCAAGCCTGGTAGCCGAGCGTGGTCTAAACTTCATGTATCATTACAATGCGATCAACACCTGGCGCATCGCGCCGGGCGGAGAGACGTCACTTGCGGTGTAACGCCATCCTGCTGGCCGCCTTCGCCGTCCTTGCGGGCCCTGCCGCAGCGGAGCCTCAGCATTTCGGTTTCGGCCGCCAGGCGACGCCGCAGGAGCTTGGCTCCGAGGACATCGACGTGCGCGCGGATGGCGCCGGGCTGCCGCCGGGCCAGGGCAGCGTGGAGCAAGGGGCGGCGCTGTTTGCCAGCACCTGCGCGGCCTGCCATGGCGAGCGGGGCGAGAAGCCGGTCATCTCGGCGCTGCGGCTGGTCGGCGGGCGCGGCACGCTCGCGACCCCTGGCGCGGTGCAGACGGTGGGCAGCTACTGGCCCTATGCGACGACGCTGTTCGACTACATCCGGCGTGCGATGCCCTTCAACGCGCCGCAATCCCTGACGGCAGACCAAGTCTATGCCGTGACCGCCTACCTTCTGCAGCTGAATGGCATCGTGCCCGACGGCACCGTGCTGGATGCCGCCACCCTGCCGAAGGTGCAGATGCCCAACCGGAACGGGTTCACCAGCGTCTATGTTCCGAACCGTTGACGCCGGATGCATGGCCGTGCCGGTCGGACCGCACTGGACCATGCCGAGCTGCCCCTACCTCGACGAGTTGACACCGATCCTCGACGCCGTGATCCAGCGGGCCAAGACCGGGGGCGTGCGACATATCACGTACGCAGGTTAAGCGAGCTACGCCAATGGGTTCTTTACCAAGGTGGACCAGGCCGCGGCGTTGCAGGAGTTGCACGCGGACCTGGCCCGCGCCCTTTCCGACGACAAGGTGCAGCGCCGGCAGCTTTCGAAGGCACTGCTGCCGCACACCCGGCGGTTCTATGCGGGCTACACGGATCCGTCGCAGCACGAACCCTTCTATCGGACAAGTTCGCAGACGTAGTTCGGGTGTCCCATCTCCAACATACGGTTGAGCGCATAGACGGCCCCTTCCATCGTCGTCGCGAGACAGTCATCCGTGCGCAAACGCAGCCTGTCTCCAATCACCTGCTTGAACCAGCCATTGCCTGTGAACCACATCATGAGGCTCCCACGCTGGCGCAGGGCCGCGTCCCAGGCGGCCGAGTTGGTGACCCTGTGCTTCCGCCGCGGGATGTGGCGGCGGCGGTCGTGGTTCAATTTAACGGGCAAGCTGGATTTCCAGGGTCAGGTCAGAGGCAAGCTTCTTACGTCAGTCCACCCTGCAATGCCACAAGCCACCTTCCTGCGACATGCCGACAGTCCGCGCACCCACCCTCCTAAATCTCAGAACTCCAACAGGTTATCCCGGAAATGCGCGTGGCTGTAGCTGCGCCGCACCAGGCCGCGCCGCTGCAGTGCCGGCACCAGCCCATCCGTCACCTCGGCGACCGTCTTGCGGCTGACGTCCGGCAGGACCAGCAAGAAGCCGTCGCCGCCCACTTCCTGCATCGCCTCGTCCATCTGCGCCGCCACCGTGTCCGGCGTGCCCACGAGGTCCACGCTGCCGCCGTGGCTGGTGTAGGCGATAATCGCCTCTCGCAACGTGCGCCCGCCCGCCTTCTTCAGGAAGTTGGCCAGGCTGGATTGATGGCCGTTCGTCGTCAGCTCACCCACCGGCGCGTCCAGATCATAGCCAGAGAAATCAATGTTGGTGGTCCACCCCATCTGCGCCAGGCGTCGCCGGACCCCATCGTCCGTGGCAACGCTCCGTAAGGCGCCGCGCGCCCGGGCTTCCTCATCGGTGTTGGCCAGCACCGGAGTCGCCATGAACAGCACCTTGCAATGGTCCGGGTTGCGCCCGGCCTCCGCCATGCGGCTGCGCACGTCCCGGCGATAGTCCCGCATGGCCTCCACGCCCTTCGGGTGCGCCACGACCGTGTCGGCGTACTGCGCGGCGATTGCCCGGCCCTTTGCCGAGCCGCCAGCCTGCGCGATGACCGGACGCCCCTGCGGGCACGGCCCGGAGTTCAACGGGCCGCGGCTGGCGTAGTATTCGCCCTTGTGGTCGATGGTGTGGACCTTGGCCGGGTCGATCAGCACGCCGCTCGCGTGATCGGCGCGGATGGCGCCGGGCTCCCACGAGTCCCACAGCTTGGTGACGACGTCGATATACTCGGCGGCCATGTCGTAGCGCGTATCGTGCTCCGGCAGGCGGTCCAGCCCGAAGTTCTGCCCGGAAAAGTCGGAGCTGCCGGTAACCATGTTCCATCCGGCCCGGCCGCCCGACACCTGATCCAGCGTGCCCACGATGCGGGCGGTGAGGTAAGGATGGTAGGCAAAGGTGGACAACGTCGGCACGATCCCAAGGCGCGACGTCGCCGCCATCATCAGCGAGGCAACAACCGTAGGTTCCTGCCGCGGCACGGACATGCCATTCTTCAGGAAGATGTCCCGCGAGTTCTGCCAGTTCTGCCCGATATAGATAGAATCCTCGATCAGCAGGTAATCGAAGCAGGCGCGCTCGATGGACCGGGCCAGGTCCAGGAACATCTCAGCCGACATCCACTCCTGGCTGATGTTGCCGGTCCACGGCTCGCCCCAGGCCTGGATGCTCGACCCCTGGAGGAACCAGGCGAGGTGGAACGGGTCAGCCATTAATCATCCATTCCCGTAGTGAAGCCGTCATCCCAGGTAAGCCTCCCGCACTGCATCGCTGTTGAGCAGTTCCGCCCCCGGTCCCGCCAACACGACCTCACCCGATTGCAGCACGTAGGCCGTGTCGGCGATCTCCAGCGCCATGAAGGCGTTCTGCTCCACCAGCAGCACCGTGACGCCACCCTTGTTGATCGCGACGATCGTCTCGAACACCTGGTCCACGACCTGCGGCGCCAGGCCCATGCTCGGCTCGTCCATCAGCAGCGTGCGCGGGCGCGACATCAGCGCCCGGCCCATCGCAAGCATCTGCTGCTCGCCGCCCGACAAGGTGCCGGCCAACTGCTTCAACCGCTCGCGCAGCCGCGGGAACAGCTCCAGCACCCGGTCCAGCTCCGCCGCCAGCTCGCTCCGCGGGGCACGCCGCCGGAACGCGCCCATGCCCAGGTTCTCCTGCACCGTGAGGCGGGAGAACACGCGCCGCCCCTCCGGCACCTGCACCAGGCCGAGCGGCACCAGGTCATGCGGCGGCACGTCCGTCACGTCCTGCCCGTCCAGCACCACACGGCCGGCGCTCAGCGTACGCAGGCCGCAGATCGCGTTCAGCGCGGTGGTCTTGCCGGCGCCGTTCGCCCCGACGACGGCGCAGATCGTGCCGGCGGCCACGGCCAGCGACACGCCCCGCAGCGCCCGGATATTGCCGTAGCTGACGTGCAGGTTGGATACGGCAAGGGCGCTCACGCGTGGTCTGCCAGCGCGTCCATGCCATGCCGGGCCGCCCGCGCCCCGAGGTAGGCGGCAATCACCGTGGGGTCTTCGCGGATTTCGGCTGGCGTGCCCTCGGCGATGCAGACGCCGTGGTCCAGCACGCTGATGCGCTCGGAGATGCCCATGACGACGCGCATCTGGTGCTCGATCAGCAGGATCGTCAGGCCGTGCCGGTCGCGCAGCGTGCGGATCAGCTCAAGCATGGCGTGGCTCTCGACCGGGTTCATTCCCGCGGCGGGCTCGTCGAGCAGCAGCAGGACGGGCTCGATCGCCATGGCGCGGGCGATCTCCAGCCGGCGCTGGTCGCCGTAGGGTAAATGCCGGGCCATCCGGTCGCCGCGCCCAGCCAACCCCACCGCGCCCAGCAGCACCCGTGCCCGTTCCGTGGTGTCCCGCACGGCCCGGCGGTGCGCCGGGGTGGCGAGCAACGCGCCGAGCAGGGACTCCGGCCGCTTGGCGTCCACGCCGACCATGACGTTCTCGATCGCCGTCAGGTCGGGGAACAGCCGGATGTTCTGGTAGGTGCGGGCGACACCGTGCTTGGCCACCACGTCGGGCCGCAGGCCGTCAATGCGCACGCCGTCCAGATGGATTTCCCCCGCGCTGGGATGCACGAACGAGGTGAGGCAGTTGAACAAGGTGGTCTTGCCGGCGCCGTTCGGGCCGATCACGCTGTGGATGGCGCCTTTCGGCACTGACAGGTTGACGCCGCTGATCGCCAGCAGCCCGCCGAAGCGCTTGCTGACGCCCTTGGCAGACAGCAGCGTCATGCCGCCTCCCGCTGCAGGACCGCCTTCGGGCTGAGGCCCTCGGGCTTGAGCCGGACGACGGCGATGATGACGAGGCCATAGATCAAGTAACGATATTCCCCGAGGTCGCGCAGCACCTCGGGGGCACCAATCAGGGCCGCGGCACCGATTACCACACCGGGCAGGCTGCCGATGCCGCCCACCACCAGGATCGCCAGCACGTTGACCGAGACCAGCAACTGAAAGCTCTGCGGGAACACCGAGCCAACCATGCCAGCGAAGATGCCGCCCGCCAGCCCGGCAAACGCGGCGCCCATCGTGTAGGCCGACAGCTTCACCCGGACGAGGGCGATGCCCAGGGCCTGGGCCACGTCCTCGTCCTCCCGCACGGCGAGCCAGCGGCGGCCAAGGCCCGAATGCTGCACGCGCCAGGCGATGTAACCGGCCGCGGCGGTTAGGCAGGCCGTCATGTAGAAGAGCTGCGTCGGCGAGCTGAGCACCGCGCCGAACAGCGACGGCTTCGGCACGTTGACGATGCCCTGCGCCCCGCCCAGCAGCGGCTTCAGCATGTCCGACAACACCAGCACGCGGATGATTTCTCCCAGGCCCAGCGTCGCGATCGCCAGGTAGTCGCCGCGCACCTTCAGCACCGGCAGGCCGAACAAGAACCCGGCGCCGGACGCGGCCAGGATCGCGAACGGCAGCGCCGCGAAGAAAGGCAGGTGGCCGCCCGCGCCGGTGGGGTCCGCCGTGAGCAGCGCCACGGTGTAGGCACCCACGGCGAAGAAGGCGACGAAGCCGAGATCAACCAGGCCGGCCAGCCCCAGCTCGATGTTCAGGCCGAACCCCATCAGCGTGTAGAGGCAGACCAGCATCATCACCTGGGCGACGAAGTCGTTGGTCAGCGCCGGCAGGGCTAGGATCACCACGAAACCCAGCAGCCGGACCGCCAGCCTGACCCGGGCCGGCAAGCGGGCGAACGCGCCGGCGCCCGGGCGGGCTGCCAGCAGGGCGCCAATGCCCGCCGCCGCGGCAGCGCCCGCAGGCAGCACGCCGTCATAGGTGAATGCCCAATCCTCGACGCCGCCAACCCCGCCCAGGATGCTGCGGATCAGCTCGCGCAGCAGCCCGGCCACCACCACGCCGCCGAGCGCTCCGAGCAGGACCCGCCGGGTCAACCGGTCGCACAACACCAGCGCCGCCCCGAGCGCCGCGGCGGCAGCCCCGGCGGCAGCCAGGACTAGTGCCGCTTGTGGATCGGCCAAGCCGAAGCCGAGCCGCTTCAACGTGACCGGAGTCAGGGAGACCAGCATCCAGCGCAGGTTCGCGGCACCGGCGATGGCGGCCAGGCTGACCAGCAACCCACCCGCGACCGCTCCCGCAACCGCCGCCGCGGCCACCGACGCCGCCGACGGACGGCGTCGGGCTAGCACTGCCCCGCCGCCGAACGCCACCGACAGCAGCAGGGCATGCCCGATGTCCAGCACGCCCACCACCAGCGCGAGATTGCTGAACTGACCGAACAGCCCGACGAGGACGGTGAAGGCGCAACAGGCGGTGATGGACAAGGTGACGGTGCTCGCCAGGCGCAGCCCGGCCGGCAGCGTGGCTGCACGGGGGGCAACGACCTGCGGATGGACCAGCTCTCCCGCCATCGGTCAGGCCCGCGCTGTGGACAGCCGCTCGCCCAGCAGGCCGCGGGGGCGGAAGATCAGCACCATGACCAGCATGGTGTAGGCGATGCCGTCCCGGAGCTGATACGGCGAGCTGACCCCAAGCCCCTCCAGGAACCCGGCCGGCCCCAGGCTCTCGACCAGGCCCAGCGCATAGCCGCCGAGCATGGCGCCGGGGATGTTGCCGATGCCACCGAGCACCGCCGCGCCGAACCCTTTCACGCCTAGGAAGAAGCCCATGAAGAAGGAGACCTGCTTGAACACCAGGCCATAGAGCAGCCCGGCAATCCCCGCGAGCGCGCCACCGAGCGCGAAGGTGAACACGATCACCCGGTCCACGTTGATGCCCATCAACGTCGCCGCGTCCTTATCCTCGGCGACCGCGCGCATGGCCGTGCCGATGCGGGACCGCATGACGATCAGGGTCAGCACCACCATTGTCAACACCGCCGTGACGACCACGACGATCTGCGCCCGCGGCACCATGAACCCGGCGACCTCGACGATCCCATCCACCGACGGCATGGCGGGGAACGACTTGTTCTGCGCGCCAAACATCCCGCGCGCCGAGTACTCCAGCACGAACGACACCCCTAGCGTGCTGATCAGCGGCGCCAGCGAGCGCCCGCGCCGAAACGGGCGATAGGCGATGCGCTCCACCAGCACGGCAACCCCGGCTGAGACGGCGATGCACACGACCGTGGCAATGACGAAGCTAAGCGCCGGGTCAGGTCCGAGGATGCCGGCGCGGTTGCAGGCGACCAGCGAGAAACAGGCCGCGTAGCAACCGAACATGAACCCGTCGCCATGGGCGAAGTTGACCATGCGCAGGATGCCGTAAACCATGGTGTAGCCGAGCGCGATCAGCGCATAGATCGCCCCAATCGTCAGCCCGAACGCCAGGAAGGAGAACCACTCCGCCCGGTTGTAGCGCGGGTGCAGCAGCCCGGCGATGAACCCCGTCCCGACCACCGCCACGACCAGCACGCGCAGCGCGAGCAGGAACCAATCGACCGCGGTCGCCCGCCGCATCCAGTCCCCAACCAGGCCGGCCTGCGGCGTGGCGAACGACACTACGGGAAGACCTTCTTCGGGTTCGCGCCGAGCTTAAAGGTGGTGGGGTCGCCGCTGGCATACTCGAAGACTGCGAAGTTCGAGGAGCCGCAGTCGCCGTTCTTATCGCAGGTCAGCTTGCCGGTGATGCCGTCGAGGTCCCGGGTCTGCATCAGGGCGTCGCGCAATGCCTTGCGGCCGATGTATGTGTCGCCGGCGGCGTCGGTCTTGGCGACCTTCTCGATCGCGCCCATCATCGCCAAGGCCGCGTCATATCCATTGGCGTGGAAGCCGCCGATCGGGTCCTCGCCGAACTTTGCCTTGTACTTCGCCAGGAAGTCGCCGTAACGCGGGCTCATGAGCTTCGGATCGTTATCGATGCCAGTCAGCCGATAGCCGACCGCCGCATCCCCGGCCGCCTCAAGGAAGGCCGGGGCGAGCACGGCGTCCGTGCCGAGCACGGGGGTGCTGGCAAGCGTCGGCACCTCCTTCACCTGCCGCACGAGATAAGCGGAGGCGCCGGTGAAGATCGGTGCAAACAGCAGTTCGGGCCTTGCAGTGCCGATCCGCGTCAGCACGGGGCGCAGGTCGGTGTCAGAGGGGGAGATCGCCTCCGCTGCGACGATGGTGCCGCCGGCGTCCTTGAACTGCTTGGCGAAGGCGTTGACCAGTTCTTCGGCATAAAGGCTGCCGTCGTGCATCGTCGCGACCTTGGTGGCGTGGACGCTTTTCGCGTATCTCACGGCCGCGGCGGCACCGTTGATGTCGTTGTAAACGAACCGCACAATGCCTTGCAGGCCCACCGGCCGGTCGGCGGCGGTCAGTGCGGGAGCGGTGGCGCTGGTCACCGCCTGCGGCATGCCGGCATTCCAGAGGATGGGCGAACCGCCGCGTGACTCGGAGGAGCACGCCGTGCCGATCACGCCCACGATCTGCTTGTTGGCCGCAAGCCGCGTGGCGCCGGTCTGGCCGCCCTCCACGCTGCACTGGCCGTCCTCCGGCAGATATTTGATCGGGTGGCCGACCAGCATGTTCTTATGGTCGTCGAACGCGATCTCCGCCCCACGGGACGCATCGACCCCGAGCGAGAGATCCGGACCCGACAGCACCAGCAGGGCGCCGATCAGGATGGGCTGGCCCTTGGCGATCTTGACCACGCCGACGTCGTCCGTCACCGGACCCGACGTTTCCGCCCGTGCGGGGCCGGCCAGCGCCGTGGCAAGGGCGCCGGCGGCGAACCCAGCCATGATTATGCGTCGAAGGGTGGGGGCCATGCCAGAACTCCCTAAGGGAACCCGGAGCGGGTTCGATGCCTGAAAGTGTGCAAAGCCTGTGCCATGTGTGATGGGCGCCAACCTAGCCCGACCATCGTCTGCCCAAGGTGCCTCCGTCATGTCGAGGGGCGCTTGCGACGCGGCAGTCCAGTGCCGAGGGGACCGCGCTTGCCACCCCTGGCTTGTCGCGCCGCAAGCGCGGCTTGCGAAGGCGATGCTTGATAGTGGGTCGGTTTGAAATCCGCCTAGGCCTGGCTGTCCGTTATCAACATCAAGCCGACGCACGAACGGCCGGACGAGCCGTGACGATCCATGTCGCAGCCCGAAGGGCAACCGCACCCTGCTCTTCGCAATTAGCGAGCGCGGCCCGCAAACGGGGCTCTGCGTTTGTGCGCAGATCGGGGTTCTCCCGGAGAGTCCTGCCCAGCGGCCCCACTCTGAGGAGCACCGTAGCCATGGCTTCAAGGCTACCGCTCGACACTCGCTCATCGTTGGCTTGAACTGTCACGTCTTCGAAGCCTGCTGCTTGGAGAGTCATGCGTAGGAATCCAGCGTCCGAGAGACTGAATGGCGCCGGGTCGGCCATCGCCTCCAGGCCGGTGGCCTGGAGAGGCAGAAGGTCTAACTCGTTGTCTTCCAGGGCGCGCCAACAAACGAATGCCAACCTCCCTGACGGCTTCAAGACCCGTCGAAAGTTGGAGAAAGCGGCAAGCGGATTGGCAAACTGCATCACGCCAAACCGTGAGTAGATGCCATCTACGCTCTGACTGGGAAGGTCGATGCTCTGGGCATCGGCTTGGAGGAAGCTCACCTGCGGAAGCCCATCGGCTCGACAACTGGCCAAATCGAGGAGGAGGCGTGCGATGTCTATCCCAATGACGCGCCCGTCAGGGCCGACCCGTTCGGCCAGCTGCAGGGTGGACTGCCCAGCGCCGCAACCGACGTCAACCACCACGTCGCCGAGCATTGGGGACAAGGCGTCAATCGCGCGCACTCCGAGAGGACACAGCTGGAGGTCCAGAAGCTCGCAGACCTCGGCCCACGCCTGAGCTGCTAGGTCCGCTCGCGTAGGCGCTTCCGGCATAGGCTCTGTCATGGGAGAATCGTAGCCTGTTTGACATTACGACGTCAGCGATTATGTCCGATGACTACCAATGATGGACCGCAGCCATGGCGACCCGGTTTCAAACGGTCCGTCAACGATGGCTGGTCAGGCCAGCGTACCGTATCTAGTCTAAGCCAGTGCATACATGCCGGGGTCCTGGACTCACGACCGCAAGTTCTCCCGCAACGTCCGGCCACTGTACTCCGTCCGGAATACCCCGCGCTTCTGCAGTTGCGGCACCACCGCGCGGCTGAACTGCTCGAACATGCCGG
>CAXTCI010000108.1:0-16972 GCA_964242325.1 uncultured Acetobacteraceae bacterium
CAGCCCGACCAGGCCGGGCTGGATGATCTGCAGCACGAAGCGGCGGCGGGCGTCGTCGTCCTCCTTGACCCGGCCCTCGGTCGGCGGCGTAGTCTCGTCAATCTCGTCGGCCGTCCGCTCGTGGGCAGCCTCGGCCACGGCGAGGTCGCCGAGCACGTTGCGGATCGTCACATCCAGGGTGCGGCTGGCAGCCTGGTGATAGAAGCGGCTGGCGTTGGCTTCCATCTGCCGGGCCTGGCGGCGCATCCCTTCCGGTCCCTGGAACTTCGCCAAGCCTGACGGGCGCTCCTGCAGCAGGCCACGCACCTCGGCAGGATCAATGTTCGGGATGGTCTCGCCGAACTTCTTCTTGAACAACTCGATCAACTGGTGGCGGTGGCCAGTTTCCTCCTGCGCCATCTCGGTGAACATGCGGGCCGTGTCGGGGTAATCGGCGCGCAACGTCTCGGCGAACCCGGTGTAGGCCTGGCTCGCCTGCTCCTCGTTGCTGATGGCCAGCGCCAAGATCTCGGCGTCGCTCAGGTCTTCGATATGGCGGCCACGCCGCATCCAATTGGTCGCCCTCTGCGTCGTCTCGCTCATGGAGTACGCCCTTTCAGGGAAATTGTCCTCGGTTATGGGCCTGACTCGGCCTGTGTGAATGATCAGGCGTGCAACGCCGGACCGGCGGGGGCGTCGCCTCAGCCCAGCGCGAGCTGGAAGATGCGGAACAACACCATGCCAACCGCCACGAGCAGGTAGCCGCGCAGCACCAGCATCCAGACCCGGGTGGCGCCGGTGATCCGGTTCGGTTCAAGCTGCTGCAGCGGCGGCATCCGCCAGCCCGGCCGCAGCGCACGGTCTGGCACGGGCATCACAGGCTCACGCCCGGCGAAGGCCAACGTACCCCCGACCGCCGCCAGCGCCACCACCAAGCCCGCGCCCAGCACCCACAGGATCGTCCCTCCCGTGATATCCGGATACAGCACGGAGGCGGTCAGCA
The DNA here is from genome assembly GCA_964242325.1 of uncultured Acetobacteraceae bacterium. Taxonomy (GTDB): domain Bacteria; phylum Pseudomonadota; class Alphaproteobacteria; order Acetobacterales; family Acetobacteraceae; genus DASWOJ01. The sequence continues at coordinate 983 of CAXTCI010000108.1, forward strand.
CGACCGACAGCAGGACCAGGACGGCGATGACCGACCCGGTGAACAGGTTGGTCCAACGCCCGTTGACCCACGGCCCCAGCACCGCCCGGTCGTTGCACAGCAGCAGCAGGAACACCGTGGCAGACGGCAGCAGCACGCCGGCCAGGGTCTGCACCCCCTCGGTAATCAGGCCCAGGGGAGCGCCAGGGATCAGGACCAGGATGGCCGCCGCCGCGATCAGGCCGCAGTAAACCAGGTAGAACCCCTTCGCGTCCGATGCCTTGCGGTGCAGCGAGTGCTTGAGCGCCAGCACGTCGCCAAGCGCATAGGCCGTGGCAAGCGACACCGCGGACGCCCCGATGATGCTGGCGTCGATCAGGGCGACCGCGAACAGTGCCGCCGGCCACCGCCCGGCATACTGCGCCAGCCCCGCCGCGACCCCGCCGGCGTCGGTAAAGTTGCCCGCCTCCGGCCGCCCGTCGAACGCGGCGGCGCAGAACGACATCATGGCGACGGCGCCGACCACCACGAACACGATGCCGATCCACAGGTCCGCCTTCTCGTAGGACATGAACTGCGGGGTGATGCGCTTATCGATCACGTAGCTCTGCTGAAAAAATAGCTGCCAGGGCGCGACCGTGGTGCCGACGATGGCGATGATCAGCAGCAGCACGTCGGACAGCTTGCCGGCGCCGGGCAGTTGCGGCAGCACGAAGTCACGCGCGACTTGGCCCAGCGGCGGGTGGATGGCCACGAACACCGGCACCAGCAGCAGGCTGCCGAAGCACAGCAGCAGCGAGAACCGTTCGAACCGCCGGAAGTCACCGGTGGCCGCCGCCGCCATGGTGACGACCGCCGCCGCCAGCACGCCCCACAGCTTGGGCAGGCCGAGGTAGTCGAGCCCGAGGCTCACGCCGATGAACTCGGTAACGATGGTCAGGCCGTTCAGGATGAACAGGTCCACGACGCTGAAGGCGCCCCAGAACTTGCCGAACCGTTCCAGGATGAGGCGGGCATGGCCGACGCCGGCCACCGCGCCCAGGCGCAGCACCATCTCCTGGTTCACATACAGCACCGGCACCAGCAGCAGCAGCGTCCACAGCAGGGACGTGCCGTAGTTCTGCCCGGCCTGGGTGTAGGTGCCGAAGGCGCCTGCGTCGTTGTCGCCCACCATGACAATCAGCCCGGGTCCCATGATGGCGGCGAAGGTCTTGAGCTTGGCGCCCAACGTCAGCCGGGAGCCGGTATCGCCCTGGCGTATGGTGCCGAGCGCGCCGCGGATGTCGCCCACATGGGCGCTGTCCAGGGCGGCGCCCTCCATTCCGGAGGGGGCCAGGGTGGCAGCGGGCTTGACGGGCAGTTGGGGCAGGATCTGTTCGGGCATGGCGGTCCTCGGAGCGGATGGGCAGGTCGTGCGTGCGGCGGGGCGGCCCTGTGCGGGGCCGCCCGGGGTCAGGCTGCAAGGCTACGCGGGATCGTCCGTGTCCACGGACCAGGTGCAGGCCAGGCGTCCGGCGCCGTCCAGACGCCACGCCGCGGACAGGCGCGGGCGGTCGGAGGCGTCCGGCACGTGGCAAAGCGCGGCATGCCGCACTGCGACACGGCCGAAGCTGGCGAGGAAATGCGCCGGCAGCGCGTGCCGGCGGAGGTGGATCAAGTCGAGACGGGCGGCCATCGGCTGCCTCCTTGTGCTCAAGCGTTGGCTGGAGCTCGGGAGGGCCTGGCCGCCCAGGCGTCAGCGCGTCAGGAGCGCGGACACTTCGGCGGGAACATGCTCACCCGAGCGCGGATGCAGTCCTGGAAGGGCGTGGCAGCAGGCGTGCGCCTACTGTCGCCCTCGATAGACTGACTGGGGGATCGTGCGGTCATGAGGTCCCTTGATGGTTGTTGCGGGTCCGGCAAAGCGCCGGGGCAGGCTTGCCCTGAGCGTGCAGACAAAAGCCTCGCGTCCAGGACAGCGGCCAAGTATACTCCCTGGGGTATGGACGCAACCCCCAAAATTCCAGCCGATGCAGAAAAAACTAAGCTGGTAAAGCGACTTAGTCGCATCCGCGGTCAGCTAGACGCCCTGCAGCGCGCCATCACCGAACAGGACGCGTCCAGCGCCAAGCTGCTGCAACAGGCGACGGCCTGCCGGGGCGCCATGGACGGCTTCATCGCCGAGGTGATCGAGGACCACATCCGCGAAAAGGTCGTCCAGGCCGCCAGCAAGGACGACGCCTCGCGTGCCGCCGAGGAGTTGATCGGCATCGTCCACAGCTATCTGACCTAACCTCTGCCGCGAACAAGGAAGTAGGCGCCGGGCAGCGTTCCCGGCCGCGCTCGACGGAAGGATTGCGTCGGCCGTATCATCCTTGTCTCGGTCTAGGCTTTCGCATGCCGGCGGATAACATGGACGGATGCGGGTGCACTGGCGCCAGCCGTGGCCAGAAGCTCGCAGCCCGGCACGGCCACCGCCGGCGCGCCCACGCACCCAGGAGAGCGGCATGGCCCTTCGACGACGCGACCTGATGGCCACCGGCCTTGCCGCCCTGGCGCGCCCCGCCATCGCCCAGCCCGCCCGCACCATGCGCTTCATCCCCGAAGGCGATGTGGCGGTGCTGGACCCGATCTGGACTACAGCCACCGTAACCCGCAACCATGGCTACCTGGTGTTCGACACCCTGTATGGCCAGGATGCCGCATTCCAGGTGCGGCCGCAGATGGTCGCCGGGCATACGATGGAGGCGGATGGCAAGCTGTGGCGCCTGACCCTGCGCGACGGCCTGCGCTTCCATGACGGGGAGCCGGTGCGGGCGCAGGACGCCGTGCCGAGCATCAGGCGCTTCGCCGCGCGTGACGCCTTCGGCCGCGCGCTTATGGAGGCGACCGACGAGTTGTCCGCCGCCGATGACCGCACGATCCAGTTCCGGCTCAAGCGGCCGTTCCCGCTGCTGCCCGCGGCCTTGGGCAAGACTGGCACCTCCATGCCCTGCATCATGCCAGAGCGCCTGGCCCGCACGGACGCCAACACCCAGGTCACCGAGATGGTCGGCAGCGGCCCCTACCGGTTCCTGCCCGGGGACCGCGTGCCGGGGTCGCTGGTGGCCTATGAGCGGTTCGGCGCCTACGTTCCGCGCCCAAATGGCCCGGCCACCTTCACCGCCGGGCCGAAGCGCGCCGGGTTCGACCGGGTGGAATGGCAGGTGATCCCCGACGCCGGCACCGCCGCGAGCGCGCTGGCCAACGGCGAGGTGGACTGGTGGCAAAACCCGGTGCCTGACCTGCAAGGGATGCTGCGCCGCAAGCCCGGCATACGCATCGAGGTGCTGGACCCCGGCGGCGGCCTGGGCTGCCTGCGCTTCAACCACCTGTTCCCGCCCTTCGACAACCCTGCAATCCGCCGGGCGCTGCTGGGCGCGGTGGACCAGGCGGAGGTGATGCGCGCCGTGGCCGGCGACGAGCGGGCGCTGTGGAAGGACCACGTCGGCGTGTTCAGCCCCGGCACGCCGATGGCGACCAACGCCGGCACCGGCGCCGTGGTGGGCAAGCGGGACTTTCTGGCAGTCCGCCGCGCCCTGGCCGCCGCCGGCTATGCCGGGGAGAAGGTCGTCTTCCTGGACCCGACCGACTACCCGGCCACCCACGCGATGGCGCTGGTGATGGCGGACGCCTTCCAGCAATGCGGCCTGAATGTGGACCTGGTGAGCACCGACTGGGGCACGCTGGTGCAGCGGCGCAGCAGCCGCAAGCCGCCGGCCGAGGGCGGGTGGAACGTGTTCCTCACCTACCTGAACGGCACCAACAACTTCGACCCGGCCAGCCAACTTGGCCTGCGCGGCAACGGGGACGGCGCCTGGTTCGGCTGGCCCAGCGCGCCGCGGCTGGAGGCGCTGCGGGCGGAGTGGTTCGAGGCGCCGGACCTTGCCTCGCAACAGCGCATCTGCGCCGAGATCCAGCGGCAGTTTTTCGTGGACGTGCCCTACTTGCCGTTGGGCGCCTATTACGATGCGACGGCGACCCGGCGGCTGGGGGGCGTGCGGATGGGCTTCCCACAGTTCTACGACGTGCAGCGGGCGTGACGCCGGCAACACGGCCACCTGTTCCGGCTTCGCGGCCGGCGGCACGTCCTAGCGCAGCCTCGACGGCGCAGGAGGCTGCCAGGTTCGAGCCGACGCTCATGCCTTGTGCTTGATCTGCCCCGAAGCAACACGCTGGGCGTTCTCGAATTGCCCATCCTGCCCAAGATGCCGCTGGGCACCGGGGCCGTGCCGTAAGCGGCACCTCCTTCCGCGGGTCCATCGTCACTGGGGTGAAGCAGAGCTTTTAAGGCGCCGGCACGCCCTGGACCTGTTCCTCCGCTACCCGGTGTTTTTGGCTTTCCACCAAAAGGCCGGGCGTCTTCGGACAACGGGTGGGATAGGGGCCGCTGATGCAGGCGCGGCAGCCAGGTGCGCCGCCCGGCGGTCGGCCGCGGCCTGGCCGGCCCGAAATGATCACAGGGCCGCCAAGCCTCCGCCGCAATCGGCTGCTTTATTCACACGGGCGGCGCAAGGCCGCCGATGTCGGGACCAGGAAATGAACATGCGTGCAGCAACGGCAGCCCTAGCAGTCATCGGGATGTTCGGCGTTATCGCCGCTAGCGTCCCGGCCCGGGCGGAGGGCGGCTACGACGACGGCTGGCAGCGCCATGAGTGGCGCGAGCAGCGCTGGCGCGAACACGAGGCGCGCGAGCTCGAATGGCGCGAGCACGAGTTGCGCGAGCGGGACCGGCGGGCCTATGCGCCTCCGGCCTATTACACCCCCCCGCCGGCCTACTACGCCGCGCCGCCCCGCGCCTACTATGCTCCGCCCCCGCCCATATACCCGGCGCCGGGCATGTCCGCCGGCTTCGGCTTCCGCTGAAGCATGACTGCGGCAGGCACAGGTCCCCGGGCCGTGGCCTGCCTGCAGGAACAATGCCCGGAGCTCGGTTGGCGCGTAGTCCTGCAGCGGTCAGCCTCCGGGCTGCCGATATTCTTGCGCTGCGCTGCTGGCGCCGTCTGGCTGAGGCCAACTGCCGTCTCCCACCCTGTCCGTCATCGCGAGCGGCGCAGCGACGCAGCAAATCAAGGGCTGCGAGCGCCACTCTTGCGGTCCCGGCATCGCCACGCTGCAAGCGGCTCGCGATGACGGGGCGACGACCGACGGATCAGAGCGGATGGTGATCGGTTCGAGTTGACTGCGGCAGGATGTTGCGAGGCTATTCCGGGGAGGCCGGGATGGGCGTCGTAAACCCGGCCTCGCCAATGGCGTTGGATGATGATCGCGACGGCAATCCTGCGCCATTCTCGCGTCGGGCGCCTTGCCGGACGCAGCCCGCGTGCCGAAGGAGACCAGAGGGTAAGTTTTGCCTCAGAACCGCTGCGAGGGTCAGGCCATGACAGAACCAGGTCCATTCGAAAGCCTGCGCGACGGCGCCGGGACGCTTTGGACGGAATTCACCGGCCACGCCTTTGTGTGCGGCCTCGGCGACGGGACGCTGCCCACCCCGGCTTTCCGGCGATACTTGACGCAGGACTACCTGTTCTTGATCCAGTTCGCTCGCGCCTATGCCCTGGCCGGCTACAAGGCGCAACGCCTTGCGGACTTGCGGGCGGCCTCCGACGGGTATGCCGCGATCCTGGGCGAGCTGCCGCTGCATGTTTCCTTCTGCGCGGGATGGGGGTTGGACGAGGCCGGCATGGCCGCCGAGCCGGAGGCGCTCGAAACCATCGCCTACACCCGCTTCGTGCTGGACTGCGGCGCGGCTGGCGACCTCCTCGACCTGTATGCGGCGCTGGCGCCCTGCGTGCTTGGATATGCTGATATCGGCACGCAGCTTGCGGTCCGGCCGGCGCCGGGCAACCCTTACGCGCCGTGGATCAAAACCTATGCCGGGCCGGAGTATCAGGCGGCTGCCGCTACGACGCGGACCACGCTTGCCCGGCTCTGGGCAGAGCGCGGCGGCGACGCGCGTGCGGCGGCGCTGCAAGCGACGTTCAGCACCGCCGTCCGCCTTGAAACCGCGTTCTGGAGCATGGGTTGGCGGGAGGCTGCGGTGGACCCAGACTCGGATCATGACCGCTTCAGACGGGGCCGGACCTAGCCCGGCCCACTCGCCCCTGCATCCACCACGCTCCGCCTAGCGCCAGCGACACCACCAGCAGGATCACCGTCGCCAAGGCGTTCAGCTCCGGCGTCACGCCCAGGCGCAGGGCGGAGAACACCACCATCGGCAAGGTCGTCGCCCCCGGCCCGGACACGAAGGTCGCGACCACCAGGTCGTCCAGCGACAAGGTGAACGCCAGCAGCCAGCCGGACAGCAGCGCCGGGGCCAGCAGCGGCAGCGTGACCAGGAAGAATGCCTTCAAGGGCGAGGCGCCCAGGTCCATGGCCGCATCCTCCAGCTCGGTGCCGGCGTCCGCCAGCCGCGCCTCGATCACGACGGCGACGTAGGACAAGCTAACGGACACGTGGGCCAGGGTGATGGTCAGCGCTCCGCGGCCCTCGGGCCAGCCTAGCGTCTGTTCCATCTGCACGAACAGCAGCAGCAGGGACAGGCCGACCAGCACGTCCGGCAGCACCAGCCGCGCCGACAGCAATGCTGCGAAGGCGCCACGCCCGGCAAACCGCCCGAACCGCGCCAGCACAAGGCCGGCCAAGGTGCCCAGCACCGTGGCGCCCGTGGCCGATAGCGCCGCCACGCGCAGGGATAGGCCAGCCGCCTCGATCAGCTTGTCGTCCTGCCACAACGCGGCATACCAGCGCAGGGAAAAGCCGCTCAGCACCGTGGTCAGGCGGGATGGGTTGAAGCTGGTTGCGACCAGCAGCAGCACGGGGATGTAGAGGAAGGCGTAGCCGGCAATCAGGCACGCGGTCAGGAACCGGCCCCGCTTCATGGAGTCCTGCTGGCCGCCGGGTCGTTCGGCCGAGAGGTCCATGATCTATGGCGCGAGTGCTGCCTGCTCCCTCTCCTTCCGGGAGAGGGTTGGGGTGAGGGGGCGGGCGGGCATGGCGCCCGGTCATCACGGGACCGACGCCCTTCGGCATGCGATGTTTGCCGCTCCGCAGCGAAGACCCCCTCACCCCGACCCTCTCCCGGAGGGAGAGGGGGAAGGCAGCGGTGTTGTGTCCCCGGGTGGAGGCAGGTCGTCTCCCTCATTGCCGTGCCCGCAGCAGCACCATCGGCACCAGTAGCGCCAGCAGCAGCGCGTTGGCTACGGTGGCGGCCATCGGCCAGTCGCGGTTGCTGAAGAACTCGTTCCACAAGGCACGGCCGATGGTCTGGGTGCCAGGGCCACCCAGCAGCTCGGGGATGACGTATTCGCCCACTGCCGGGATGAACACCAGTGCCAGCCCGGCCGCGATGCCCGGCAGGGATTGCGGCAGCGTCACCGTCAGGAACGCCACCCATGGCGTTGCACCGAGGTCCGCCGCGGCCTCCTCCAGCGCCGGGTCGCGGCGGGATAGGCGGGCATACAGCGGCAGGATCATGAAAGGCAGGTAGGCGTAGGTGATGCCAATATACATCGCCGCATCCGTGTAAAGCAGCCGCGCCGCCGGCAGGCCCAGGGAGGTCAGCACCAGGTCCACCCAGCCTCCGTCCCGCAGCAGCCCGATCCAGGCGGTGACGCGCAGCAGGAAGCCGGTCCAGAACGGCAGCATCACCAGCAGCAGCAGGGCGGACCGCCAACGGTCCGGCGCCCGGGCGATGGCGAGCGCCATCGGGTAGCCCAGCAGCAGGCACGCCACCGACGATACGCCCGCGACCGCCAAGCTTTTCAGCCCGGCGTCGAGGTAGAACCGGTCCTCGGTCAGAGTGGCGTAGTTGGCGGTATCCGGGGACACGCCAAGCGGGGTGTAGGGCGGGACGCCGGGGACGCTGGTGGAAAACGAGAGCAGTGCCACGATCAGGACGGGCAGCGCCACGGAAAGGAGCAGCCAGGCCCAGATAGGCAGGAGAACGAGGAGACGGTTCATGGGATAGGGACGGCTCTGCTCCGTCTCCCTGCGGGAGAGGGTTGGGGTGAGGGGGTCTTTGGGCGCAGTGCTTGCTGACCCAAGGGCGGCGGCGCTGCTGGAGCGGGCGCGCTCCGCTCCGCAGCCAAGACCCCCTCACCCCGGCCCTCTCCCGGAGGGAGAGAAAGAAGGAAGTGGCTTTTCGCGGCTTCGAGGTTGTCCGTCATCATTCTGGCAGCATCACGCAGGCGTCCGGCGCCCATGATACCACTACCGCGCTGCCGGGCGGCAGCAGCGCGCCTGCGCCGTCGGCCAGGGATTGAGACACCAGCAGCGCGCCGCCACCGGGCAGCCGGACGTCATGGTCCATGGCGTCTCCGCGGTAGGCGCTGTCGGCCACCGTGCCGGCGGCGCTGTTCACCCCTGCCGGGGTGCCCGGTCCAATCCGTAGGCGCTCTGGGCGCAGCGCCACGTGGACCGCGGCGCCGGCCGGGCAGGGCGCGGGGCCGGCGGCCTGCACCGGGCCGATGCCGTCCAGTTCCAGCATCGCCGGCGGGCCGGCGTCCCGCACCCGCCCTGGCAGGATGTTGGCCGCGCCCATGAACGCCGCGACGTAGCGGCTGGCCGGGCGTTCGTAGATGTCGGCCGGAGTGCCAACCTGCGCCAGCCGGCCCGCGTGCAGCAGGCCGATGCGGGTGGCCATTGCCAGGGCCTCGTCCTGGTCGTGCGTCACCAGCACGAAGGTGGTGCCGGTTTCGCGCTGCACCCGCAGCAACTCCCGCCTTGTCTGTTCCCGCAGGCCGCGGTCAAGCGCCGACATCGGCTCGTCGAGCAACAGGAGGCGGGGGCGGGGCGCCAACGCCCGGGCCAGGGCGACGCGCTGCCGCTGGCCGCCGGACAGCGCATCCGGGCGGCGCCCGGCGAACTCTCCCAGGCGCACCAGGTCCAGCAGCGCCGATACACGCGACGCGACCTCCGCCTTCGCGATCCCTTGCCGGCGCAGGCCGAAGGCGACGTTGTCGGCGACGTTCATGTGCGGGAACAGCGCATAGGACTGGAACGTGGTGTTCACCGGGCGCCGGTGCGGCGGCAGCCGGGTGATGTCCTGCCCACCCAGCACGATGCGGCCGGCGCTGGGCTGGATGAATCCGCCCAGCGCCCGCAGCAGCGTCGTCTTGCCGGACCCGGAGCCGCCCAGCAGCACGAACATCTCGCCGGCCGCGATGCTCAGGTCCAGCCGGTCCAGTGCGGTTGCCGGGCCATAGCGGATAGTCAGCCCTTCTACGTTAACGTTGCCTGGATCAACGTTGCCTGGGTCCGGCGCCAACCAGCTAGGACCCGGCCTTGAACCGCGCCCACATCCGCGTCCGCGCCCGGTCCGCCGCCTGGGTCGGCGCCTTCACGGTGAAGAAGCGGGCGGAACTGGTGTCAGGGAACACGTTGGGGTCGTTCCGCACGTCGGCGTTCACCATCGGCAGGCTGGCCGGCACGGCGTTGGGGTAGCGCACCTGGTTGGTGATCGCCGCCATCACGTCGGGCTGCAGTAGGAAGTTGATGAACTGCATCGCCTCGGCCGGGTGCGGCGCGTCCTTGGGGATGGCCAGCATGTCGAAGGTCAGCTCGGCCAACTCCTTGGGCGCGACGTAGCGGACCTCCTTCTGCCCGGCCTCCTTGGCGCGCGCCGCGGCCTGGATCACGTCGCCGGAGTAGGTCATGGCCAGGCAGGTCTGGCCGCCTGCCAGCGCCTCGACCGCGCCGCCGCTGGCGAAGGTGCGGATGTAGGGGCGGATGGCCATCAGGGTCTTTTCCACGTCCGCCAGGTCCTTGGGGTCGGCGGATTCGGGGTTGCGGCCTAGGTACTTCAGCACGCTCGGGATGGTGTCTATGGCGCTGTCCATCAAGCTGATGCCGCAGGGGGCGATGCGCTTGGCGTTTTCCGGCTTCAGCAGCAAGTCCCAAGAGTCCATCGGCGCGTCGGGGGCCAGCGCATGGATCTGCTCGGGGATGGTGCCCAGGCCGACGGTGCCCCACAGGTAAATCGCGCCATACCTGTTGCCAGGGTCCGAGGTGGCGACGCGGGCCATCAGCTTGGGGTCCAGGTTGGACAGATGCGGGATCTTGGCCTTGTCCAGGGGGAGCAGCGCCTTGGCGGCGATCAGGCGGCTGAACGTCGGCTCCGCCGTGGGGACGACGATGTCGTAGCCGCTGCGGCCGGCCAGCAGCTTGCCTTCCAGCGTTTCCAGGCTGTCGTACACGTCATACTGAACCTTGATGCCGGTTTCCGCGGTGAAGCGCTCCAGCACCTTGGGGTCTATGTAGTCGGTCCAGTTGTAAACGTTCAGCACGCGCTCCTGCGCGCGGGCGGACCCGACGCACAGCAGCACCAATGCCAATGCTCGCAGCAGCTTGCCCATCGCCTGCCCCCATGTTGCGGCGCGCAACGTAGCTATCGCCGGGGCCGATTGAAAGACGGTGATGGGCGGCCAACCTGCATGGGATGTGCGGACGGTATTTGCTGACGACTCCCCCGGATGAGATGCGCCGGGTGTTCGAGACGATGAACGACACCCCGAACTGGGAGCCGACCTGGAACATGGCGCCAACCCAGGACGGTCCGGTGGTGCGCCGCCATCCTTCGACTGGTGCGCGCAGCCTGGATCTGCTGCGTTGGGGGCTGCTGCCGCACTGGGTCCGTGGCGACCCTAAGAAGGTCCGGCAGCCGATCAACGCCCGTGCCGAGACCGTGCAGACGGCGCCGATGTTCCGTGACGCCTTCCGCGCCCGGCGCTGCATCGTGCCGATTGACGGGTTTTATGAGTGGCAGGTGCTGGGGGACGGGGCGAAGCAGCCGCATGCCGTGGCTCGGGCGGATGGCTCGGTCATGGCGCTGGCCGGGGTTTGGGAGGGCTGGCGCGGTCCGGAGGGGGAGGCGGTCCGCAGCTACGCCGTCATCACCACGACCGCGGTGGATGCCCTGGGCCACTTGCACGAGCGGATGCCGGTCGTGCTGGAGCCGGAGGACTGGGCGGCTTGGCTGGGAGAGGAGGACGGCGACCCGGCGTCTCTGTTACGGCCGTCTGCCGCCGGGTTCCGGGTGTGGCCGGTCAGCAGCCGGGTCAACAGTGTACGGAACAATGGGCCGGAACTGATCGAGCCGGTGGCGGCGCCGGCGCCGATGCAGGTGGCAGCCGCTTCAGGCTAGACGGGTTTGCATCTAGACTGGCGGTAGACCGATCTAGCTTTTCTGTTTGCGAGTAGTGGTTTGCAGTAGCGGCTGGTAGCTGCGAGTCCGCAACTTGACAGCAATCTGCTCTAGCCAGGGATGGGCGCCGATGCGCAGCTTCGATGCGGCCGTGACCCGGATCGTCGCACCTGCCCTGGCGGCGCAGGGCTTCACGCGAAAAAGGCACTTGTGGAACCGGCGACGCGGGCTGTGGATGGACGCCGTCGAACTGCAGCAGTCCATGAACAACACCAGCCTTGGCGGACGGTTCACCGTGAACCTTGCGAAGGGACCTCGCCGGCGTGGGTGGCGTCGCCCCATTGAGTTTCCGGGAGAGGGCTTGCGGATCGGCAAGCTCCGCCCAAACCGGCTGGATCATTGGTGGCACTATGATCCAGCCGACCCGGCCAACGTCGAGGCCGCAGTGCGGGCGGCGCTCGCCGATATCGAGGTTTACGGTTTGCCCTATCTTGTCCGCTCGCCTTTGGGCGACGTGCCCGAGTGGAAACGGCTGCGCCGCATGGGGAGATGGCTGCGCCGTGTGGCCCGGCCTTGGTGGTGAACGGGGCATTGCCGCACCATTGGCAATGCGCATGCGCGGCGGGCAGCGACGGGGTTTAGGTGCTCCCGAACGTTCCAGGCCAATGCTGTGAAGGAGTGGCTAGTGCAGCGTCAGCACTAATGTGACATGTTTACGCGCTGCAACGCTCGGGCCAAAGCTGGCGGCTATACTTATCAAATCAGGAATGATGGGGCACTAGATCGGTTTACGTCCAGTCTGGACGCAAACAGATCTAGCTTGTTCGTTTGCGAGCAGAGACTTGCAGCAGGGTCCAGTCGTTGCGCGTCTGGCCCTGACCGCAATCTGCTCTATGCCGGGTCCGCGGCTCGGTATCCCCGCATGACCCGGCCCGTACTTCTCAACCTGTAAAGGTGATGGTTGCTTCCTCATTGCCGACAGTCGTCGCTGTCAGGGTGGTTTTGCCTGTGGCGTCAGTCAGATTTAGGATGTCTCCGGTTGCCGGGTTTGCCGAAGCGTTGTTTGGTCCACAGCCCAAGGCCGAGGTGAAGACCACAGGGGAGAACTGCGGCATCGAGGAGATAGGCTCGCCACCATCCGGGGACTCCATGATCCATTCGACGGACTGGCCGCTGAATGAGGCGCCCGGCGGCGGAGCAAGCGTGATTGCGAAGTGCTGCCCCGTGGCGTCATTGGCGAAATTGATCAATCCTGACGTCTTGTTGTTTGTATATTGCACGGAGCAATAAACTTGCTGGCCCGGGCTGACCGGGAAGTTCGTTATGTTTGTCTGCCAGATATAGCCCGGTGAATTCGGCTGCTGCGGCGCGAACCATTCATACCAGGCGGTGTAGCTGGCCTGGCCCTGTGCGTTCACGCGCTGCTCGATCCCCGCTTGCAGCACATCGTTGGAGTCGAAGAACCCGTCGATGCCGATCCAGCTTGCGGAGTTCCACCCGCCCTCGGTGCCCTGCGCTTCCGCCGGCTTGCTGACGGTTGGGATGCGCCAGTATCCAAGCACGGTCGTCCAGTTGCCGCCCCTGGTACCCGCACCAGCCCAAACCTTGGTGAGATACGTCCCATCCGCCTGCTTGACCGGTGGCGTGCTGAGGTGGTGCGTCTTACCGGTTTGAACGGCAAATTCCGGGGTGATGCGATCCTCGGGCCGCCACGTGCGTGACATCACGCGGTCCCAGGCGGCCCGGAATGCCGGGGGCGAAGCGGCGTCCGGGCGTTTCCACAACAGCCCGGCTCGGACGAGGTCAGCCGGGCTTGCCGCATTGGGATTGAAGTCGCGGGGGGCCGGCGTCGTGAAGGCGCCGGGGAGGGGCGTCTTTTCGAGGGCATAGGGCGTGGACGCGCGGAACTTGGCTTCGTCGAACGTGAAAGCCTGGGGTCTGTCAAGTGTTAGGGTCATTGCACTCTCCTGCGGGCGCTGTTGACGTGCCGCGGCCCGCCAGGGGGCTTGGCCGCGTGCGCTGGGCCAGCCGCGGCAGCGAGGGAGTGGGGGTTACGGCCCTCTCAAGCGCGGTGAAACGTAAGCGCCCCATGACTATCGAATGCCGTAATGATTGGCGCCGTGATCCTCGTCACGTGTCTCGCGGCGCGCCTTGCCCGGCCTTTGTGACCCAAGGTTGTTTGCCCATAGTTTAGGGCCAGGCTTGGAGCGCTACGGTTCTGGGTGGGATGCCGCCGTCGGCGAAGACTGTGGAGCCAGTCGCAGGTGTCAACTTTCATCCGGCACTCTGCAGGCAGTGCCGCTAATCCGCCGCTCTGCGGCCAGTGCCGCGGGTGTCGCGTCTGACTTGTCCCGGCTAATCCATCTGGACGCGAGGGGCGGTCCGTCCGATTTGCCGCCATGCCAGAAAGCCAACTAGTCCCGCGCAGACCAGTGCAAGGGATGCCGGCTCCGGAACGGCGAGGCCGTTGATCGTGCCGCTGTAGCCGTCGTTCGCGGCACTGAAGGCCTCGACAACGGTGAACGAGCCGCTTGTGAACAGGCCAGGGTTAAGCGTGGATGGCAGCGTGGCTGGTGACAGGGTACCTGCGGGGGCGCCGGACAAGACGAGTTGGAAGCCGTAGCCGATCTGTGGGCCGCTCGTGGCGAAGCTGATCGAGGTGTCCGTCACGTTTATGGTTTGCGCCAGGCTGGACAGGTCCTGGCCGTTGAACAACGCGGACAGGATGACGGAGTATAGGCCCGATCCGGGATTGAGGGTGCCGATGGACGAGTAATTGCCCGATCCCGGCGGCGAAGCCGTGGCCGCCGTGTCCACCTGGATGCTGATCGGGATGACCTGGCCCGGCGCGACCGGGACGGATGTCAGCGTGCCGACCTGGTTCACGGTTCCAGAGAGGTTGTAAGTCACCGGAATCGCATGCGCTGGCAGGGCGGAAACACTCAAGGCCAGCACGGCGGCGGCGAGCCGGACGCTCATGGCAGTCTCCTGTTCACGTTGGCTGAACGAACCGTATGCGGAAATCGTAACGACAGCTACTGGATTCTGCGGTGGGAGTGGAGATGGCGCCGGCATGCTCGCATTGGCAGGCGAGGTCCTCCGGCGGGTTTCATGGTCCCGATGGACCGGCCATCCTCCGCACGTCGGCTGGTGATGCCCCGGATGCCCGGAGGGACTGCAGGGTGGCCGCGCCGTCGCGCTTGGACAGGCGCCGCCCGGCGGCGTCCAGCAACACGGGGTGGTGGGCGTAATCCGGCTCCGGCCAGCCCATGAGGGCTTGCAGCAGGCGGTGCAGGTGCGTCGCCGGGCGCAGGTCCTCGCCGCGGGTCACCAGGGTCACGCCCTGGATCGCGTCGTCGTGGGTGGCGCATAGGTGGTAGCTCGCCGGGGCGTCCTTACGGGCCAAGACGGTGTCGCCGAAGGCTTCGGGATGGCAGGGGTGGCGCTGCCCGGCCTCGGAGTAGGTCAGCGGGCCGGCCTGCGCCGCTGCCGCCGCCATGTCGAGGCGGAGTGCGTGGCGGTCGCCGCGGGCCAGGCGCTCCGCCCGCAGCGCCGGGTCCAGGGTGCGGCAGGTGCCGGGATACAGCGGCGACCCGTCGGGGCCGTGCGGCGCGCCGGCGGAGGCGGCGATGTCGGCGCGGGTGCAGAAGCAGGGATAGATCAGCCCGCGCGCGTCAAGCGCATCCAGGGCCATGCGATACTCCGGGAGGTGATGCGACTGGACCCGGATGGGACCGTGTGGGTGCAGGCCGAGCCAGGCCAGGTCCTCGGGGATGGCGACGGCGTATTCGGGGCGGCAGCGGTTGGGGTCTATGTCCTCCAGCCGCAGCAGGCAGTCGCCGCGTGACCAGGCGAACAGGGCGGCGCGGACGTGGCCCAGGTGCAGGTATCCGGTCGGGCTGGGGGCGAAGCGGGTGATGGGCATTGGGGGTGGGCCAGCGGTAGTGGAGGTTGGTTTGTCTGCGCTTGCCCCGGGGCAGGGGGCAGTGCAAGCGTGCGGAGCGGTGCGGGGGGCTGTTGCCCGGCGCCGGGTTGGGATGGAGGGGGTTGCGATGGGGCTGGACGGCTTGCGTTGGGGGCCGCAGTCGGGCGGGGCGGCGCGGCAGCTTGTGGTGCTGCTGCATGGTGTCGGCGCGGATGGGCACGACCTGATTGACCTGGCTCCGGCCTGGGCGTCGGCGTTGCCTGGCGCGGCCTTCGTCGCGCCGCATGGGCCGGAGGCGTATGACAACCAGGTGCCTGGCGGATGGTCCGAGGGGGCGGGCCGGCAGTGGTTCAGCCTGGCGGACCGCTCGGCGGAGGCCCTGCTGGCAGGCGCTGCCCGTGCCGTGCCGCTGCTGGACGCGTATGTCGCGGCGGAGTTGGAGCGATTGGGGCTGGCGCTGGATGCGGTGGCTTTGATGGGGTTCAGCCAGGGTGCGATGATGGCGCTACACGCCGGGTTGCGGCGCCGGCCGCCGCCGAGGGGGTTGCTGGCGTATTCCGGGGCGTTGCTGGACTCGCCGGACCTGCTGGCCGCCTGCACCGGCCATCCGCCGACCTTGCTGGCGCATGGCGAGGGGGATGAGGTCGTGCCATTTGCCCGTGCGCAGGCGGCCGAAGCGGCATTGCACCGCCTGGGCATCCCCTTGCAGACGCTGTGGCGTCCCGGCCTGGGCCACGCGATTGACGAGACCGGGCTGGCGACCGGGGCGCTGTTCCTGCAGCGGCTGTTTACCTGAGCCACCCTTGCCGGACTGTTTTGTACGCTGATACACAGGGCAACATTAGTGACGTGCGCGTGACATGCATGCCACCAGGGACAACGCTGCCTTGCCGTGGGGACTGCCGGGTGCGATAGAGGGCATACG
>CAXTCI010000109.1:0-16957 GCA_964242325.1 uncultured Acetobacteraceae bacterium
TGCGCAAACCTCCAGAGGTTTGCTTGGCGGTGAGGGCCTTTGCGGGGCGGACAACCTTCAGCACTTTCGGTCATAACGCAGTGCTGCGGTGTATGGCGCTTCGCTTATACACCCTACGAGGCTTACCGGGAAACGGTCGGAGCGGATGGCGGCTGGTATTGCCCTATGCCCCGAGCAGCGCCCCTGACCGCCCTGCCTCGGTTCCCGCGATCTTGGCGACGCTGCGCCCGGCTGCGACGAAGCGGACGGACTCGTGCGCAAACAGCAGCCCGGGATGCTGCGGGCGCAACTCCGAAACGCCGCCCGTCATAGGGTCCACGATCTCCGCCACCAGGTCGCCGGCGCCCACCCGGGCACCGGGAGTCCGGTGCATGACCAGGATGCCCGGTGCCGGCGCCACCAGCAGTTCCACGTCGGCAAGGTTCGTGGGCCGGCATCGTGCCAGAGGCAGGCGGGGAACCGGCGCATCAACCGCGCCCGCCAGGATCATCGCGTTCACCAATGCCTCGGCGTCCACTGTCGCCAGGGCATGGCTCACGTCCGCATCGCCGCGCAGCTCCACCGTGACGGCGCAGCAGGCGAGCGGAACGGGATGATCGTGGAAGGTGCGCTGCAACTGCAGCCAGGGCTGGCTGCACGCTTCGTCGAACGGATGGCCGCCTGACTCCTCGGCCAGCAGCACTGCCTGCGCGCCCAGCAGGGCTGCCAACGGCCGGCAGCGGTCCACCAGCGGAGTCAGGGCATACAGGTGGACGACGCCGGCATTCTCGCAGTGCAGGTCCAGCACCAGGTCGGCATCCAGCGCCAGGCCGAGCAGGGTCCGCTTCAGGTGATCCGCAGGAGTGTGGGCGATGGTCGCGGCATTGGCCTGCAGCAATGCGGCCCGGATTGCGGACACGTTGGCCGCTGCGTCTGGCCCCAAGAGGTCCGCGACGCCTGACGCCACCTCTGGCGCCAAGTCAGGGTAGGCCCGGTTGAAGTTCACCCCGTCCGCCAGGCTGAACCGCCCGGCCAACCCGCCCAGCACCCGCTGCTGCAAGCCGACGGGGTTGGCCATCGGGACGACGATGATCTCGCCCTGGATGCGCCCGGCTTCGGCGTGGGCCTGCAGCAAGGCAAGGAGATGCTGTGCGGCCAGCAGCCCCGGCACTTCGTCGGCGTGCAGCCCGGCCTGCACGTAGACTTTTGGATGCGCCCCGGGGACGCCGAAGCGCCACACCGGCAGCGTGTGCATCGTCCCCGGCGCCAGGCCGGGGATCGCGAAGGCCTCCATCATCCGGCGGCGCGCAGGTCCAGGGTGCGCGGATGCTCCGGCGAGATGCTGACCGGCGGCTCCGCCATCGGCCCCGGCGTGTGGCCGATCGGCTCGAACCGGGCGCGGCGCCGGGCCTCGGCCTCGTTGGCGTTGACCGGGAAGGTGTCGTAGGCCCGGCCGCCGGGGTGTGCCACGTGGTGCGTCATGCCGCCCAGGGAGCGCCCGGTCCAGCGGTCGTAAACGTCGAACACCAGCGGCACCTGCGCCCGTATGGTGGGATGCAGCGCCCCCGCGGGGTCCCATGCCTTGAAGCGCACGCCGGCCACGAACTCGCCCTCCACGCCGGTCGGCGCCAGCGGCACCGCGATGCCGTTGCAGGCCAGCACGAAGCGCTCCGCTTCCCAGCCCGTCACCCGGGTCTGCACCCGTTCGACCGAACTGTCTACGAAGCGCACCGTGCCGCCGACGCCCGCCGTTTCCCCCAGGGCGTGCCAAGGTTCCAGGGCGTGCCGCAGCTCCACCGTGGCGCCATGCACCGCGATTTCGCCCATGACGGGGAAGCGGAACTCGTAATGCGGGCGGAACCACTCGTGGTCCAGCTTGGTGCCGTAGGACGACAGCTCCTCCACCGCGTCCTGCAGATCCTGCCAAACGAAGTGGGGCAGCAGGAAGTCGTCGTGCACGCGGGTGCCCCAGCGCACCAGGCGCCGCTCGTATGGTGTTTTCCAGAACGCGGCCACGGCGGCCCGCATCAGCAGCATCTGCGCCGCCGACATGCGGGCGTGCGGCGGCATCTCGAAGGCGCGGAACTCTACCAGGCCCAGGCGCCCGCTCGGGCTGTCCGGCGAGTAGAGCTTGTCGATGCAGAACTCGGTCCGGTGGGTGTTGCCGGTCATGTCGGTCAGGATGTTGCGGAGCATGCGGTCCACCTGCCACGGCGGCGGCTCGTGGCCCGGCCGCATGCCGCGGAAGGCGATCTCCAACTCGCGCACCGCGTCCTGGCGCGCCTCGTCGATTCGGGGATGCTGGCTCATCGGGCCGATGAACAGGCCGCTGAACAGGTAGGACGCGCTGGGATGGTTGTGCCAGAAGCCCAGCAGGGACTTCAGCAGGTCCGGGCGGCGCAGGAAGGGGCTGTCCTCCGGCGTCATGGCGCCCATCACGACGTGGTTGCCGCCGCCGGTGCCAACGTGGCGCCCGTCCAGCATGAACTTCTCGGCGGTCAGGCCGGCGTGCCTGGCCTGCTCGTAAAGCAGCTCGGTGCGGCGTACCAGGTCGTCCCAGCTTTGTGCCGGGTGGATGTTGACCTCGATCACGCCGGGGTCGGGGGTGATGGAGAAGCCCTGGACCCGGCGGTCATACGGCGCCTTGTAGCCTTCCAGGACGACGGGGCGGCCCTGCTCCTTTGCGGTCAGCTCGATGGCGGCGATCAGGGACAGCCAGTCCTCGGCGGAGGTCAGCGGCGGCAGGTAGATGTAAAGCTGCCCGTCGCGCGCCTGCACCGTCATCGCCGTGCGTATGCCGCGGCCGGGCCGTCCGTTGCCGGTCTTGGCCAGCAGCGTCGCCCGGTCCGGCAGCGGCCCCTGGTCCTCGAAGGGGTCCGGCTCCGGCTCATCCTCGATCTCGGTCGGGTCCACCCAGGGCAGGCTGTTCAGCGGCAGGCGCAGCCCGGCGGAGGAGTCGCCGGGCACCAGGAACAGCTTGCCTTCCCGCATCTCCCACTTTTCGGTCTGCCATTGCCGCGCCCCTCGCCGGCCGCCCCGGCGCAGCGGCAGCACGCTGGCGACGGGCTGGTCCAGTCCTTGGG
The DNA here is from genome assembly GCA_964242325.1 of uncultured Acetobacteraceae bacterium. Lineage (GTDB taxonomy): Bacteria > Pseudomonadota > Alphaproteobacteria > Acetobacterales > Acetobacteraceae > DASWOJ01. The sequence continues at coordinate 3,063 of CAXTCI010000109.1, forward strand.
AGAACACGCGGATGAGGCGGGCGCGCTCCAGCGGGTCGCGGGACTGCGCGGCCTCGGCGACCACGTTGGCCGGCATCCGGGCTTCGCGCATCAGGAAGTAGGGCTGGTCCTCGTAGGCGTGCAGCACGGCGGCGGGGTCCACGTGCAGCCGCCCGGCCAGGGCCAGCGCGAAGGCATGCGCGGCGGCTGGATCGGTGTTGCCCTTTTCCCCATCCGGATCGGCCATCAGCGCCGGGTCGGACCAGACGGGTTCGCCGTCCGGGCGCCAGGTGGCGTTCAGCGCCCAGCGCGGGGTTTGCTCGCCGGGGTAGTGCTTGCCGGCGCCATACTGCACGACGGCGCCGGGCGCCCAGTGCGGGATCAGCCGCCCCATCAGCTTGCCGGCTTCCCGCCGCTTGGTGGGGCCGAGGGCGTCCACGGTCCACTCCGCGCCCTCCGCATCGCTGACGCTGACGAAGGTCGGCTCCCCGCCCATGGTCAGGCGCAGGTCGCTGGCGTCCAGCGCCTGGTCCACCTCGGCGCCGGCAGCCAGGATGGCCGCCCATTGCGCGTCCGTGTAGGGCTTGGTGACGCGCGGCACCTCGTTCACGCGCGTGACCTGCATTTCCACGCCGAACTCGGTTTCCGCCGGCTCGAGCATGCCGCTGATCGGCGAGGCGCTGGTGGGGTCGGGGCTGGCTGCCAGCGGGATGTGGCCCTCGCCAGCCATCAGGCCAGAGGTGGCGTCCAGCCCGATCCAGCCGGCGCCGGGCAGGTAGGCCTCGGCCCAGGCGTGCAGGTCGGTGAAGTCGCTGGTGGGGCCTTCCGGGCCGGTCAACGGCTTCACGTCCGGCGCCAACTGGATGAGGTAGCCCGATACGAAGCGCGCGGCGTATCCCAGGTTCCGCAGGGCGTGCACCAGCAGCCAGGCGCTGTCGCGGCAGGACCCCATCGCCTCGGCCAGGGTATGCTCGGGGTCCCAAACGCCGGGTTCCATGCGGACGATGTAGCCCACGCGCTCCTGCACCCGGCGGTTCAGGTCCACCAGCATGTCTATGGTGCGGCGCTTGTGCCGCGGCACCTCCGCCAGCAGTTGCGCCAGCAACGGGCCGGGCGGGACGGTGCGGCGGAACGGCGCCAGTTCCTCCGCCAGCGTCGCGTCATAGGTGAACGGCCACTCCTCCGCCTCCGGCTCCAGGAAGAAGCCGAACGGGTTGATCGTCGCCATGTCGGCCACGAGGTCCACCGTAACCTCGAAGTGCTTCACCCGCTCGGGGAAGACCACTCGGGCCAGGAAGTTACCCTGGGGGTCCTGCTGCCAGTTGATGAAGTGCGGCTCGGGCGTCACGGTCAGCGAGTAGGATAGGATCGGTGTCCGGGTCTGCGGCGCCGGGCGCAGACGTATGGTCTGCGGGCCGAGCTTCACCGGGCGATCATAGCGGTAGCTCGTCCGGTGCATGAGGGCGGCGTGGATGCTCATGCCGAGTGTGCCATGGTGGGATGCTTCGGATGGTGGCTGTGCATCGCAGCAACATCGCCGGATGAAAGCGCGGGCGCAAGGCCAGGCTCAGGCGGCTTTGGATGCGGTGTCCCGCCGCGGCCCGGCACAAGCCTGCGCTCCGCCGCAAGACCTTGCTGCGGGATGGCGACGGTGCGCCTTGGGCCGAGGCTGCCGCTTCGCGGCCGTCCTAAGCCAGCACAGGTTGCAGCATCGGATACGGGATGGCCTGCCCGCCTGCCGCCAGCAGCGCCCCTATTTCGCTGATCGGCACCGGCCGGCTGAACAGGTAACCCTGCGCTTCCGTGCATCCATCCAGGCGCAGGCGGAGCAGTTGCTCCTGCGTTTCGACGCCCTCCGCCGTCGTGGCGATGCCCAGGCTGGCGCCCAGGCCGGCGATGGCGCGCACGATCGCGCCGGAGCTGACGCGGTCCAGCACGTCGCAGATGAACATGCGGTCGATCTTGATCTTGTCGAACGGGAAGCTGTGCAGGTAGCTGAGCGAGCTGTAGCCGGTGCCGAAGTCGTCCATGGCGACCCGCACGCCAAGCGCGCGCAGGGCATGGAGCATCGCCAAGGTGCTGGGGCTGTCATGCAGCAGCACGGACTCCGTGATCTCCAATTCCAGCCGCGCTGCCGCCAGGCCGGACCCGGCCAGCGCGGACTGGATTGTCTGGACCAGCAAGGGATCGCGGAACTGCACGGCCGAAAGGTTGACGGCGACACCGACGCCTGGCGGCCAGGCTGCGGCATCCGCGCAGGCGGTCCGGACCACCCACTCGCCGATCGGCAGGATCAGGCCTGTTTCTTCTGCCAGCGGGATGAACTCGATTGGCGGGACCAGGCCGCGGGTTGGATGCTGCCAGCGCAACAGCGCCTCGAACCCGACGATGGCGCCGGTCTGCAGACTCACCAGCGGTTGATAGAACACGCGCAACTCGTTTCGTTCCAGCGCCAGCCGTAAATCATGCTCGGCCTGGCGCCGGGCGAGGTGGCTTGCGTCCATCGCCGGCTCGAAGAACCGGGCGGTGCCGCGGTGCTCGGCCTTCGCGCGGTGCAGCGCCATGTCGGCATGGCGCAGCAGCGCGTCCGCGCTGGCGCCGTCCCCAGGTGCTACGGCGATGCCGATACTCACTCCCACGGTGGCCCAGCGTGGACTGGGCCGGCCGTCGTCGTCCGGCGATGCCAGCTCGAACGGCTCCGCGAACGCCGCCGTGATGCGCTCCGCGATCCGTCCGGCGCTGTCCGGCAGCGCCGCCTCCGCGACGACCACCGCGAACTCGTCCCCGTCCAGCCGGGCCACCAGGTCCACCTCACGCATGCAGGCCTGAATTCGCTCGCCGGCCAGTTGCAGCAGGCGGTCGCCCGCGGCATGGCCGAGCAGGTCGTTGATGCCCTTGAACCGGTCGAGGTCCAACAGCATGACTGCAAATGGCTGGCCTCGCGATGCCCTGGCCAATTCCTGATCCAGCCGGTCGCGCAGCATCACGCGGTTAGGCAGGCTGGTGAGCACGTCGTGTCGGGCGAGGAACGCCGCTGTCTGCTCGGCCTTCCGGTGCGCGGTGATGTCGTCGGTGATGGCCAGCCATCCGCCATCTTCCAACGGCTGGACCTGGACCTGCATCACCAGGCCGGGCCGAGGTTCCTCGACAATGGTCGCGGCCGTGCGGGTCAGGATGCAGCGCTTCCGGCTGGCATACACGTCTTCCGCCGCCAGCCCAGCGAAATAGCCTGCGGCTTGGCTGCGGGTGAGCATGTCCCGGAACAAGGTGCCCGGCCGCACCTCCTCTGGCGCTAGGCCCCACAGCGTGCAATAGCGGAGATTGGCGGCGACCAGCTTCTCGTGCCGGTCATAGATAGCCACGCCCTGGCCGAGATGAGCCAGCGTCGCGTCGAACCGCGCTTGAAGCGTATCCTGGCCGGACGAGGGCGCTGTTGGGCGGGACAGACGTAGGATGGCCGGGCCGAGGATGCAGGCCAAACCACTGGCCAACATGGATGCTGCTACGGCGGACCCAACCCGCAGTTCGGAACCCCACTCACCCGTGGACGCATACTGCAATTGGACTACCGCGGAACCGGCGTCCAACTCAGTCCATGCACACGCGCAGCCAAGAACGCCCACGGCAGCCAGAGTCAGCAGGGACAACGTGCGCAGCAGCATCGGCTTCTCCACGGTCCGTCAAGGCGGGGCGCCAATATCAGCCCCGCAATGACCGCCGCTGCACAGCTTATGCCGGTCGGGTTACCCAGAAGTGAATGGGCGGCATCTGCCGCGCCGCCGCGGGGGCAGAAATGTTCAGTCCACCACCGCGGCGTAGGTGAGCACACGCAGCTCCTTGCGGATCGGATAGGTCGAAGACGGGGTGAGCTGGGTCAGCAGGACCACGGCCATGTCCTCCGCCGGGTCTATCCAGAATGCCGTGCTAGCCGCGCCGCCCCAGGCATACTCGCCGGGGGTGCCGACGATCTGCGCACGGGCCGGGTCCAGCATGACGGAGAAGCCGAGGCCGAAGCCGATCCCCTCATAGCTGCTTTCGCTGAACCGGGCCTGGCCCATCGCGGCCATGTCGCCGCGCAGGTGGTTGCTGGTCATGAGGGCGACGGTCTTGCGGCCCAGCAGCCGCTCTCCGTTCAGGGCGCCGCCGCCCAGCATCATCCGGCAGAACCGCAGGTAGTCTCCGGCGGTGGACACCAGCCCGCCGCCGCCGGACTGGATCGCCCGGGGCTGCGCGAAGCGGCCCGTCGCGGGATCGTCCACCAGCGCCAGCTTGCCGTCCTGCCCGCGGCCATAATTCGCGGCGAACCGGCCCTGCTTCTCCGGCGGGCAGTAAAAGGCGGTGTCGGACATGCCCAGCGGGGCCAATACGCGGTCACGCAGGAAGTCGCCGAAGCCCCGGCCCGACAGGACCGCCACCAACTGACCCACGACGTCGGTGGCGATGCTGTAGTTCCAGGCGGCGCCGGGCTGCGCCAGCAGGGGCATGGTGGCGGCGAGGTCCACGACCTCCGCCAGGGTGTGGTCCGCGGTTTGGAAATCCACCCCGGCGTCCCGATACATCGCATCCACCGGAGTCGCCTGCATGAAGCCGTAAGTCAGGCCGCTCGTGTGGGTCAGCAGGTCGCGGTAGGTGATGCCGCGCTCGGCCGGCACGGGGTCGCGGCCTTCGCCGTCCCACACCCGGGTGTCCGCGAAGGCCGGCAGGACGGCGCTGATGGGGTCGTCGAGCTGGAACAGCCCGTCCTCATACAGCATCATCAGCGCCACGCTCGCGAGCGGCTTGGTCATCGAGTAGATGCGGACGAGGGTGTCCGGCGCCATCGCCAGGCCGCGCTCCAGGTCGGCGTGGCCGTAGCAGCCCTGGTAGGCCACCTGGCCCCGCCGCAGCACGGTGACGGACAGGCCGGGCAGGCGGCCGCTGTCCACCCAGCGCCGCATCCAGCCGTCTATGCGACGCAGCCGCTCCCCCGACAGGCCGACGCTCTCCGGTGCCGTCACATTCATGCCGTCCATTCCTGCTGCCTCGCTTATGTCCGCATCCATCCTAGCCGCGTCCGCCCCGGCATGGGAAAGTCCCGGCGTACACAGGGAGGAGAGCGTCATGATCCATGTCATCGCCATCATCACCACGCAGCCGGGCCAGCGGGAGGCCGTGCTGCAGGAGTTCCGGGCCAACGTCCCTGCCGTGCTGGCCGAGGCCGGGTGCATCGAGTACGGCCCCGCCGTGGACGTGGCGGACGGCCCGGCGTCCCAGGCCCGCCTGGGGCCGGACACCTTCGTGGTGGTCGAGAAGTGGGCCGACATGGCCGCGCTGGGTGCCCATGCCGCTTCGCCGCACATGGCGGCCTATGGCGCCAAGGTGAAAGACAAGCTGGCCAGCCGGACCATACACATCCTATCCCCGGCCTGATGGCGTGGCTGCGGCGCAGGCGGACAAGGCTGCCGCCTTCCAGGCGTTGCGTGAACGGCCCGGCGCATCCGTGCTGCCGAATCCGTGGGACGCCGGCTTGGTGGGAAGCGTCGCCTGCTGGATAAGCTGGGCCGCAGACCAAGCCGGCGCGTCCCGGTCGCCCGATGGATCATGGAGAGCATAGCTTGAACCAGAACATGCGGCTGTTGACCGTCCGAATCTCGGACCGTCCCGCGCTCCTCGTTCTAAGCAGGTCTGGCCGAAAAGGTTCGAAGGCGTGACCGAGCACTGGCGCGCCGCGGTCCAACGCGAGGCGCACGTGGCCGAGCCGCCGCGACAAGCGACGCAGCAGGAATGGGAGCAGGCGCAGGTCCGCGGCGACGTCACCTACCTGGAGGCCGGTCCGCGCGACGGCGTGCCCGTCGTGTTCCTGCACGGCATCGGCGGGGGCGCCCGGGGCTTCCTGCCGCAACTCGACGGTCTGCGCGATGCCTGCCGCGCCATTGCGTGGGACATGCCGGGCTACGGCGGTTCGGCGCCGCTGGAGCTGGTCAGCATGGACTCGCTGACGGCGGCGCTGGCCGGCTTCTTGCGGGAGTTGGAGCTGGACCGTCCGGTGCTGGTCGGGCACAGCTTAGGTGGGATGCTGGTGCAGCGGTTGCTGTCGGTCCAGCCTGATGCCGCCCGGGCCGTGGTGCTGGCGCAGACCAGCGCCAGCTTCGGCAGCAAGGACCCGGCCTGGGCCGACGGCTTTATCCGCGACAGGCTGGGACCGCTGGATGCCGGGCATGGCATGGAGCAGCTTGCCGACGGGATCGTGGCGGAGCAGGCCGGGGAAAATCCGGACCCCGATGGGATGGCTCTGGCGCGCGAGTGTTTTGCCCGCACGCCGGACAGCACCTACCGCGACACTGTGCTGGCGTTGCCGGGTTTCGACCTGCGTGACGCCCTGCCGCGCATCGAGGCGCCTACCTTGGTGTTGGCCGGCAGCCTGGACCGCAACGCTCCGCCTGCAGGAATGCGCCGCATGGCGGACCGCATCCCGGGCGCGACATATGTCGAACTGTCCGGTGCCGGCCATCTCGCTTATCTTGAGCAACCCGCCGCCTTCAACGCCGCCCTGCGGACGTTCCTGAATGCCGGGATCGGTCGCTAAGCAGGCCTGCGCGGCCTTGCGAACCGGCGGTTCACCGCCGAGTTAAGCCGCGCCTGGCCCACTTAGGCCGTCACTTTCCGGCTGCCGTCAGGCTAGCAGGGCGAGCGCAATCAGGCCCGCCGCAAGCAGTCCGCGCAGGGCCGCACCGGCTGGGGTGACGGCGGCGCTCACCGCCAGTGTCCCGGGATGAAGTGGCCCCACCGGTCGTAGTGCGGCCGCACCCAGAACCCCGGGGGCGGGCCCCGGTAAATCGGCGGTCCATACACCGGTACTGGACGAGGCACTACGACAACTGGCTCCCGCCATCCCCAACGCGTCCAGTAGGCATGCGCGGGCTGGGACGCAGCCACGACTGTTCCTACGCTCAAAACTCCTACGATTGCCGCTCGCAACATCATCAGGCCTCCAGGTCATCAAGTGCCCGAGCGTTTTACTGTCCCCGCGTTGCTGTCGTGTGTCCCAATTGTAACAAAGATTGGAGGCCTGCAGCAGATCGCAGCCAGCCTGCGATGCTGGGCCTGAACTTGCTGGTAGCCGACATAGGCAAGCGGCTGGCGCGGCTGGGGTCGAGGCGTTCTAGAACTTCGCGATCAGCCCAAGCCCGACGAACATGAACAGCGCCCCCGCAATCCGGCCCCAGCTTGCCGGGCGCACGTCGAACCCCAGCAGCCCGTAATGGTCCAGCACGAGCGACATCGACACCGTCGCCGTCACGGTCAGGGCGATGAACACTCCGGACCCGACCTGCCCGGCCACGAACAACTGCGACAGGATGAAGATTGCTCCCATCACCCCGCCGACCCACGCCCACCAGGGCGCCGCCGCCAGCTTTTCGGCGCCGGGCCATGCAAGCTGGCCGGATACCAGGCCGAACACCACTGCGCTCGCGGTGGTCACCAGGCCGATCACCACGGCGGCCTGCATCTGCCCGATGCTCTTGCCCAGCGTCGAGTTGCAGCCGGATAACACGGCGTTCAGCAGGCCGGAGCAGGCCGCGAACACGTATAAGAACACCTTCATGCACAGTTCCCCTTAGCGCATGCCAAAGCGCGGCGGCGGCCAGGGTTGCCGCGGCACGGCGGCTGAGGCATTCAGGGTTCGCCGCCGCGCATGTGACGCAATCGGAGCCGACACGATGAATATCCATGAATACCAGGCCAAGGAGCTGCTGCGCGGCTACGGGGTGTCTGTGTTGCCGGGCTTTGTCGCCTGGACGCCTGAGGAGGCGGAGGCGGCTGCCAGCAAGCTGCCGGGTCCGGTTTATGTGGTGAAGTCGCAGATACACGCCGGCGGCCGCGGCGCCGGCCGGTTTGAGGGCGCGCCGGACGGCAAGGGCGGCGTACGCCTGGCCAAGTCCCCGGCCGAAGCCCGGGCCGCAGCCGAGGCGATGATCGGCAACGTGCTGGTGACCAAGCAGACCGGCCCCGCCGGCCGCCGGGTCAGCCGCGTGTATGTCGAGGCCGGCTGTGCGATTGAGCGCGAGCTGTATCTGTCGCTCCTGGTGGACCGTGAAACCGGGTGCGTCACGATCATCGCCAGCACCGAGGGCGGCATGGAGATCGAGACGGTCGCCGAAGAGCATCCCGAGCGCATCATGCGCGTGGCGGTGGACCCGGCCTCGGGCGTGTTCCCGTTCCACGCCAGGAAGCTCGCCTTCGGGCTGGGGCTGCAAGGCAAGCAGGTCGGCGCCTTCACCCGGTTCGTGCTGGCGATGTACAAGGCGTTCATCGAGCTGGACTGCGCGGTGGTCGAGATCAACCCGCTGGTGGTGACCAACGCCGGCGAGGTGGTGGCGCTGGATGCCAAGGTGAGCTTCGACGACAATGCGCTGTATCGCCACCCAGACCTGGAGCCGCTGCGCGACGAGGGCGAGGAGGACCCGAAGGAGCTGGAGGCGAGCCGGTATAGCCTGAACTACGTTTCGCTCGACGGCACCATCGGCTGCATGGTGAACGGGGCGGGGCTGGCGATGGCGACGATGGACATTATCAAGCTGTATGGCGGCAGCCCGGCGAACTTCCTCGACGTCGGCGGCGGCGCCACCAAGGAGCGGGTGACGGCGGCGTTCAAGATCATCCTGTCCGACCCGCAGGTGGAGGGGATACTCGTCAACATCTTCGGCGGGATCATGCGCTGCGACGTGATCGCCGAGGGCGTGGTGGCGGCGGCGCGCGAGGTGAGCCTGGGAGTGCCGCTGGTGGTGCGCCTGGAGGGCACGAACGTCGAGCTGGGCAAGGACATCCTGGCTAGGTCCGGGTTGCCGATCGTGAGCGCCGACAACCTGGCCGACGCCGCTCAGAAGGTGGTCGCCGCCGTGAAGGAAGCCGCATAATGGCCGTGCTGATTGACGAGAACACCCGGGTCATCACCCAGGGGTTTACCGGGGCGCAGGGCACGTTCCACTCGGAGCAGGCGATCGCCTACGGGACCAAGGTCATGGGCGGGGTGACGCCGGGCAAGGGTGGCAGCCGGCACCTGGACCTGCCGGTGTGGGACACTGTGGCCGAGGCGCGCGAGGCGACGGGTGCGAATGCGAGCGCGATCTACGTGCCGCCGCCGTTCGCGGCCGATGCGATCCTGGAGGCGATCGACGCCGGGGTGCCGCTCATTGTTTGCATCACTGAAGGCATCCCGGTGCTGGACATGGTGCGGGTGAAGCGGGCGCTGTCGGGCAGCGCCTCGCGCCTGATCGGGCCGAATTGCCCCGGCGTGATCACGCCCGACGCCTGCAAGATCGGCATCATGCCGGGGCATATTCACCGGCGGGGTTCGGTGGGGATCGTCAGCCGCAGTGGGACGCTGACGTATGAGGCGGTGAGCCAGACGACGGCGGCCGGGCTGGGGCAGAGCACCTGCGTCGGCATCGGCGGCGACCCGGTGAAGGGGACGGACTTCATCGAGGTGCTGGAGATGTTCCTGGCCGACCCCGAAACGCAAAGCATCGTCATGATCGGCGAGATCGGCGGGCAGTCGGAGATAGACGCCGCCGAGTTCCTTGCCCGCGCCAAGTCGCCCAAGCCGGTGGTGGGCTTCATCGCCGGGGCGACGGCGCCGCCGGGGCGCCGGATGGGCCATGCCGGCGCCGTCATCAGCGGCGGGAAGGACACGGCTGAGGCCAAGTTCGAGGCCATGCGCCAGGCCGGCGTCCATGTTGCCGAAAGCCCGGCCGCCCTGGGCAGCACGATGGTCAAGGCGCTGCGGGGGTAAACCCGTTGTTCCAGTCCGTCGCCCAGGCAGGCCGGCGCGCCTCGCTAGGGCGCGGGCTGGGACGCCAGGCCGCTGCCGAGGGCGCGGACGACGGTTTCCAGTTCTTCGGCAAGCGTGGCAGGGGATAGCGCCATCAGCTTCTCGTCCATGCCGAGGCTGACGAGGCCGTGCGTGGCTGAGAATAGCGACCGTGCCCTCAATTTGCGCTCCGCCTCCGTGAGGTCAGGGCAAAGCCGGGCCAGCGGCGCCTCGATGTAGCGGAATAGGCGGCCCTGTTCGGAGCGATACCAGTCGGGGACCGGCCCGCTTGCCATGCGATGCTGGAACAATGCGCGCCAGCGGGGGGCGTTGGCCCGAGCGAAGGCGAAGTAGGTCAGGGCAAGGCGAACAAGCTCGTCAACCGCCGATTCGGCGTTCCTGCATACGACTGTCGCTGTGTCGCCGCCGCTGCGGGCGATCTCTGATTCGAACAGGGCCAGGGTCCGCAGGTTGACGGCGAGGATCAGGCCGTCGAGATCGGGAAACACGGTGTAGATCGCGCCGACGGCACAGCCAACTTCCGCGGCGAGATCGCGGGCCCGCAAGGCAGGCAGGCCACCTTGGGCGATGACGCCCTCCGCGGCCGTGATCAGGTTTTCCCGTAGAAGGGTGCGGCGTTCGTTGGCATCCATACTGGTTCAGCCTCGATTTTGAACGACGTTCAAAAAGTTCTTGAACGTTGTTCATGAATGTGTGATGGTTGTTTTGAACGATGTTCATAGAGGAGATGCCACCGATGCTCAAGACACTCGCCACCCTGCTGCGCGGACAAGCCGCAGAGGCGGAGGAGGACCTGATCGACCGTAATGCCTTCCGAATCCTCGACCAGCAAATCCGTGATGTCTTGGCCGACGTCGAGCTTGGCAAGCGGGCGCTGGCAGTTGCGATGATGCAGCAGGAAGCGGAGGGCCGCCGGGTCGCCAAGGCCGAGGCGACCCTGGCCGACCTGGAATTTCGCGCCGTTGCCGCCCTGCAAGGCGGCCGCGAGGACCTGGCCCGGGAGGCCGCCGCCGCGATCCTGGCCGTCGAGGCGGACCGTGACGCGGCCCGAAGCACGTATGCGGGCTTCGAGAACGAGGTTGCGGCGATGCAGGCGGCCTATCGCGATGCCACGCGGCGCCTTGCGGCCCTGCAGCGCGGACGCTCCGTTGCCCAGGCGGCGGAGGCGGTCCGGCGCCTGCGGGCCGGCGCCCGCCTTGGCAACGTGGCCGCCGCAAGCTCCCTTGCCGATGGGGAGGCGACCTTGGCCCGGCTGCGGACCCGTCAGTGCCGGGAGACGGCGGTGGAAACCGCGCTCGGCACCATTGAAGGCGCCTCCGCTGAGGTTGCGGCAAGCTCGGTTGCGGCGCGGCTCGGCGCGAATGGCTTTGGAGCGGTGGCCACGTCCTCGCTCGAAGACGTCATGAGCCGCCTGGCCGGCAGAGCACGCGGCGCTGGCCCGGCTGCGGCGGCCTGAACCCGCGGCATTTCAACTCTCATTCAAGGAACGAGTTATGACCTCGCAACCTACTGCCCAGCATTCCTCGGCCTGGGTCAGCTTCACTTATGCCTCGTTCATCGGCGCTGCCGTCATGGTGGCCGCCGGGGTGTTCTTCATGCCGATTGACATCTGGCTGAAGGGCTACCTTGCGATGGGCATCGTCATGTTGGTCCAGTCCTGCGTGACGCTGACCAAAACGGCACGTGACCGCCATGAGACCCGCCGCATGGTGAACCGTATCGAGGACGCGAAGGCCGAGCGTCTGCTGATGGACATGGGCAAGGAGTAGAGCAGATTGCAGTTGGGTCCGGACGCGCAGCGATTGGACCCGATTGCATCCTCTGCTCGCAAGCAGAGAAGCTAGATCGGTTTGCGTCCAATCTGGGCGCAAACCGTAGCCTGCACGGCCCTACGGCAAGGTGGGACGGGCGCGATGGCCGGTGATGCAGGGCGGTGCCGCGCCATCGGAGGCGCCGGCGGCTCCCCGGCCGGCGTGTCCGTCCCGCACTGGGCCTGTCACTCGACGCCGGTGACGGCGTATTTTGGGGATTCACAAAGTGTTCCCGCGGACTGATGGTAGCGCGCATTAATGCCAGGAGCATCCCTGCGTGCCACGCCCGCTGCGAACCCATCAGGCCCGGGTAGCCGCCATCGTCCAGGCCGTCGCAGCCGGGGAAGCGGAGGGCATGTCCGATATCTTGGCCGCCGTCACTCCCGGCGGCGGTAAGAGCCTGCTGCCGGTCATCGCTGCCGCGGCGTTGATCCGCGCCGGGGTGGTGGACCGGGTATGCTGGGTGGTGCCGCGCGACAGCTTGCGCCTGCAAGCGGAGGAGGCCTTTGCCGACCCGGCCTGGCGCATCGCCCTGGACCACGCCCTGTCCGTGCGCGCCGCCGGTAACGAGCCGGACCCGTGCCGCGGCCTGGCGGGCTATGTGACGACGTATCAGGGGGTTGCCGCCGCCCCGGACCTGCACCTCGCCGAGTTCTCCCGCCACCGCTATTTGCTGGTTGTGGACGAGGTGCACCACTTGCCTGCCCTGTCCGACTCGGCGCCCGACCCGCTGGCCGAACCGGGCGCCGCTGAGGCATCGGGCTGGAGCCTCGCATTGCAGCCGTTGCTGGAGACCGCGCGCCTGCGTCTGCTGCTGTCCGGCACGCTGGAGCGGGCGGACGGGCGCGGCATCCTGTGGCTGCCTTACCGTCCCGGCCCGCGCTCGGCGACTCGGGAGGTGGACCTGCAGGCGCCGGGCTGGGCCGTCGTCGGCTATAGCCGCGCCCAGGCGCTGGCGGAGCGGGCGGTGCTGCCGGTCGTGTTCGGGGCGCTGGATGGCGAGGCGAGCTGGCTCGATTACGACGTCAAGCAGCCTGATGGTTCGCCGACCCAGGTTGGGCCGCACCGGCTGTTCAATCATTGGCCGACCGAGCAGACCCGGCCTGCGCTGTTCACCGCCCTGCGGACCGGCTTCGCTGGGGAGTTGCTGCGGGAAGCTTTCGTGGCGACTCGCGACCTGCGGGCGCGCCGGCGCCGGGAACTGGGGGACGGGGCGCGCGGATTGGGCAAGCTGCTGGTGGTCGCACCGGACCAGGCGGCGGCCCGGCACTACCAGGAGGTCGTCCGCGCCTGGGTGCCGCGGGCGCAGCAGGACACGGTGCGCCTGGCTACCAGCGACGAGCGGGACGCGCGGGAAACGCTCGCCAGCTACCGCCTACGGGCGGAGCCGACGGTGCTGGTGACGGTGGCGATGGCCTATGAGGGGCTGGATGCGCCGGAGGTCGCGGTGGTGGCCGCGCTGACCCACATACGCAGCCGCCCTTGGCTGGAGCAGATGGTCGCCCGGGCCACGCGCATTGACCCGAATGCAGGGCCGTACGACTCGCAACGCGCCCTGGTGTTCCATCCCGACGATCCGCTGTTCGCCCGCTTCCGCCGCCGGGTCGAGACGGAGCAGGGGACCCTGGCCAAGCGGCCGGTGCCGCGCAAGCAGGGGCACCTGCCGTTATGGCTGCAGGACCTGCGGGCCGAGAAGGACGGGGAGCGCGGCATCGTGCCGCTGGAAAGCAATGCGCTGGCAATGCGCTACGACCTGTTGAAGCCTGGCCCCGAGCTGACCTTGCACCCTTCCGAGCCGGATCCGCAGGGCGCGCTGCTGGAGCCGCCCAGCATCGCCGAGCGTCGCCTGCGCGCCCGTGTGGGTGAGATGGTGGCGGCGCAGGTCGTGGAGGACGAGGGGGCGCTGCTGACCACGCACGGGCAGGGCGGCTACCACCGCTATAACGCCGTGCTCAAGCGTGTGTTGGGCAAGAGCCGGGCCGCGATGACGCTCCCCGAGCTGGAAGCGGCGATTGGATGGCTGGAGCGCAACCGGCTGCAAGAAAGCCTGCATTTGCTGGAGGGAGATGCACGCTACAGGTGGACTGCTCGGCAGCGTGGGGACTGGAAGCCGCCAACCGGCAAGACCCGGCAACTTCATACACGGGTTCGTGACATAAGTTAACCTAATCCATACTTGTAGAGTCCGTAGGGTTCCGCCAGATTGTGCATTGCAACATGCTGGCTTTGCCGCATGTCTGCAGGACGTTTCCTCCCTAAACTTGGCGGTGCCTTCGGGCACCGCCTCTTTTTTT
>CAXTCI010000110.1:0-16917 GCA_964242325.1 uncultured Acetobacteraceae bacterium
ACGAGCAAACGAGCATCAGCCGCTTTCCGTGGCTGTCCGACATTCCCATCCTGGGAGCGCTGTTCCGCTCCGTCAGCTACCAGCGGAACGAGACGGAGTTGGTCATCTTGGTGACGCCCTACCTCAGCGTGCCGGTCGGCTCGGCATCCCGCATCCCCCTGCCTGGAAGCCCGCCGGTACCGGTATCGGCCGGGTTCGTGGTGGATTGATGCGCCCGGTCTTGCTTGCGGCGCTGTTGCTTGGCAGCTGCGCGGCGCCGGCGCCGGCGTTGATTGACGCGCGGGGCCGTGAGGTCATCCCGGTGGCGTTTGTTCCCGGCACTGCCTCCCCCATACCGTCCGACACGCAACGCCTGCTGGCGCTGCGCCGGTATGACGGCCCGGCGCTGCTGTTTCAGCCGCCAGGGCAATTGGCTGCGGACCGGGCGGACACCGTGGCACGCTTGTCCGGACGGTCGGTGCAAATCGTCGCCGAACCTGCCGCACTTGGCCCGGCCAGCACTCCCGATCGAGGCGTGCTTGTTGTGCCTGACGCAGCCGACATCGCCTCGGACCCTTGCCTTGGCCCAGTCGGCCGCGACGTCGGCGGCATCCTGCCCGGCAGCGAGCGCAGCAGCCCGGCCATGCTGCCGCCGGGCTGCGCGACTGAGCGCATGCTGCGCGCCCAGGCTGCCGACCCGGCCGACCTGCTGCGCGGGCGGCCGTTGGCGCCGGGTACGGCGCTGCCATTCGCCGAGGCGGCGGAGAAGTATCTTCGGCGCAACTCCGCCAACGCGCCGGGCGGAGGCGGGGCGGGCCTGACGTCAGGAGGCCAGCCGCCGGCCGATGCGCCTGCCGTGGGGATCGTCCCTGGCCAGGGTGCGCCGGGCGGGGCATCTGGCGCACCGGTGTCGCCGCAGCCGGCTCCCGCACCCTCGGCCGCGCCGGGCGGCACAGTGCCTAGGGAGCTTCTGGGCCCGCTCTGACCGGCCGCGGCCCGGGCGTCGGCGCGGCCATGCCGAGCGCCCGGCTCCGTCCCGCCGCGTCCGGCGCTTGCCGGGCCTGGGCGGCGCGGGTCAGCAGCATGTCGGTCGCCTGCGGCCCGAGCTGGGCGCCCTGCGCCCGCATCCTTGCCTCGCCATAACGGCCGAGCAGTGCAAGCACCAGGACGGCATTTGCGTCCTGGCGGGGATCAGGGATCGGGGCGGCGACGGCGGCATCCAGCTCCGCCATGGCCTCGTCAGGGCGGTCCACTGCCGCCAGGGCCAAGGCGAGGTTGCCATGCAGCGCCGCATCGGCCGGCGCCAATGCTAGGCCGCGGCGATAGGCCGCCGCCGCCTCGTCCGGCCTGCCGCTCATCGCCAGCGCGGTGCCATACAGCCGCAGCAACTGCGGGTCCGTGGTTGTGGCAGCCAGGGGCTGCAGCGACACGGCGGCCTGGTCAGGACGCTGCAGCCGCAACTGCGCCAGGCCAAGGCCGCGACGGGCTACGGCGTCGCCGCTGTCCACCACGAGCGCGGCCAGGAATGCCTGCTCCGCCCGTGCCGGCTGTTTCATCTGGGCGAGGGCCTGGCCCATGCGGCGCAGCGCCACGGGGTCTCGAGGGTCCTGGCGGCTGGCATCCTGGTAGAAGCCCAGCGCGCCGAGGATATCATCCGAGCGCCACATGCTGTCGCCAAGCCGCACCTGCTCGGCTGGGGAGGCGGGCGGCGCTGGCGGAGAAGGTGGGCCACTAATTGCGGCCGTTTGCGTCGTCGTTTGCACGCATCCCGCAAGCAGGCTGGGCGCGAGCAACAACAGCAACGCTGTCAGGCCGGGCGATCCCAGCCGAGCCATTGCCATAGCCACGATGATGCTGCTCCCCGTTGCCCCTGGATCACCCTGCAGGCGCAACCACCGTGACGAGCCTACAAGCGTCCTGCGAAGGCCGGGACCGGAGAGCGTTTGGCATCAATCGACTACGCCGAAGTTTGTGAACGGGTTGTGTTTGTCACTCATGGTGGCAAAGCTACGCATGACGCCCCCCATCATAGGCTGCCAGTATGTCATGTTCATCAGGACATTGTTGTACATCGATGCCATGCCGGCGCCGACCCCTTCTCCGCCCCTCTTGCGACTGCCGGGTCCGACGGCCACGGCGCGCACCACGTTGGCGGCGAACCCTGGCAGCTGGTCTCCCTTGGCCTTCGTATTGCCCATGTTGGCGACGAAGCTTGCCCGGCGTGCCGGTGCCTGGGTGGCTATGACCTGTTGAGCGACTGGAAGGTAAACTTCGGTCGAGGCGATCGCGTCCTGTATGTCCACGGGAAAACTGCCGAGATGCTCCCGCATGAAGGCGCGTTGACGGTCAATGAAGTCCGGGCTGGGCGGCGGCAAGTTCTCCATGGCGGCATACCAGGCATAGGTCCTCTGTAGGCCGCGCAGGGTTCCCTCCGTGACGACCCGCTTGCCCGCCGGGTCCAACCAAACGATTGGGTCGTGCGCGCCGACGATTGCAATGCAATCGGGTGAACTTGCGAACGCATTGCGCACGGCGCCGCGGAGCCGCATAGAAATGGGGCCGGGTGGCCCAGATGCGACCCGTAGCATGGAAGCATATAACGGTGCGTCGTGCGCCGCTGAACGTGGATCGCGCGCATCCACCTCCTTCCGTTCACGAGCCGAAGCCTCATACGCGCGCGCGCTCTGCTGGCGTGAGCGGTGACCCGACAGTGAATTCAAGCAGCGTGACCGCGCCCTGCACAAGCTGTTCCTCTTGCGGCGACAGGGCCGTCTTTTCAGCGGCAACGCCCACAGCTGGGGAGAGCAGCGCCAGTGCTGCCCATGCCGAAATCCATGTCCGTCTCATGACTGGTTCCCCGGTGTCATTCGCCGAATATTTACAACGTAGAAACCCCGGGCGGCAAGGCACAAGGGCCCACAACGGTGGGATGCAGCCCTAACCCAATCCTGCCACACGCCCTGCCACGCCGGATCGAATGAAGCCAAACCAGGCGCGGATATCGGGGCCGGAGCGGAGAGCCGCCGCGATGCAGCCGCTGGACCCTGGCCGGTGCGATCCCAAGAGTCGAAAACGTCTGGCATGGAGTGATATGAAGCATTCCATGAACGCGCTGCACTCCATCACGTTGGCCCACGTGCTCTCCGGCTTCGGGGTCGGCGTCCTGGTCGGCATGACTGGTGTTGGCGGTGGCTCGCTGATGACGCCCATCCTTGTCCTCCTATTCGGCATCCACCCCGCCACGGCGGTCGGCACCGACCTCTTCTTCGCCGCGGCGACCAAGAGCGTCGGCACCCTCGTTCATGGACTGGGTAGGACCGTCCGCTGGGACATCGTCGGACGGCTGGCCTGCGGCAGCGTGCCGGCCACCGCCCTGACCCTGTTCGTCCTGTCCCACTTCGACATGCAGGACGCAGCCCTCGACCAGCTTATCACCAAGGTCCTGGCATGCTCCCTACTCTTCACCGCGCTGACCCTGATCTTCCGTCAGCAGCTCCTGAACTTGTATGCGGCCCGGGTGGGCGAGCTAGGGCCGCGCGCCACTGCGGTTTGTACGGTGGCGGTGGGCGTGTTCCTGGGCGCGGTCGTCTCGGCCTCCTCGATCGGGGCGGGGGCGATCGGAGTGACCGCGCTGCTGCTGCTCTACCCGCGACTGCCCACGGTCCAGATCGTCGGCTCTGACATCGCCCACGCGGTGCCGCTCACCCTGCTGGCCGGGCTTGGGCACTGGATCATCGGCTCGGTGGACACACACCTGCTCGGTCTGCTCCTGACCGGCTCGCTGCCCGGCATCGTGCTTGGCAGCTACTGCGCGGCGCATGTGCCGGATCGGGTCCTGCGGTTCGCGCTTGCGATCACCCTGCTCGTGGTCGGGGGCAGGCTCGTGCTGTAGCCAGCGTGACTGCCCCTGGACGCAGGAGGCAACCGTCGGCTCGGCAGCGATCGGCGGGTCAAGTGTTCCGGAACGTGCGGTGCGCGTGCCGCGTCGGTGCCCGCCTGCATTGACCCCTGGCGTCCGCGCCCGGCTGCCCCTATTCCAGCGCACGTCACCCAGGAACCGACCCGCATGACCGTTGCCGCGCCGCCCTTCGTCATCACCGTATGCGGCATCGAGGAACTGGCGGGACATGGCGGGCTGGGCGCCAGCCATGTCCTGTCCATCCTCGATCCCGACCACCCCGTGCCCGAAGCCTTTGGCGCTTTCGGCGAGCATGCGAAGCTGGAGCTGCGATTCCACGACATCGTTGATCCCCGCCCCGGTGAAATCCTGCCCAGCCCCGAGCACGTGGATGCCATCCTGGCATTCGGCCGCACCCTGCAACCAGAAGGCGCGAGCCTGCTGGTGCACTGCCATGCCGGCGTTTCCCGCTCGACGGCCAGCATGGCGCTGCTGATCGCACAGGCCATGCCGGACATGCCGGCGGCCGACGTGTTGCGCACCGTGCATGGCATCCGGGAGAAGGCGTGGCCCAACCTGCGGCTGATCGAGCTGGGCGACGCCGCGCTCGGCCGGGGCGGGTCGCTGGTGACTGCGACACACGCGCTGCACAGCCGTCAATTACAGGTCCGGCCGCATATCGCCGAGTTCATGACCGATGCCGGCCGGGAGCGTGAGGTTGCCGCCGCCCAGGCTGCGGCCCCGTTGTAGGCGGCGGTCCCGCTTCGCTGCTGCGGCGTCCTGGTCGCGGCCGGGCCTCGGCCTCGTCCGGCGCGCCAGTCTCGGCCATGCGCCTGCGCGGGCGGCCATGAACCCCTATGCTACAAGTGATGCGCGACGACGGCACTGATCTTCCTTGGTTTCCGTGCTGATGGATTATGACAAGAAGCTGGATGTTCATGCCCATTCTCTCCCGACGCCGTATCGGGAGGCGTTGCGGTCGGCGGGCGTCACCACCGTCAACAATGGTATCTAGGTGCCGGATCGGGAGATCGGCAAGGCCATCGAAGTCATGGACGAGGCCGGAATCGGCTGCGGCATACTCTCGGTCTCCTCGCCCTTGCTCCACTTTTTAGACCAAGCCAAGACGCCCGCGCTGTGCCGGACCATCAACGAATCCGCCGCCGAAATCGTCACTCCGAACCCCATCCGGTTCGGAGCCATGATGATTTTGCCCTTGCCGGGCGTCGATGTTTCAGCCCGGCGCCCCCGGCCGGAAGCGCAGATTCTCCGGCCGAAGCTGCGAGATCGAGGTGCAGCCCATCAGCTTCATGGCCCGCTCCAGCTCGTGACGCATCAGCTCCAGCGCACGCTCCACGCCTGCCTGTCCCGCTGCGGCCAGGGGAAAAAGGTAGTAGCGACCGACTCCCACGGCTTTCGCGCCCAGCGACAGCGCTTTGAGAACATGCGTGCCGCGCTGCACGCCACCGTCCATCAGGACGTCGAGGCGGTCGCCCGCCGCGTCCACGACCTCGGCCAGTTGGTCAAAGGAGGAGCGCGAGCCGTCGAGCTGCCGCCCGCCATGGTTCGATACCACGACACCGGTGCAGCCGATCTCCGCCGCCCGCTTCGCGTCGGCCGCCGACATGACGCCCTTGAGGCAGAACTGCCCGTCCCATTCCCGTACCATCGCGGCCACGTCGTCCCAGTTCAGCGACGGGTCAAGCATCTCGGTGAAGTAGTGGCTGATTGACATGGCGCCGCGCCCCATATCGACGTGGTTTTCCAGCTGCGGCAGCCGGAAGGCACCCTGGCGGAAGTAGTTCAGCGCCCAGGACGGCCTGATCGCGAACTGTGAAACGCCGGCCACGTTCAGCCGGAACGGGATGGCAAAGCCAGTGCGCTTGTCACGCTCGCGGTTGCCGCCGGTGATGCTATCCACGGTCAGCATCATCACCTGCACGCCGGCTTGCTTGGCACGCGCCATCATCTCGCGGTTCAGGCCGCGGTCCTTATGGAAGTAGAACTGGTAGATCTGTGGGCCGCTGCTGATTCGCCGCGCTTCTTCCAGGCTTGTGGTGCCCAACGAGGACACGCCGAACATGGTGCCGTATTTCGCCGCCGCCGCCGCAACTGCGCGCTCGCCATCGTGGTGGAACAATCGCTGCAGCGCGGTGGGAGAGCAATAGAAGGGCAGCTCTAGCTTCTGGCCCAGCACGGTGGTGGACAGGTCCACGGTCCGCACGCCCTGCAGCACGCTGGGGACGAGGTCGCATTCCTCAAAGGCGGCGGTGTTACGGCGATAGGTGACCTCATCGTCCGCGGCACCGTCGATGTAGTTGAAGATCGGGCCTGGCAAGCGGCGTTGGGCCATGCGCCGGAAGTCGTGGAAGTTGTGGCAGTCCTGTAGCCGCATCACGTCTGTCTCCTGAACCCGAACTCCGCCCCTCCATTGGGCTGGACAGTTGAACCCAATAGCGGATCCCCTTGATGGCAAGGCTTACGGGATCATGGGCGGCAACACCACGGCAGCAAGGGACAGGTCAACCGTTGGAAGTATCAGAACCTGGGCCAGTCTGCTTGCCCGTTTCGGGCTGATTGGCTTGGCTGATACCTGACCACGAGGGCGGCGTTGTTGGATGGGTCCAGTAGTTGAGCTTGGAGAGGCGATTAAAGGATCTTCATAAGATAACCACATCGTCTTTTGGCTTATTTCGTGTGGTGATAGATTTCCATTCGCCACGAAAAATCAGCCATGGTTTTCATGCTGGATTGGGTTGTACATAAATAGCAGCACGCCGAAACCCAAATGCGTGGTGCAAGGAGCTACGTTGCCGACCTCATACATTACCCTGCCTGCCGGCCTTCCCACCTGAACCCGCCTGAGTCGTGCCCGGCTCCATGCGTCGGCACTCCTCACGCCACCACGATGTCACGGTCCGGGATCGCCGCTCCACGCGACATCCGCTCGATGTTGCCGAACATCTGCCGCACCGTCTTTTCGAAGTTGTCGGCCGCAATAGCCGCGATGTGCGGCGTCACCGTCAAGCCTTCCAGCCGCAGCAGCGGGCTGTCCGCCGGCAGCGGCTCGGTTTCGAACACGTCCATGGCCGCGGCGTGGATGACCCGGTTCTGCAAGGCCCAGACCAGGTCCGCCTCCACCACCACGCCGCCGCGCGCCACGTTGACCAGCACCGCTGTGCGCTTCATCGCTTGCAGGGCTGCCCGATTGATCAGCCCGGTCGTGCCCGGCGTCAGCGGGCAGTGCAGGGACACCACGTCAGACTCCGCCAGCAGCTCCGCCAAGGGGGCATAGCGGACGCCCAGCACGGCATCCTCCTGGGGATCAAGCGGGGTCGGCTTGTGGTAGAGGATCGTGCAGCCGAAGCCCGACAGCAGCCGCGCCACCATCTTGCCGATGGCGCCGAAGCCGACGATGCCCACGGTCTTGCCAGACAGCATCATAGTGGGCCGGGCGAAGTTGCCGCCGCCCCAGCGCCCCTCGCTCAGCTCCGCATGGCCCTGGGCCAGGTTCCGCAGGCTGGAGATCATCAGGCCCAAGGTGAATTCCGCCACCGGCACGGCATTGCTGCCGGTGGTGCGCGCGACCGTGATGCCAAGCTCGCGCGCCGCATCCAGGTCGAAATTGTCCACGCCCACGCCCCACTTATGCAGCAGCTTGAGCCGGGTGGCCGCGCGCAGCACCGTGCCGGGCACGGCGATCTGGCCGGACACGGCGTAATCGGCGTCGGCGATGACCGATCGCAGGTGCGCCTCGTCCCGCGCGGTGCCGTGGGTCAGCCGCATCCCGGGCGGCAGCAGGCCGCGCAGCCGCTCCGCCGTTTGCGGGGTGATCGGGTCCAGCACGGCGATGGTTTCGGTGTTCTGCGTCATGGTGCCCTATCCTAGATCACGAAGCGCACGCCGGCGCGGGCCAGGCCGCCGCCGATGCCCACGGGGGTTCCGTCCGCGCGCCAGCAGGCCGCGCCCAGCAGGGTGCCGTCACCGCGGAACTCGATGGCGTTCATGCCGCCGGCCACGCGGGGCTGCTCGCGTACGGGGTGGCCGCGGGTGGACAGGGCCGGGGCCAGCGCCGCGAACAGCGGCGGCTCCAATTCCAGGTCGCCGCCTTGGGTGAACATGCGCGGGGCTTCCACCGCCTGCTGCAGCGACATGCCGTGGTCCAGCAGGTTGACCAGCGCCTGCAAGGCGGATGGGAAGATGCGCAACGCCCCCGGCAAGCCAAGCGCATAGGCCAGCCTGCCGTCCCGCGCCGCCATCATCGGCGCCATGGAGGTGAACACCCGCTTGCCGCCCTGGATGGACAGGGCATGGCCGGGGTGCGGGTCGAAGTTGAACATGTAGTTGTTGCAGATCAGTCCGGTGCCGGGCACCGACACGCGGGCGCCGAACAGGCCGTTGATCGTTTGCGTGCTGCTGACCACGCAGCCCCCACTGTCCGCCACGGTAACGTGCGTGGTGTCCGTGCTTTCCCCGCGGACCAGCCCGGGCCGGAACGCCTGCGCCCGATCCATGCGTATGCCGGCCCGGCGCGCATCGGCAAAGGCCCGGGAGGTCAGGCGCCCCACCGGCACGTCCACGAAATCCGGGTCGGCGGTGGCCACGGCGCGGTCGGCGAAGGCGGCCTTCATCACCTCCGCCAGCAGGTGGACGCCGTCCGCGGACCCGAAGCCGAGGCCGCGGATGTCGTAGGCCTCCAGCATGTTCAGCATCTGCACGATGTGCACGCCGGACGAAGCCGGGGGAGGCGGACCAATGATCTCCCATCCCCGGTAGGTGCCGCGTATCGGGGCGCGCTCCTTTACCGCGTAGGCTTGCAAATCCCCGGCGTCCACCAGCCCGCCGCTGCGGGCCATATACTCAACGAGCGCCAACCCCAGGGCGCCGCCATACAGCGCATCCGCCCCCTTCTGCGCGATCAGGCGCAGGGAGGCCGCGTAGTCCGGCCGGCGTATCCGCGTGCCGGCGGCAACCGGGGCGCCGCCGGGCAGGAACAGCGCGGCAAGGTCCGGGTCGCGCGCCAGGTCCGCCGCGCAGTCCCCGACGCCGGTGGACAAATAGGGGGTCGCGGTCCAGCCAAGCTCCGCGGCCTGTATGGCCGGGGCCAGCACGTCGGCCAGCGGTGCCGTGCCGTGGCGCTGCAGGGCCAGGCACCAGCCCGCGAGCGCGCCGGGCACCGCGACTGCCAGCGGCCCGCGGTGGTTCAGCCGGTCCTCCACCTCGTTGTAATCGGGGAGGGTGTCCGATACCGGGCGATACATGTCTGGCGTGGCGCGGCGCGGCGCGGTGCTGAGGCCGTCCAGGATGGTATGGGTGCCGTCCGGGAGGCGCAGGTGCGCCAGCCCGCCGCCCAGCACGCCGACCATCATCGGCTCGACGACCGTCAGCGTGAACAGCGCCGCCACCGCGGCATCCACCGCGTTGCCGCCGGCCAGCAGCATCTGCGCGCCAGCGCCGGATGCCAGCGGGTGGTTGGTCACCACCATGCCCCGCGACCCCGTCGCAGGCTGCTTCTCGGTGGTGAAGCCGTAGGGCATTGTCAGGTCGTCCCAATCGTGCGGGTGAAGCCGGCCAGCCGGTCCACAGCCAGCACGGCAACCAGGGTGATGCCGATCAGCGTGACGGCCAGCGCGGCGAGCAGGGGATCAACCCGGCTTTCGGCGTAGTGGAACAGCGCGACCGGCAGGGTGGTCAGGCGCGGCCCCACCAGGAACAGGCTGATCACCGTCTCGTCGAAGCTCAGCAGGAACGACAAGGTCGCGGCGGCAACGGCGCCTGGTGCGGCCAACGGCAGCGTGACCAGCAGGAACGCCCGCAACGGCGGCGCGCCGAGCGTCGCGGCCGCGTCCTCCAGGTCGGGCGGCAGGGCAGAGAACGCCGCCACCATCAGCCGGACCACGAAGGGCAGCACGACCATCAGGTGCCCCAGCGCCAAGCCCGGCCAGGTCGCCAGCAGGCCGAGCGGCTGCAGCACCATCAGCAGCGCCAAGCCGATCACCAGGGTCGGCAGCAACAGCGGCAGCGATAGCGCCCCCGCGACCCAGGCCGGCGCCTGCCGCCGCGCGACCGCCAGGGCGGCGGGCAGGCCGGCCAGCAGCGCGGCCACCGTGACGATCAATGCCAGGATAAGGCTGTTCAGCGCGGCCCGCAGCACCTCGGCGTTGGCGGCCAGCGCGCCATACCAGCGCAGCGAGACGCCCGGCGGCGGGAAGGATAGGTACTGGCCCGACGTGAAGCTCAATACGCAAACGACCAGGAGCGGCGCCAACAGGAAGGCGTAGCCGCAGGCCGCCAGCGCGGCGGTGAAGCCGCCGGTCCTCATGCCCGCACCCGGCGCAGGAACAACGCCTGCACCGCCAGCACCAGAGCGAGCAGCACCAAGACATAAATCGAAAGGGCCGACGCCGCCGGCCAGTCCAGGGTCTGCGTCCCTGCGTCGTAGATCTCGGTCGCCAGCGTGAACACGCGCCCGCCGCCCATCAGCTTCGGCGTGATGAAGGCCGAAACACCCAGCACGAAGGCCAGCAGCCAGGCTCCCACGACCGCAGGCAGGGTCAGCGGCACCGTCACGGCCCAGAACGCCGAAAGCGGACGTGCGCCGAGGGTGGACGCGGCTTCCTCCAGCCGCGGGTCCAGCCGGCCGAAGCCCGCCAGCAGCGTCAGCACGGCATAAGGCATCACGCTTTCCGTTAGGCCGACCTGCACGCCGGTCCAGTTGTTGATCAGCGCCTGCCGCGGCAGGCCCATCCCGGCAAGCACCGCGTTGACGATGCCGTTGTCGCCCAGGATCGCCAGCCAGCCGATCACCCGCGCCGTGCCGGACACCAGCAGCGGCGCCACCGCCGCCACCGCCAGCACCCCGCGGAACCGGCTGCGAGAGCGGAATAGAAATAAGGCCATCGGGTAGGCCAGCAGCAACGCAACCGTGGCGGCCATCGCGGCCAGGCGCAGGCTGTCGCCGGTCATGGACCAGGTGAAGTCGTCGGCGGCCAGCTTTGCATAGGTGTCCGGCGACAGGGCAGAGACCAGCGTGCCGCCATCCGCCGTGCGGTTCAGGCTCATGCGCGCCAGCACCCCAAGCGGCCATAAGAACCCCATCGCCAGCAGCGCCAGCGCCGGCGCCGCCATCAGCGCCCCGCCCCCCCGGCGCGTCATGCGGGGAAGCACAGCGTATCCGCCGCGGCCCAGCCCACGCGCACGGGCTGCCCGGGCTGCAAGCTGCGCCAGCCGTCCTGCGTTGCCGGCACATCCACCGGGACGCGCCCGGCCGGGGTGTCCACCACGACCTGCACCACCTCCCCGGTGTAGTCGAGCGCCGCAACCGTGCCGTCCAGCGCGTTGTCCGCCGTGTCGGCTCCGCCGAGCAGCCGGATGCGGTGCGGCCGGACAAAGACCTGCACGCCGCCGGCCGGCAGTGCCGCTGCGGTCCGCAGCAGCGCCGGCCCGGCGCGTACGCCCCCCGCCTCCGCTGTTCCCGGGAGCTTGGCGCTGCGGCCGACGAAATCGGCGACGAAGGGGGTGGCCGGACGCTCGAACACCTCCTCCGGCGTGCCGAGCTGCGCGATCCGGCCCGCTTGCATGACAATAACGAGGTCCGCCATCGCCAACGCCTCCGCCTGGTCGTGGGTGACGAACACCGCGGTGGCGCCGACCCGTCGCTGCAGGATGCGCATCTCGACCCGCAGCTCCTCCCGCAGCTTGGCGTCCAGCGCCGAAAGCGGCTCGTCCAGCAGCAGCACATCTGGCTCGATTGCCAGGGCGCGGGCCAGGGCCACGCGTTGCTGCTGGCCGCCCGAAAGCTGGCGCGGCCGCTTGCCGGCATGGGCCGACAGCCCAACCATCTCCAGGGCCGCCGCCGCCCGCCGCGTGCGCTCGCCGCCAGGCACGCGCCGCATCCGCAGGCCAAAGGCGACGTTGGACGCAACCGACAAATGCGGGAACAGGGCATAGGACTGGAACACGACGCCCATGCGGCGCTCGTAGGGCGGCAGCCGCGTCACGTCGCGCCCATCCACCAGCACCCGGCCGCGGTCCGGGCGTTCCAACCCGGCGACCATGCGCAAGGTCGTGGTCTTGCCGCAGCCGGACGGCCCCAGCAGCACGATCATGCTGCCGCGCGGGATCGACAGCGACACGCCCTGGACGACGGCGACATCGCCATAGCTGCGGGCCAGGTCCTCCAGAACCAGGTAGGACAGCTCAGTGCGCCCCGACGCTAACGGCCACCGGCGGAGATCACTTCGCGCCGCCAGCGTTGGGTCCAGGCGTCGCGCAGCTTCACCATCTCGTTCCAGTCCACCGGGATGACCGTCGCCTTGATTGCCGGGTCGGCGGTGGTGCGGGCGGCAGCGTCCGGGCTGACCGCGGCCTTCAAGTTGGTGGGGCCGTAGAACATGCGTTCGGTGAACGCCTTCTGCGCCTCGGGGGCCAGGGCGTAGCGCATGAACGCCAGCCCGGCGTCACGATGCGGACCACCCTTCACCAGGTTGATCGTGTTGATCTGCAGCACCGTCCCCTCCTTGGGCAGCATCACGCCGATGCGCCCGCCGGAGCGGTCGTGGAACAACTGCGCCCGGGCATTCCAGCCGGTGGCGAAGTCCAGCGTGCCGTTCAGGATCAGCGTATAGCCATCCGGCTGCGCGTCGAAGGTCTGCACGTTCAGCGCCATCCCGCGCAGGGTGCGGAAGGCGCCGTCCGCCTTGTGCCAGTCCCCGCCATCGGCCTGCGCCAGGACGGCCGTCAGGGCGAGGGCCTGGATGTTCGGCGGCGCCGACAGGCTGGTGCGGCCGCGCCAGCGCGGGTCGGCCAGGATGGACAGCGAGGCCGGCGGCGGGCTGACCGTCTTGGCGTCATAGGCGATGATGAGGTGGTCGAAGGTGACGCCTGGCCCGCAACCGTTCGCGTCCAGCGCCTGCCGGTCCAGGTCCGCCATGACGGGCAGCATGGCTGGCGTGATATGCTCGATCAGCCCCTCCGCGCAGGCGATGGCGGCGGTGGTGGTGTCCATGATGACGACGTCCACCTGCGGGTCGGTCTTCTGGGTCCGCAACTGGCCCAGCATGGTGGCGGACGAGATGCTGCCGAAGAAGCTCACCTGGTCCGCGCCGCCGGCCTCGTTGTAGGGCGCCACCACGGCCGCGGCGTAGTTGTCCTGGAACGGCCCGTCCGAGTAGCTCATCAGCGTCGCCGTGTCGGCGGCGGCGGGGCTGGCCGCAAGGACCGCGGCGACGGCCATCGCCTTGTGCATGGTGAGGCTCCCCGCTCCCTTCAGCATGACGCGAGCACCTTGGCGGTCGCACCGCTGATGTCGCCCAGCTTGGCGCCGTGCGCCACCTTGTCCTGCGTGCGCAGTCCGCGCTCCTGGGTTTCAATGGCTCGGCGCGCCTCCGCCTCCGCCTCGTGCGGCGGCAGGACCAGGACGCCGGTGTCGTCGCACAGCACCGCGTCGCCGGGCATGACCACTGCGCCGCCGATGCAAACCGGATGGTTCAGCCGGCCGCCAAGGTCGTAGATGCGGGTCGTGATCGGCGCCATGCCGCGGCACCACATCGGAAAATCGGACGCCTCGATCTCCTCCATATCGGTGCAGGGGCCATCAACCACCCCGGCCCGGGCGCCCGCCGCCTTCGCCGCGACCGTGACGCCGCCGCCCCAGCAGGCGTGGCGGCTGTCGCCCAGCCGGTCCACCACCAGGATGTCGCCGGGACGCAGCAGGCCGAGCGCATGGTGCAGCAGGGTGCTGTCGGGTCCGGGGATCGCCAGCGTGATTGCGGTTCCAGCGACGCGGCGCTTGCGGAGCAGCGGCTGGATGCCGCGGTCACAAAAGCCCCAATGGCGCCAGTGGCCGACGGTCGCGGTTTCGGCCTGCTCCAGCAGGGCGATCACCTCGGTGCTGATCGGGGCGGGACTGGCGGCGATCTCGTACTTGGGCAAGTGCACTCTCCAGAAAATTCAGGTGTCCTGCAGGCGCAGGCAGGCGGCATGGTGGCCGGGGCCGACCGCCTCCAAGGGCGGCACGGCGGCGGCGCATGCCTCGATGACGAGGGGACAGCGGGTGCGGAACACGCAGCCGGATGGCGGGTCGGCTGGGCTGGGCGGATCGCCCCGCAGCGGGATGCGGGTGCGCCGCCGTGCCGGGTCGAGGCTGGGCGAGGCGGACAGCAGCGCCTGGGTGTAGGGGTGGCGCGGGCGTTCCAGCACGTCGCCTACCCTGCCCTCCTCCATCACTCGGCCGAGATAGAGCACGATCACTCGGTCGCAGAGCGAGCGCACCACCTGCAGGTCGTGGCTGATGAACAGCATCCCAATCCCGAGCCGCGTGCGGAGGCCGGCGAACAGGGCCAGGACCTGGGCCTGCACCGATACGTCGAGGGCGGACACCGCCTCGTCTGCCACCAGGAAGTCCGGTTGCGTGGCCAGCGCGCGGGCAATGCCGATGCGCTGACGCTGGCCGCCGCTGAACTCGTGCGGGTAGCGTCCGGCATGGGCGGGCGTCAGGCCGACCTGGACCAACAGCGCCTCCGCCTGCTCACGCCGGGCGGAGGCGGGCGCCAGATGGTGGATCGCCAGGCCGTCCGCGACCTGGGCGCCCACCCGGCGCCGCGGGTCCAGGGAGGCGTGGGGGTCCTGGAATACTAGCTGCATCCGCCGGCGCCGGGTCTGCCGTCCCGCCGGGTCCGCGATGTCGGTTCCGTCCAGCAGCACCCGGCCCGTGCTGGCCGGCAGCAGCCCGAGCAACAGCCGGCCGACCGTGCTCTTGCCGGAGCCGCTTTCTCCTACCAGTCCAACGGCCTCGCCGCGCCCGACCGTGAGCGACACGCCGGATACCGCCTGGACCGGGCGGCTCCGGCGGAACAGGCCGCGCCCGTTGAACACCCGGCTGATGCCCTCTGCGGCCAACAGCGCCGTCATGCCATTGCCGCCTGCTGGCCAGCCAGCGCCGGCGCAAGGTCCCGCCAACGGATGCAGCGTGTCGCCCGGCCTGGCCCGGCGTCCTCCATGGCCGGGTGTGCCGCCTCGCATTCCGGCCGGCAATGGACGCACCGCGGCGCGAAAACGCAGCCGGGCGGGAGCGCATAGGGCGGCGGCACGGCGCCAGGGATGCCCTCCGGCATCCGCCCGTCCTCGGGCGGGGCGCTGCGGATCAGGGCGGCGGTATAGGGATGCAGCGGACGGGCCAGCACGGACTCCGTCGCGCCCTGCTCGACGATCTCGCCGGCATACATCACCGCGACCCGGCCGGCGACCTGCGCCACCACCGGCAGGCTATGGGTGATGAACAGCAGGCCCATGCCGCGATCCCGCCCCAGGGCCGCGAGCAGGTCCAGCACCTGCGCCTGGATCGTCACATCCAGCGCCGTCGTCGGCTCGTCGGCGATCAGCAGGCCGGGGCTGGCGGCGATGGCCATTGCGATGACGGCACGTTGCCGCATCCCGCCCGACATCTCGAACGGGAAGGCCCGTGCCCGCCGCGCCGGATCGGGGATACCGACCTGGCGCAGCAGGTCCACGGCCCGGCCCCGCGCGGCGCGGGAGGACAAGGGGCCGTGCGCCCGTAACGCCTCGGCGACCTGCCAGCCCACGCGATGCACCGGGTTCAGGCTGCTGAGCGGGTCCTGGAACACCATCGCAATCCGTCGGCCGCGGACCCGGCGCAACGCGGACTCCGGCAGGCGCAGCAGGTCGGTCCCCTCCAGCCACACGGACCCCGCCACGGCACGCGCCGCCGGGGGCAGCAGCCCCATGACCGCCAGGCCCAGCAGCGACTTGCCCGACCCGCTTTCCCCCACCACCGCCAGCGTCATGCCGGCTGCTACCTGCAGCGACACGTCGCGCACCGGGTGGATCGGCCCGGCCGGCGTCCTGATCGCGACCGTCAGGCCCTGGATGTCCAGCAGCCCCTCGGCGGGCTGGCGGTCCGGCTGCGTCACCGGGGCGCCCGGCGCCTGCCGCGGCAAGGCTCGCCGGTGCGGGTCCGCCGCATCCCGCAGGGCGTCGCATACGCCGTTCAACGCCAGGATCGTCAGCGACAGGGCCAGGCACGGCCAGGCCAGCAGCCACGGCGCCTGCGCCATCGTCGTGCGCCCCGCCGCGATCATCAGGCCCCACGACGCCGCCGGAGGCACCACGCCGAGCCCAAGGAAGGACAGCCCGCTTTCCAGCACGATGGCGGAGGATGCGGCCAGGCTGACCTGCACCAGCACCGGCCCGGCGATGTTGGGCAGAACCGTCCGCAACAGGATGCGCCCGGGTCCGCCGCCCAGCACGCGCACCGCCTCGACGTAATCCTGCGACCGTACCGACAGCACGCCGGCATAGGCCACGCGGACGAAGCCAGGCAGGTAAACCAGCGCCAGCACAGGGATGAGCGTCGCCGCCCCAGGCCCCAGCAGGGTCACGACGAGCAGCGCCAGCAGCAGCGGCGGGAAGCACTGCACCACGTCCATGCTGCGGACGGCCAGGAACTCCGCGGCGCCGTCCCCGAAGCCGCCAGCCATGCCCAGCGCCGTGCCGGCGATGCAGGCCGTAGCCGTCGCCGCGAACGCCACCCACAGCGATACCCGGGCGCCCCAGAGCAGCCGGGCCAGCACGTCGCGGCCATACTCATCCTGCCCCAGCAAATGCGCGGGGGATGGCGGAGACAGGCGGTGCGCCACGTCCATCGCCAGCGGCGCCGGCAGGTTCAGCAGCGGCACCGCCAACGCCAGCACGACGATGGCGCTCAGCACCAGGAACGGCCAAACGCGGCGAGGCCGGGTCACGCGCGGCGCACCTGCGGGTCGAGCGCCGCATACAGCAGGTCTACACCCAGGTTCAGCGACACGAACAGCACCGAGATGACCAGCACGATGCCCTGCACTGCCGGGTAGTCGCGGGCATTCACCGCATCCACCAGCATCCCGGACAGGCCGGGGTAGTTGAACACGTACTCCACCAGCACCGTCCCACCCAGCAAGGTGCCGAGGTTGAGCGCGACGACGGTGATGACCGGCATCAGCGCGTTCCGCAGCACGTGCCGGGTCAGCACCTGGTGCCGCGGC
>CAXTCI010000111.1:0-16800 GCA_964242325.1 uncultured Acetobacteraceae bacterium
TCTGGTCGAACGGGATCGCATGGGCGGCGAGTGCCTGAACACTGGCTGCGTGCCGTCCAAGGCGCTGCTCGCCGCCGCGCGGCGGGCACATGCCATGCGGGGCGGTGCCATGGGCGTGTCGTCTGCCGGTGCGGAGGTGAATTTTGCCGGCGTGCGGGCACATGTTCGGGGAGCCATCGCAGCCATAGCGCCGCACGACTCCGTCGAGCGGTTTACGGCGTGGGGCGTGGACGTCGTGCACGGGGACGCTTGTTTCATCGGGGCACGCACCCTCCGGGTCGGAGACAAGGTTCTGTCTGCGCCGCGCGTCGTCATCGCCACGGGGTCGCGCCCTGTGGTTCCCGATATACCGGGGTTGGCGTCGGTGCCCTACCTGACCAACGAGACGCTGTTCGGCTTGGAGGAGCTGCCGCGCCATCTGATCGTGTTGGGAGCTGGCGCGATAGGGATCGAAATGGCGCAGGCATTCCGGCGTCTAGGATCCGAGGTGACGGTGCTGGAACGCGGAACTCCACTGCCGCAGCACGACACCGATGCCGTCGCGGTCGTGCTGGGCCAGCTCGCGGCGGAGGGCGTCGTGCTGCGTGCTGGGGCGGCGGTTGCTTCGGTCGGGATGGCGGAGGGCGGCGTCCAAGTGGTCCTGGCCGATGGAGGGACCGCCCTGGGCAGCCACCTGCTGATCGCGGCGGGGCGGCAGGCGGCGCTGGATGGGTTGGGATTGGAGGCTGCCGGGATACGGGCGTCGCCGGGCGGCATCGAGGTGGATCGGCGGCGGCGGACCAGCAACCCTCGTGTTCTTGCCATCGGAGATTGCCGGGTTGGGCCGCGGTTCACCCATGCCGCGGGTTACGAGGGCAGCCTGGCTGTGATGGCGATCGGGTTTGGCTTGCCGGTGGGAGCGGATTACGCGGTCCTGCCGGCGATCATCTACACCGACCCTGAGCTGGCGCAACTCGGCCTGACCGAGATGGGGGCGAGGCGCCGCTACAAGCGGGTGCGCGTCGTGCAGGAAGCCTTTGCCGACAACGACCGTTCGGTCGCCGATGGTACGGTTGCAGGGTTTGCACGGGTGGTGCTGGCTGGGCGGCGCATCGTCGGTGTGACGATCGTCGGCTCCGGGGCGGGAGAGCTGTTGCTGCCATGGAGCCTGGCAATGCGCGGCAGGGCTTCCACTTGGGCGATGGGAGGCGCCATCGTCGCCTATCCCACGCAGTCCGACATCACGAAAGCACTGGGTTTTGCAGCTTGGGATGCCGTGCTGTTTGGACGGATGGCGCGGGCCTGGGCGCGCGGACTGGCGGCACTGCGACGGTAAGGCCTGGTTCACAAAACGACCCTTTCATTCCGTGGCGCCCTCCGGGTCCACTACTTCGGCAGCCAGTTCCAGCAGGCCTTGGCGTGGCAGGGCGTGCACGTAGCGGTAACGGTAGGATTTGGCCCGGCCGCTGCCGACATCCTCGCAGGTCCATGACGCGAGGCCGCCCGCGGCGACCATATCGTCGAACGCCTGGCGCACTTCCTCGCGGAACTTGAGGCGCTGCCGCGTGGTCTCGTTGCGGTAGTCGCGGCCGGATAGGTCGGCCAGCAGCTCGACTCCGACATGGTCGTAGGAGGGCTGGCTATCTATGAAGGGCCAAAAGCTTTTCGCGTAATCGGACCGCAGCTTGAAGTAGGCGTCGCCGTTGAGGCTCACTAGCGTCTTGGTTTCGAACGTGCGCCTGACCCACTCGCCGTAGCGGACGGTTATGTTGCTGTCGAGGTCCACGCCGTCCCACTGGATCAGCCCGAGCAGGTTGTCGGAGAAGCCGGCGCCGGACAGCCGACCGCGCTTCGCGGCGGCCTCGTAGGCATCGAAGTTGCCGTCGAACACTCGGAAGGTGACGGCCCGCATTTCTTCCAGCACGCGCAACAGAGTCGCCAGGTTGTTGACGTGGCACGTTCGTCCCGTGGCCTGCAGGAGCTGCCGCCAGGTCGCCTCGGTGTGCCAATAGATCAGCTTGGGCTTGGGGCTGGTCATGGTCACGGGAATGGAGGGGTCGTATTCCGGGTTCGCCACCTCAGTCCGCCGGGCGCGCAGGCGGAACAGGGCGTAAAGGGCGTCACGGTGTTGGGAGCCAAGCTCCCTGCCCCGTACCTCGACCACGGCGTGGGGCTTCACGGCGTAGACACGCACGAAGTTGCTGTCGGTGACCAGTCCCTTCTTGCGTGGGGCGAATGCGGAGGTCCTGGCGAGCTTGCTGGGCACGATTGCTGGGTTGCGGCGTCCGCGGCGGTTCTGCTTGATCCGTTCAAACCGTTCGAGCCGTTTGCGTTCGGCGTCACTCATGGATGCTTCGTCTGCCACGTCCTGTCCTCCGTTCCGCCTGCTTGGGTCGGGGATGGTAGGCATTTCTGAAGCCTCAGGTCACGCGCGGGAATAGAAGGGTCGT
Source organism: uncultured Acetobacteraceae bacterium (assembly GCA_964242325.1). Lineage (GTDB taxonomy): Bacteria > Pseudomonadota > Alphaproteobacteria > Acetobacterales > Acetobacteraceae > DASWOJ01. Next base: position 2,430 of record CAXTCI010000111.1, read on the forward strand.
TTTCGCGCTGGCGCGCCTGGTAGGCTTGGGTTGCGGCTACTTCGGGAACCGACGGGTCGTTTTTGCTCAGCGATCTGCTTGCGACTCGGCATCATCTCGTGTGGTCGGCCGGGGTGGCGTTTGCGCCGGGCCGGTTGTCCACAGCCTTGGGTCTTAGCGAGTCAAAAAGAGTCTAAGAAGGTCTGTGGGCCATGGACCCAATGAAGTCCGTAGCTTGGCCCGAGTCTCCAACCCGTCCATTCCCGGCCACGACCCCTCCGCTCCGTTTGGCGACCCCGTGATTCCGCGTCGCAACCCGTTCGTTCCCGTGGGACCCAAGTTGTCCACAAGCGGCGACGCTCACCATCAACCATCAACCCGCATGGTTGATGTTGACGCAGGTGGCGCGACCCGGGCACGCTGGGTTATGGGTTCTGACGTCAGAACCGTGGGTGGGGATGATGATGGACGGTTCCGGGCTTCGGCAGTCACGGCTGATGTTGCGGTTGAGCCAGACCGATCTTGCCGAAGCATTGAATGCAAAGCTGGGGCGGAGCTATGACAAGCCGCGTGTTAGCCGTTGGGAAAACAAGCACGAGCCGGTCCCGGACGACGTCGCTGCCGTGGTTGAAGGGTTATCAGCGTCGCAGCCCGGCGTCGCCCGGGTGGTGGTGTTTGCCAATCAGAAGGGTGGCGTTGGTAAAACTACCAGCGCGCTGAATGTGGCATGCGGCTTAGCCCGGCTAGGGCGGCGGGTGCTGCTGGTGGACATGGACCCGCAGGCCACCGCGACGGTTGCCGTACTTGCCGAGGGTGCCGTTGCGGCTCATCGAGATGGCCGCACCATGGCCCAGGTCATCCTGAAAGGACGCCCTTTGCAAGAGGCCGTACTGCATGCGGCCGAAACGCCGGGGGGGCGGGGACCCCCGTTTGACCTCGCGGCAAGTCATATAGACCTGGCGGAAACCGATGGACGTCGCGAACCCGGCTTCGACGCGGCGCTGCGGGAGGCCCTGGACGGCGTGCGGGGCGAATATGACTGGGTCGTCGTAGATGCGCCCCCAAATCTTGGCATGCTGACCTGGATGGCCCTGGCGGCGTCGGACGAGTGCATCGTGCCGGTCCGGACCGAGCCGTATGATGCCATGGGCGTCGGCCTGATCCTGGGCACGATCAACAAGGTCCAGCGCCGCCTAAACCCAGCACTTCGCCTCGGCGGCATCCTCCCCACCCAATACGGCGTGCGTAAGCTGGTGGACCGCGAAGTGCTGGGTCACCTGATGTCGGCGCTTGGCGGCACTGCCCCGGTGTTGGACCCAGTGCCGGACAGCGCCGTCTTCGGGCATGCCGCACGCAATGGCCGCATCGCACTCGATGCCTATCCGACAAGCGTCGCAACTGCGGTATATTCCCGCCTGGCCCGCGCCCTCGCCCACGGCGAACCGCTGCCGGCCGCGGAACCGTTGCTGCCGCTGAGGGAGGGCTAGACATGAGCCGCCGTCCCCGGGCGCCGTCGCCGATCCTGGGTGCGGTTGCCGCTACGATCGAGGCGGAGTCTCGTGCCCTGGTTACGAACAGCGGCTTCCGGCACACCTTCGAAGTTCCCGTTGCCACCGTCGAGGCCGATCCAGGCCAACCACGGCGAGCCTTCGATGATGACGGGTTGCGGCAGCTTGCGGCAACGATGGATGAGCGTGGGCAGTTGCAACCTGTCCTGCTGCGCCGCCATCCCGGGGATCGCAACCGGTGGGTGATCGTCGCCGGGGAGCGGCGCTGGCGGGCTGCCGGGATGCTAGGCTGGAAAACCATGCTGGCGATCGAGCACGACGGTGATCCGGAAGTTGCCTCTCTGCTGGAAAACTTGCAGCGGGTGGACCTGACGGTGGTGGAAGAGGCCCGCGGCGTCCGCCGTCTCATGGAGAGTAAAGGCTGGACGCAATCGCAAGCCGCGGAGGCTGTAGGCCGCAGCAAGGGTGAGATGAGCGCCGTGCTGGGGGTGCTGCATCTGCCGCAGGAACTTCTGGATCAAGTTCTGACGTCAGAACCTCCGGTTCCCCGCAACATGCTCATCGAGCTGGCCAGGATCAAGGAGCCGGCGGAACAGCGCCGCCTGGTGGCCGCGATGCGCGACGGCGGGATGACCATCCGGGAATTGCGCCAGGCAAAGGCGGCGGTGGAGCGTCCAGACACCCCGGCGCCGGTCCGGTTCAGCACGACGGTGCTGGACCGCTTGGCGCAGCGCCTGGGTGAATTGCGCGCGGCTGGGCAAGTCCTGGACGAACAAGACCGGCAGCGCCTGGAGCGGCTACGGACCGAAATTGATGCCCTGCTGGGTTGGGCAGGCTAGCCGCCACGCATGTCGAACAACATAGGACATGAGTCAATGACCGGAGCCGCACCGAAAAGCGTCATTGCCAACATAGAAGCCGTCGTCGGTGCTGAAGAGGTCCTGACGGCCCGGCGCAGCCGCGGCGAGCGACTTGCTGAAAAGGTAGCCGATTTTGCCGGGACGCCGACATTCCTGGCAACACAGGCGTTGGTTGTTGCAGCTTGGGTTGTGTTGAACGCCGGACTTGTGCCGGGTATGCCAATCTTCGATCCATTTCCCTATTCTCTGGGGGGAGAACTGCTGTCCCTGGAGGGAGTCTTGCTCGCCTGCTTCGTGTTGACCAAGCAGGCGCATGAAGGACGTTTGTCCGAACGGCGGTCGCATCTGAACCTACAGGCAAACCTGTTGGTGGAGCAGGAAGTCACCAAGCTCATCCAGATGATGCAGCGTACCAGCGCCGTCGAGGGAACGGAGGCGGCGGTCGTCGATGCCGAAACCCACGAACTCGGTCAGGTCACGGCGGTCGACGAACTGGCGAAGGAGCTTGACCGGAGATTGCAGACGGGAGAACCGTCCCAGTAGCTACCTGCCTGTTCATAGACGCCCGGCATGCGCGGGTGGTGTAAATGCATGGCAGTCGTGGAACCGCCGGGAAAACGACTGCGACGCCGGCCGCGTCTCATGCGTGGACAGGCGAGTCGCTCAACACTGCAGACCACGCGGCGAACATCGCCTCCTGACTATAAACCGCTTCTGCCCGTAGACGGTTGGCGGTGCCGACGGACCAACCTCGGTCCGGAAGGCGCAATACTGCCATCAGGGCCGCTGCAAGCGGCTCCGGATCGCGTTGCACCACAAAGGGGGCATTTTCCGCAGACAGCATGACCCTGATGTCGCCAACATCCGTCGCGACGACAGGCAAACGCGCGGCCATCGCTTCCAGCACGCTCAACGGCATCTGCTCGGTTTCGGAACTCAATGCGAACAGGTCAAAGCCGGCGTATTCCAATCGGGGTTCCTGCAGGTGCCCGGTGAACCGCACGTCCTTTGCCACGCCAAGCGTCGCGGCCATCATCTCAAGACCAGCCCGTTCCGGCCCTTCGCCCACGATCACGAGGCGGGCTGGCATCGCCTGACGCACGGATGCAAATGCCTGCAGCAGCCGCCCGATATTTTTTTCCGGCCGTAGTGCCGCCACTGTGCCGATGACCGGCGGCTCGTCGGATATCGGCGAAGGGGCGCCGAACCGCGCAAGGTCAACGCCATTCGGAATATACCGGATGCGTCGGCGCGGGAGCCGCCAGGTATCCAGCGCGATGTGCTCCAGCACTCGGGACGGCAGGACCACCGTGCTGCGCCGCAGCACCGCCCGCCGAGTCCAGATTCGGCGAGGCAACTGGCCGGCGACCTCGTCCGGCCCCAGCCCATCCTCGACGTGGACATGCCGTGCCAGCGGCAGCATGTTGGCCATCGCCCACTCGATAGACCCCCAGTTGGACGTGACAAGTACATCTGGTGCCAATGCCCGGATCACTGCCCGACACCGGCGTATGTTGCCCCATGTGCTGCGCTTGGGCAACGTAACTGTGGGAAAGGTCACGTCCAGTCCAGGGTCCAACCGCTCACGGCATGTGGTCACACCATCCATGGCCACGATGGCGTGGCGCCACTGCGTCCCGTGATGGTTCAGCACGGAGGTCAATCGGACCTGCGCACCACCTGTCGCAAAGGTTGGAAACACATGCAGGAGCAGGGGTGGAGTCGTCATGCTCCGGGAATAGCACACCCTGCAGTCGCCGGCGTCAGCAGGCAAATGCTGGCGCCGGCTGCAGGCTTATTCGGCGGGTTGGGGCATCGGCGCCGGTCCTGCCGTCCCGCGCTGCTCGGCTTCCGCTTCCTCTGCCCACAAGCCATGATGCTCGTAAGCCCAGTTCCGGTCCACGCGCCCGGTGGTCATCGCCTGCAGCGATCCCTTCACTCCCACGGAACCAAGGTAGATGTGGCCGATGATGACCGCCATCATCAGTGCTGCAATGATTGAGTGTGCGCCGTGGGCAAGCTGCATTCCCAGCACTCCCGTCGCGGCAAACGGCACCAAGAGTGCAACTCCAGTAATCGAGATCGCACCGCCGCCAAACACCGCGATCCAGTAGATCATCTTCTGTCCGAAGTTGAACTTCCGCGCTGGCGGGTGCGGTCCGCCGAACATGCCGCCGGCCGCCTTGATCCACTGCCAGTCCAGCTTGGTCGGGATGTTGGGGTGCAGCCACTGCACGGCCATCACAAACAGCCCTGCCATAAAGGCGAAGCCGACCGAGTTATGCGACAGCTTGGCCAGCGACGAGAACCTGGAGAACAGGTTATCGCCGATGACTGGCTCCAGCAGCCACCGCCCGAACACTAGGTTCAGCCCCGTCAGCGAAAGCCACACGAATGAGGCCGAGGTGAGCCAGTGGATGAACCGTTCAAACCACGTGAACCGTTTGATCGTTCGCCCTTGCGGATCCGCGGTATAGCGCATCGGCCCGGCGATCAAGTACAGCGCCGCCATCGCCAGCACCGCAACCACGATCAGCCCGCCGGTGATGTAGGGCTGCCAGCGCGTGCGTACCTCACGGAAAACCCGTCCATCCGGCTGGATCAGCACTCCCGCCTTGGCGTCAGGGATGTGCACGAAGCCCTTGATCTGCCCCGACGGCAGCTCGCGTTGGCTGTTGAGCATCTGCTCCAGCGCGGCACGGTCGGGGTTGGGCCTGTTCTGCGGTAGCTCGACAGCGCCGGCGGTCCCAGCCAGCACGACGAAGGCAAGCGCCAAGGCAATCCGGGGAAAACGCATCCTATGCCCCTCCTAGACCGTCGGCGTGTCACGGTAGGCGGTGGACCAGCCCCAGGCGCCGGAACCATAGCCGCGCCGCAACACCCGCTCCTTGTAGATGGCGCCGATGGTCGCACCGTCGCCGGCCAGCAGCGAGCGGGTCGAACACATCTCGGCGCAAATCGGCAGCATCCCCTCTGCGAGGCGGTTGCGGCCATACTTGGCATATTGCTCCGGCGTGTTGGTCCCCTCCGGCCCGCCGGCGCAGTACGTGCACTTGTCCATCTTGCCGCGGCTGCCGAAGTTGGTCGCGGACGGAAACTGCGGCGCGCCGAACGGGCAGGCATAGAAGCAGTAGCCGCAGCCGATGCACTGGTCCTTGTTGTGCAATACGATGCCGTCTGCCGTCTGCACGAAGCAGTTGACCGGGCACACCGAGGCGCAGGGCGCGTCCGTGCAGTGCATGCACGCCATGCTGATGGACAGCTCGCCTGGCTCGCCGTCGTTGATGGTCACCACCCGGCGGCGGTTCAGGCCCCAGGGTACCTCATGCTCGTTCTTGCAGGCGGTCACGCAGGCGTTGCAGTCGATGCAGCGCTCAGCATCGCATAGGAACTTCATCCGCGCCATCAGCGCATCTCCTCGTTATCGGCGCCAAGCATTATGCCGCTTCGACCCGGCATAGCGTCACCTTGGTTTCTTGCATGTGCGTCACGGAGTCATACCCGTAGGTCGTAAGCTGGTTCACCCCGTGCCCCAGCACGATCGGGTCCAGCCCCGGCGGATACTTGCCCCGATTGTCCACGCCGCCCGTCATGCCGCCGAAGTGGAATGGCACGAACACCACGCCCGGCCCGGTCCGGTTGCTGACATGCGCCACATACTTCGCCTTCGACGAACTCTCGACGCCATACAGCCAGACCTCGCCGCGGTCCTTGATGCCCAGCCGGGCCGCGTCCTGCGAGTTCACCTCGCAATAGGCATCCTCTACGATCTCCGCCAGCCAACGGTTGGACCGGGTCTCGTCGCCGCCGCCCTCATATTCCACCAGACGCCCGGAGGTCAGGATCATCGGGAAATCCTTGGACACGTCCGGCACCTGCAGGCTCCGGCCGAGGTAGGGCAGGCGGTAGTCACGCCGGTCGGACAGCGCGGGATACTTGTCAATCAGGTCCCGCCGCGGCGTCCGTATCGGCTCGCGGTGGACCGGCACGGGGTCCACCAGGTTCCATGCAAAGGCGCGCGCCTTGCCGTTGCCGAACGGCGCACAACCGTGCGAGACCGCAACCCGCTGTATGCCGCCGGACAGGTCGGTCTGCCAACTCACCGAGTCCACGTTGTCGCCGCCGATCTTGTCTATGACCGCCCGTTCGGCCTCCGTCAGCTCCGCATCCCAGCCCAGCTTCTTCAACACGGCGACGGTGAACTCGGGGTAACCACCCCTGATCTCCGACCCCTTGGGATAGTCGGTGGCGAGCAACGACACACCCTCCCGTTCCACGCCCCAGCGCGCACGGAAGCCGCTGCCGCCTTCCTTCACGGGGACCGCGGTGTTGTAAAGGAAGCCGGTTCCGGGGTGCTTCAGCTCCGGAGTGCCCCAGCATGGCCAGGGCAGGCCGTAGTATTCCCCGGCGCAGGGGCCACTGGTCGCCTGCAGCGTCTGTGGGTCGAAGTCGGCCTGGTGCTTGGCATGCAGCTTCAGCCGCTCCGGCGACTGGCCGCTGTAGCCGATGGCGAAGCAGCCGCGGTTGATCTCCCGCAGGATGTCCTCCGACACCGGCACTCCGTCCTCGATCGCGATATTTTTCAAAAGCTGCTCGGCGAAGCCGAACTTCTTCGCGAACAGCAGCATGATCTCAGTGTCCTGCTTGCTCTCGAAGATCGGCTTCACCACCTGCTCGCGCCACTGGATCGAGCGGTTGCTTCCCGTCACCGTGCCCGACTGCTCGAACTGGGTGCATGCCGGTAGGAGGTAGGTGCCATCCTTACGATCGCCGGAGATGGCGAAGGTCGTCGGATGCGGGTCCACGACCAGCAGCAGGTCCAGCTTGTTCATGCCCTCCCGCATCACCGGCTCACGCGTGATCGAGTTGGCCGCGTGACCCCAGGCGACCATGGCACGGACGTTGTCCGGCTGGTCCAGCGTGCCCTTTTCCGCCAGCACGGCGTCGAACCAGCGGGTGCTGGGGATGCCCTTGGTTTCCATCAGCTTCTTCGACGCGAAGCGGGACACCAGGTAGTCGTATTCCAGGTCCCAAACCCGCGCGAAGTGCTTCCAGGCCGCCTCGTCCAGGCCGAGGTATGCCGGCAGGGTGGTGACGTCCAGGCCCATGTCGGTCGCGCCCTGCACGTTGCAGTGGCCGCGGAAGATGTTGGTGCCGCCGCCGCTCTGCCCCATGTTGCCCAGCGCCAACTGCATGATGCTGTAGGCGCGGACGTTGGCCGTTCCCACCGTCTTCTGCGTGGCGCCCATGCACCAGATCACGGTGGAGGGCCGGTTGTGCGACATGATCTCCGCCACCCGGCGCAACTGCGCCCGTGGTACGCCCGTCACCCGCTCGCTTTCATCCGGGTTCCAGTTGGCGACCTCCTTGCGGACCTCGTCCATGCCGTAAACCCGGTTCTCGATGAACTGCTTGTCCTCCCAGCCATTCTCGAACACGTGCCAGAGGATGCTCCAGATGATCGGGATGTCGGTCCCAGGCCGGATGCGGACGTGCTCGCTGGCGTGGGCGGCGGTGCGGGTGAAACGCGGGTCAATGACGATCAGCTCGGACTGGTTGATCTCCTTGGACCGCAGCAGGTGCTGCAAGCTGACCGGATGGGCCTCGGCAGGGTTGCCGCCCATGATCATGATGGCCTTGGAATTGCCGATGTCGTTGAAGCTGTTGGTCATCGCGCCGTAGCCGAAGGTGTTGGAGACCCCGGCGACAGTAGTGGAGTGGCAGATGCGCGCCTGGTGGTCCACCGTGTTGGTGCCCCACAGCGCCCCGAACTTGCGGAACAGGTAGGCGCCCTCGTTGCTGAACTTGGCGCTACCCAGCCAGAACACGCTATCCGGCCCTGACTTCTCGCGTATGGCGAGCATCTTGTCGCCGATCTCGCTGATCGCCTGTTCCCAGCTCAGCCGCTTCCACTGGCCGCCTTCCAGCTTCATCGGATACTTCAGGCGCCGGTCGCCATGCGTTAGCTCGCGCACTGCGGCGCCCTTGGCGCAGTGGGTGCCCAGGTTGTTCGGGCTGTCGAAGTTCGCTTCCTGCGCCACCCAGACCCCGTTCTGCACCTTGGCCAGCACGGAGCATCCAACGGAGCAGTGGGTGCAGACGGTCTTACGGGTCTGCGTCGGCACCCCCGGCTCTACCTCGCCGGCGGCGGCCTGCTGCACGGTCGTCATCCCCAGCCCGCCCAACGCCGCCAGCCCGCCTGCGGCAAGGCCAGACGTGCGCAGGAAGCCGCGCCGGTCCAACGCACCCGGTGCCGGACTTGCGACCGGGGCGACGGGCATGGCGCGCGCCGCCGTGGTGGGCCGTTGTTTCGTCAGCATCCCCAGTTCTCCTTACCGCCGGTTCAGCGCATAGAACTGCTTGACGTGGGCGCTTTCCTGGTAGCGCGCCGGCGCCTGGTGGTTCGTCGGCTGCCTTAGTACCTCTGCCGAGGCAGACAGCGGCACCGCCGCCGCGGCGATGCCGGCCCCGCGTAGGAAGCTACGGCGGTCCGCACGGATGGCCTCGACGGGAACGGGCTTGGTCATTTCGGTCATGCTGCACCTTTATGCATCGGGTCGCCGGCGGAGAGCGCGAAACCCTGCCGGTCCAAGTCCATCATCAACCGGCCGAGCGTGCCGATCGGGCGGAACAGGCTGGCAGATGCCGCCCGCTCCAGGTCCGTGAAGAAGCGGCCGGCCCAGGGAGCCAGATGCCGCTCGAAGAAGCCGGCTTGGGCGTTCACGTCGCCACGACCGATCAGGGCTGCCATCACTTCGCATTCCGAGGCGATGTGGTCTTCGGGGTCGGAACGTCCACCCGCCCGGGCCAGGCCCAATGCCTGCATTTCCGCCCGCACCCGGGCCAACGGCCGTTCATGCAGGAAGCCCGTCAGGTAAAACGAGGCATAGGGGACCAGTTCGCCGCGTGCCACGCCGATAAACAATACGTCATGCTCGGTCCGGGCCTTATCGACCGTGACACCCCGCGCGGCAGTGGCCACCGCACGCAACGCCACCCCGACATTGCCGTCGTCGCCGCCCAGTTTCGCCAGCCTCGCCAGGAACCCGGCATCCCAGGGTTCTGCCAATGCGCGGCCCAACATGCGGTAGATCAGCGCCCGTGCAAGCTCGACGTCGTCCATCCCTTATCGGCCTATGTCTTGCTGAAGCAAAATTATTGCAATGCCTGATTAATTACGCACGATAATGAACACCAATCAGGAAGCCTGTGACAGTAATAAAACGGTGTGCCAGCGGCGCGCTAGGTCAGATGTTATATTCATTTGGGTAAGCCGCTCCGTCGCCTATGCCCCTCAGCATGGCAACGCGCTGCCATGGCGGCGGGGAGGGGGCACGGCCTCGTCTCGACCTACCGCCTCGCCGGCGTCATCCGCTGCAGCCTCCGGTGCCGGCGAGGCGTCCACTATGGCGTCATGGGCTGTCACCACGGCATCAACAGGCATGACCGACGTTTCCGGCGGCGACGCTGTCACGGCCTGGATCAGCTTGGCTATGTCATCTACTGCCCAAAGCTGTCCATACTGCGGCGCATTGAAGTCCCAAGCGTATTCGGCCATGCCGCGGAACTCTGTGATTGCGGCATCGCTGGACCAGGCCCGCTGTAGCGCAAGCCGCTGCAGCTCCGCCGGAACACCCCGTTGCAGGAACACGCTGTAGTCGCTGCCGGCGTCAAGCGTGTCTAAATCGGGCAGCACCGGCGCCGGCTCGTCCGCCTGCGTGTCGTCCGGCGGCACGTCGCTGGCCGGTGCCGGCGCTGGTGCCAGTGCGGCCGGCTGAGCCTTCGCCGCCTGCTTGCGTCGTGCCCAGCGGCGCAGCAAGCCCTCGCCAGCCGTGCCATCCTCATCCGGAGCGGTTCCGGCGCTACTCATCCTCTTCCCCTTCCGGCAAAGCGAGACGCCGCGCCGGGCCATGTTCCGACCGGTCGCGCTTCCGCTTGTAGGCGGGGCGCTCGACATGGTGCCGGGCCACGAAGTCCGTGATCCAGGCGTGCAAGTCGCCGGGCATGGGCAAGGATTCCACCAGGTCGGACCCGGTGTCCACATGTGCCTGCGCTTCTCCGGCGCACACGGTCGCGCCCAGGAGCGAAACGCCCGGCGCCGCATCGGTTGCGCGCAGGAACACATAGACCGCCGGCTGCGGACCTTCGATGTTGTGGCGCAGCGTGTCGGTCTCCAACGGATACAGCTCCAGTACCGCGTTGCCCGCGAAGTAACGGCGGACGCCGGGCTCGGTGCCCAGCAGCGTCCAGGGCGGCACCGCGGGCGCACCGGGCAGCAGGCCGGTCACGCGCCAGCGGTGGTCGCACCAGGGGCTGTCCACCTCCTGCCGCTCGGCGATCACGCCGATTTCGCGTGCCTCATGCCGACTCACGGCCCGGCACCGGGGCGGGCAGCCAGCGCCAGCAGATCGAACGGCTTGCCAAAGTCGGGGCCGCCGGCATCGGGCGGCGCGACGTCGCGGGTGACGGTGGCGAACTGCTCCACGATCCCGTCCGGCCCATGCTGGCGGAAGATGGTCAGCAGGGTGCCGACGGGGTGCTCACACAAGGAGGCGGCGAAGGCGACCTCACGCGCTGCCACCTCGCGCGCCGCGTCCAGGGACGGGGCGCCGTGCCGCTCCACGAAGTGCTGCGCCAGCGCATCCGTCACCGACGCCACCACCGCCGACGGCGCGTCCGCCACCATGACGAGCGTGGACCAGCCGAAGCTGCCGGTGCCAAGAAACCCGTGCTGGAACGCGGTGCGCCGCTTGCCCGTGGCGTCCTCGGGCGCATCCTCCATGAACCAGAAGGTTCCGGTCACGGCCCACTCGCCAGGCTCGGCGGCTTCGTCGAAGACATGGCGGTCGGACACGTCGAGCTGGATGGTGCGGGGCAGGCGCACGGCCGGCATGGGCGCGGTCATGCCGGCACCGGCTGCGGCGCCATGCGCTGCCGCAGCGCCGGGTCCAGTGCCGCGGCGCCGTCCTGCCCCCAGGCATCCAGCCAGACCAGCAGGTGCCGCAGGCTGTTCACCAAGATGTCATCCGCGGTAACGTCACCAAATCCTTCCTCATGCAGGCTGGTCCGGTCCGGCGTCTGGCCAGGTTCGGCATCGCCGGCCTGCACCTTCACATCGAAGCCAAGCACCGCCCACTCCGGTGGCATGTCGGACGGCCCAAGCGCCATCGCTGCCCAGACCGTGGCGACCCGGCCGCCATCCACCGCAAGGCCATCCGGCGGCAGCAGATGGATCGGCACCTGCGGCGGCGCCAGGCTCGCCAGGGCGTCGAACAATGCCAGCGCGCCCAGGGCAACGATGGGGCTGGAATCCTGCATCGGCCGGTCCGGAGCCAGCACGACCGCCACGCGCAACGTCCCCTCTGCAAAGTTCCAGCGGACGCACCCGGGATCATCACCGGCCCCGGCGCCGCTGACTGCGGCCTCCCAGGCATCCCGTCCGCCTGGAACGGCGGCGAATCCCGGCGGCAACGCAGGAATCTCTGGTATGACTAGGTTCCCTTCAGCAAGCACATGGCGCCCGGGGTGGACCGCGCGGCAACTGCCTATCATATGTGCACGGCCCTGCCTTGCACAGGAGGCGGGAAGGGAAATTTGGCCTATGAAACGAGATGGTTGCACGGTCCTTACGTGCACGTGCCGCGGGACAATGCCACTTGGGGATGTCGTGCCGGCCATGTCCGGGCATCCGCCGGCGTATGAGCTGTGCCGGGCGGAGCTGGGACGCTTCACCGGGGCCGCGGCGGGACCGGACCCGCTCCTGGTCGCCTGCACGCAGGAAGCGCCGACCTTCCAGCGCGCCCAGGCCGATGGGGGAGGGGGGGCGCCGCTCGCCTTCTTCAACATACGTGAGGCCGCGGGCTGGTCGGATGAGGCCGATCAGGCGCAGCCGAAGATCGCCGCCCTGATTGCCGCCGCAGTGCACGACGCGAACGCCCACGTCCGCGGCCCAGTCGCCGACGTGACCCTGCAGTCCCAGGGCGTCACGGTGGTCTATGGCCGCGACGACCGCGCAGTCGAGGCAGCCTGGCAGTTGAAGGACCGCCTGGACCTGACCGTCATCATCACCGGCTCTGCCGATTTGGAACCGCCGCGCACCGCCGAGTTCCCCGTCGTGCGCGGCACGCTGACGCGGGTGACCGGGCATCTCGGCGCCTTCGACCTGGTGGTGGACGGCTTTGCCGAGCCGCTGCCGCACTCCCGCGGCCGGCTGCTGTTCGGCCCCGCCCGCAACGGCGCGCGGTCCCGCTGTGACGTCATCATAGACCTGAGCGGCGGACTGCCGCTGGTGCCGGGCTGGGAGCACCGGGAGGGCTACCTGCGCGCCTCGCCCGACGATCCCATGGCGGTGCAGCGTGCCCTGTTTGCCGCGACGGACCTGGTCGGCACCTTTACCAAGCCGCGTTACATCACGTTCCACCCTGAGCGCTGCGCCCACCAACGGTCCGGCCAGGTCGGCTGCACCCGCTGCCTGGACGCCTGCCCGGCCGGGGCCATCACCCCTGCCGGCGACAGCGTGGCCATCTCCGCCCAGATCTGCGCGGGCTGCGGCACCTGCGCCGCGGTGTGCCCGACCACCGCCGCCGAGTATGCCGTGCCGACCGCGGAGGCGGCCGCGCGCCGGCTGCGGACGCTGCTGGCCGCCTATCGCGACGCCGGCGGGACCGCGCCGCCCGTCCTGCTGCTGCACGACGCCACGCATGGCGCCCCGTTGATCGAGGCCTTGGCCCGCCACGGCCGCGGCCTGCCGGCCCGCGTCATTCCGCTGCCGATGGCCGGGCAGCCCGGCCTGGACCTGCTGGCGACAGCCTTCGCCTTCGGCGCCGCCGAGGCCCGCTTGCTGGTTGGGCGGCACGACGCCGACCGTCGGGCCGCGCATGAGCGGGAGGTCGAGCTTGTTTCGGCGATCCTCGGCCCGCTCGGCTACGGCGAGGGCCGGGTAGCGGTGCTGGAGGCCGATGACCCCGATGTCCTCGATGCCGCGCTCCGTGGTATGACCGTTCGGGACGGCGTTCCGCCTGCGGCCTACCTGCCGACCGGCGACAAGAACGCGCTGACGATGCAGGCGCTGAATGCCCTGCAAGCTGCCGCGCCGGTGCCGGCCGATGCCCTGCCGCTGCCGCGTGGCGCCCCCATCGGGCGGATGCACATCAACACGGAGGGCTGCACGCTCTGCCTGTCCTGCGTCGCCGTCTGTCCCACCGCGGCGCTGCGCGACAACCCCGAACGGCCGATGGTCAAATTCATCGAGGACCTGTGCGTCCAGTGCGGCCTGTGCGCCACCACCTGCCCGGAGAACGTCGTGCGCCTGGAGCCGCGTGCCACCTTCGGCGCGGCCCGGCGGAACGAGATCATCCTGAACGAGGAACCGCCCGCCATCTGCATCCGCTGCGCCAAGCCATTCGGCACGCAGTCCTCCATCGAGAAGGTGGCGGCCCAGTTGCAAGGCAAGCACTGGATGTTCCGCGATCCCGCCATCGCCGACCGCATCCGCATGTGCGGCGACTGCCGGATGGTGGACCAAGCCAGGGCCGGGCTTGACCCGTATGCCGGCGCGCCGCGTCCGCGCACCCGCATGACCGAGGACTACACCTGACGGCGGAAAGCAGCGGCTGCCCAGGAGGGGACGGGCGCGCGGCGGGCGCCCGTCAAGCAGGGTTGGCCTGACCCGCTGCTAGCGCTGCTTACCGCCGCCCTGGGTCGGGTCACTTTCAATCGCTCCGCCCGCGCCCTTGGCGCTGCCGTTGCCGCCGAAGCTGGTCCCGCTGCCGTTCACCCCGGCGACCGAGCTGCTCGCCTTGCCCGGGCTGCTGTCCAGCGACCCCTGCGTGCCCACGCCGTTGTTGGCGCCGGCACCGCTGCCGGTTGGCAGGCCCATGGTGCTGGACTGGCTGTTGGACTCGCTCTGGTTCGGCTGGCTCGCCGCGGCGCCCTGGCCCGGACCTGCCGCAGGGCCGGCCTGGGCCAGCGCCTGCCCGGTCAAGATGACGGCGGCGACGGCCGCAATAGTAAAGATACCTGCAC
>CAXTCI010000112.1:0-7354 GCA_964242325.1 uncultured Acetobacteraceae bacterium
GCGATCAGCACCGTGGACACTTCCGCATGGGCGCGGCGTACGTAGGGCAGGGCGAGCGCGCCGCCCAGGGCAGTTCGCAGCGCCGCACGGCGTGTTATCGGCATGGCAGGCGTCCTCTGGTTTGCTGCCGAAACTACGTCCGATCCCCCTCGGGCACCAGGCGCAGCGCCGCCTCCGCGCCGACCAAAAGCTCGGCCAGGCGCAGGCGGTCCATGCGGGTCAGGCCAGGGGCAGACAGGCCGCCGACCGTTTTGGCGATCTGGCTCAGCAGGGCGTCGTAGGCGGCGGGCTGGCCCAGGCGGCGGCCGATGCGGCCCAGGCGGCGCAGGTCGCGCGCGACTGACTCCAAACGGCCCACCTCCGCATCGTCCAGGGGCGCGGCGTCGGACGCATCCAGCAAGCGTGGCATCATGTCCTGCTGCACGGCCTGGGACATGCGGTTCCGGCAGGCCTGGTCGGCAGCCTGCCGCGTGCGTCCGGCCTGCACCCGCAGGCTTGGGCGGCTGCCCGGATGCTCCAGCGCCGCAACCAGCGCCGCCACATCCCGGGCGTGCCCGGCGGCGACTGCCAGGGCCACGCCGGGCAGGACGGTTTCCACCAGCGTTCCGGCGCGGTCCAACGATTGCCCGACCGCCGAATCCAGCGCGCCGGTCGGCAGGGCGGCCAGCCCAGGCGAGGCGCCGTTGGACGGGCCGCCAGACATGGCGCTGACTAGCAAGGCAGCAGAAGGGCCGTGCGCCAGCAACATCGCCAGCACCGTCGCCAGCCCGCCCGGACGGGACTGCGCATCAATCAGGATGGCGTTGACGTCCGCTGCGAGGTCTATCTCCCCGCTATCCGCGCCGGCATCCAGCCGTGCCAGGCGGGTCGCCTGATGCAGGACCGCGGCAGCGGCGGCGCGCACGGGGCCAAAGCATGAGGGCGGCAGCCCGGTCGCGTCGGTCCAGTCCGGCGGGGTCAGCAGGTTGTCCAGCACCGCCGCCGCCGCCGGCCACAGCATCGCGCCTGCCGCGGCCGCAGTGTCGCGCGTCGTGTCCGCCGGCGCGCCCGGCGGGAGCCCGGCAAGCATCGCCTGTATCGCCATGCCAGCGGCCCCGAGCCGGGGCGCCACGGCTCCCCCCAGGCAGCCCAGCGCCGTGCGCGGCACTGCTGACATGCTGGGGCGCCAGCGTGGGCCGGGCACGATCACCGGGTCCATTGGACGGAACATCAGCCGGGTCACAGTCATCGGCCGGTTAGGCGCCAGCAGCGCCAGGCGAGGGCGCAGCGGTGCGATCAGCGCATCCGCCTGGCCCCGCTGGGACAGGGCGTCCACCAGGGCCACAACCTGCGCCATCTGATCATCGCGCGCCTGCACGAGTTTGCGCCGCACATCCGGGAGGGCGGTCTGCATGCTCATACCGCCATCGCCCGCAGCTGCTCGTTGCGTTCGATCAGGTCAGATGTGAGGGCCGCGGGCAGGTCCGAGCCACGTCCCTCCATGGCGCGGGCGTCCCCGGCGCGTCCGGCCACCACCCGGCGCAGCAGGCCCGCCGCCGCCGGGTCAGTTGGCAGGCCGGTCCAGGCTTCCGCTTCCTGCGGCAGCAGCGGCGCGACCTGCGCGGCCTCCGTCAGCGCCGCGCTGCTGCCCGGAGCGGCAGCGGCCCAGAGCAGGCCGGGCAATCGCCATCCGTCCAGAATCCAGACTGGCCGCGCGGCCAGGGCCGCCACCCGCCCCGGTCCGGCCCGCCAGGCCAGCATCAGCGCCGCCGGCGAGGAGTGACGCGCCGCCGCCAGCACCACGCCAGCGCAGGCGGCGGCATTTGCCGCAAGGGCCGCAACCAAGCGGGCTGGCGCCATGTCCTCCGGATGCTGAAAGGCCCAGCTCAGCAGATCGTCCTGCAAGCGCCCCAGCGCTGCGATGGCGTTCGGCACCGGCGCATCCGCCGTATTAGGGCCGATGCCCAACTCCGCCACTACCCGGGCCAGCGCTTCGGCCTCCGGCGCAGTGGGGCAGCCGGCTCCAACAAAGGCCAGGGCGGACACGAGATACTGGGCGGTCGCGGCCACCCGCGCCTTGTCGGCGACCATCGCGGCCTCAACCGCGGCTCGCGCCTGGCGGCCGGCCGCACCCTCCAAGGCGACGCGGCGGGCGGCGGCCCGCACCTGGGCGGGGCCGATCACCTCCCGCTCCCCGGTCCGTGTGTCGAGCGTGGCGAGGAGGCGCAGGTCGTGCAGCGTCGGCTGGAACATGTCTGGCACCGCGGCCCAGGGCACCACATAGACCCCGCGCGCGCCGGAAGGATTGGCGAGCACGAGTTCCAACTGGGACCCGCCGCTGCGCACCCGCATACCGGTCAGGGCCGGCGAGGTGAAAGGCACGGCTACCCCCCGCTCGGCAAAGGTGGCGGGCTGGGGATGGCCGGCATGGGAATGCTTTTCCATGCCGCAGCGTGGCATGGATCAGTAAACAGCGGGTGAAGCCGGGCGACGCCGGACGGAGCGGGCCGCTACTCCGCGATGACCTCGCCGGATCCGCCAAACTCAGCCGGGAAATCCTTCAGCTTGGGCAGGCCGTCCCGCATGGGAAGGACCGTTTCGGCGTAGTTGACGTGGACGCCCGGCGCGAAGGCGAGGGTCGGCAGCGTCGCGGCGAACACGTCCACGAGGCCCAGGGTTGGATGGTTGGTCATCAGGTGGCCGCCGCACTTCGCGCAGTACTGCCGCTGGCTGATCTCGGTTTTCTGGTATGTCGCAATGTGCTCGGCGCCGGATGTCACCCGCACGGCGTCCGGCTTCCACAGCGTGAAGGCATTCACGGGTCCGCCCGACCACGACCGGCAGGAGCGGCAATGGCAGTAGCCCATCGCCTCTGGCGCCCCGGTGGCCTCCATCGTGACAGCGCCGCAGAAGCAGTGCCCGGAATAGGACATGGATTCTCCCTCCTCTTTTTTGGGCCGCCTCCGGACTCCCGGGACCGGCCAGTGGTGTCGTTGGGACGGCACGGAACCACCGATCCGCCGCGCTGTGAAGGGTGGGACCGGAGTTCCGGTCAGCCCAAGGCGCGATCACAAGCGGAGGGCCGCAGTGGGAAACGACCCAGTGCCGCTGGGATCGGCGCATGCAGGCCGGGAACGGCTGCCGGGTCTCCGGCCGCGGGCCGGCGCCCTCAGCCCGGCGGCAGGTCGTCCAGGCCGGGCCGCCCCGTCATGTGCCGCCAATGGTGCCACAGCAGCCGCGCCGCCAGCGCCCGCGCTGGCCGCCACGCTTCCGCATGCGCCCGCAACGCCCGCGGGTCCGGGCGCGACGGCAGGCCGAGCAGCGACGCGGCGGCGCCGGCCACCGCGATGTCCCCGGCCGGGAATACGTCCGGCCGCGCTTCCGCGAACAGCAGGTAAACCTCCGCCGTCCAGGGACCCAGGCCGGGTACGGCGGTGATGGCGGCGACCGCCTGCGCATCGGCCATTGCCGCGAGGCCCGGCGCGGACAGCCGCCCCGCGGCGAAGGCGGCGGCCAGGGCGCGTCCATGCCCTACCTTCGGCCGGCTCAGCCCGGCGCCGCGCAGGACGTCGTCGGACAGGCCGGGCCAGGCCGTAGGGTCCAGCGCGCCGGGCAGTGCCGCCAGCCGGCCCCAGATGGCCGCCGCCGCGGCGCTGCTGATCTGCTGGGCGGTGATGATCCGCAGCAGGCCAGGGAAGCCGCCGGGCCGGGTGCGCCAGGGCAGGGGGCCGGCGGCCTCCTCGACCGCTGCAAGCCGCGGGTCCGCCCGAACCAGTGCGTCCAGCATGGCGCGCATCGGCGGAGGCGGGTGGGGGAACGTATCCATTCGTTGCAAAGCCTACCCTGCCCAACCCCGCGCCGCGCCCCTATGCTAACGGCATGGAAGCCAGTCCGCACATCCTCCTGGTCGATGACGACCGGGACATCCGCGACCTTCTGGTCCACTTCCTGCAGAAACACGGCCTGCGCGTCACCGGTGCGCGGGACGGGCGAGAAGCCCGGCGCGCCTGGCCTGCAGGCGCCTACAACCTCGTGATCCTCGACCTGATGCTCCCCGGCGAGGGCGGGCTGGAGCTGGCGCGCTGGCTGCGCGGCATCAGCGACGTGCCCATCGTCATGCTGACCGCAATGGGGGAGGACACCGACCGCATCATCGGGCTGGAGCTGGGCGCCGACGACTACCTGCCCAAGCCGTTCAACCCGCGCGAGCTGCTGGCCCGCATCCGCGCCGTCCTGCGCCGGACCGAGGCCCGCGGCAACCGGGCCGGCGTCGCTGCCAAGCCGATTCGCTTCGCCGGCTGGACCCTGGACCCGGTCCGGCGCCGGCTGCTGAACCCGGCCGGCGCCGAGGTCGCGCTGACCGGGGGGGAGTTCGACATGCTGGCGGCACTGGCCGGCCGGGCCAACCAGGTGCTGACGCGCGACATGCTGATGGACCTGCTGCGCGGGCGCCAGGCCGGGCCGTTCGACCGGGCGATTGACGTGGCGGTCAGCCGACTGCGCCGCAAGCTCGGTGGCGGCGGGGAAGCCGACACTGACCTGATAAAGACGGTGCGCGGCGGCGGCTACGTCCTGGCGGCGGAGGTCGAGCACGGCTGATGGCGCGCCGTAGCTTGCTTCCCAAAAGCCTGGCCGGCCGCACCCTACTGGTGCTGCTGCCGGGGCTGGCCGTGGTGCAGGGGGTAGGCCTCGCGGTACATGCGGTGGACCGGGGCGAGCTGCAACGGCTCGCCGATGGCCGCGACCTGGCCGGGCGCGTCCTGGCCGCCTACCGCACCGTGACGTCCGGGCCTCCGGAGGGCTGGGCCGCCGCCGCCCATGCGCTGGATGCGGTCGGCGGCTTGCATGCCAGCGTCGAGCCCGCCATGCCGCAAGAGGGGCTGGACCCGGCGCCGCCCGACGTGCAGCGCTTGATCCGCCCCTACCTGTTCTGGAACAGCCTGCCGCCGCCGCTGCGGCCCAGGGAGGTCACGATCCGCGGCCGCGACGAGGCGAACATGGTGCTGTCCGTGCACCTGCCGGACGAACGCTGGCTGGTGCTGCGCGGCGGCTTTCCCGCCTTGTGGCCCTGGGCGTCGGCGCGCTTCGCCTGGGCTTGGGCGGGCATGACGCTCGCGGCGGCGGCGTTGACGCTTTGGGCGGTGCGCCGGCTGACGGCGCCCGTCCGCCTGTTGGGCGCCGCCGCCGAGCGGCTGGGCCGCGACGTGAACGCCCCCGCCCTACCGGAGGACGGGCCGGAGGAGGTCGCGCAGGCCGCCGCCGCGTTCAACACCATGGCCGGACGCATCCGCCGTTTCGTCACTGACCGCACCTTCCTGCTGACGGCGATCGGCCACGACCTGCGCACCCCGATCACCCGCCTGCGCCTGCGGGCGGAGTGGATGGAGGACGAGGACCAGCGTACCCGGATGCTCGCCGACCTGGACGAGCTGCAGGCGATGGTGTCCGCCACCCTCGCCTTCGGTCGTGACGTGGCGGGCACCGAGCCTGCCGTGCCGCTGGACTTAGTGGCCCTGCTGCGCACCGTGCTGGACGAGGCGGCGGATGCGCGCCCGGCTGCGGCGGGCTGCCTGGCCTATGCCGGGCCGGACCGGCTGCAGATCCAGGGCCGCCCGGTGGCGCTGAAACGGGCGCTGGCCAACCTGGTCGGCAACGCCGTCGCCTATGGCGGCGCCGCCCGGGTGACGCTGCTGGGCGAGGGGCGGCCCGGCGGTGGCGTCGTGGTGCAGGTCGAGGACAGCGGCCCCGGCATTCCGCCGGACGAGCTGGACCGGGTGTTCGAGCCGTTCCACCGCGTGGAAGGCAGCCGCAACCGCGAAACCGGCGGCACCGGGCTGGGCTTGCCGATCACCCGCAACATCCTGCGGGCACACGGCGGCGATGTGGCGCTGGCCAACCTGGATGGCGGCGGAGTGCGGGCAACAGTGACACTTCCAGGTTAACGCAAAGCTTCATACGATTCATCACGCTTTTGTCAGAGTTCCCAGCTTAAAGTCCCTTATGGACACGAATTTCCCCATGGTGCTGCCGCCACCCGACGCGTTGCGTCGCCTGCTGGACCAAGTCATGGCTGGCAGGGATGCCGTGGTGGACGGTCCCGGAGCCTCGGTGGTGCTGGACCAGGCGGCGCCGCTGCTGGCGGCGCGGCGGTCGCGGGTGCTGCGTGCCGCGGCAATGGGGCCGCAAGGGTTGGGCCTGGAAGAGCTGATGGTCCAGGTGGCGGGCGGTCCGGATGCGGGCAGCCCGGACGACCCCAGCCTGGAGCAAGGTGCCCAAGCGTTGACGGTGCTGGACGGCCGGTGCGAGGGGATCGTGCTGCTGGTGGAGGATGCCGAGACGGTGCAGCCGGCAGCCCTGTGCTACATCCAGCTTGCATGCCGCACCAGCGCCAAGCTCCGGCTGGTGCTGGCGGGGATGCCGGAGGGGTTGGACGGGGTGGAGTTCGCTCCGCTTCGTGCCCGGCTGCAGGCCCAGCCGGTGCTAATGCTGGACGGATCGTTGCCGAACGTCGTGCCGAAGTCGGTGCCTCAGGTGCAGGGCGCGCCGGCTATACGCCCCGAGCAGCCACCAGTGGCACGGCGCCTGGCTGCCCCTCCCTCGGAACGTCCCAAACTTGCTGCCCAGGGCACCCCGCGTCGGACCTGGCTAGCCACCGCCGCCCTTGGGATGGCGGGATGCATCGCAGTAAGCGAACTCGCCACCCGTCACCTGCCGGAGCAGCCGGGAGGCGCCGCAGTTCTGGTTCCAGAGGCCCAGCCTGTCGTCCCGTCTTTGACTGCATCTGCCGCGCTGCCAGCCGTAACCGCGCCGCCGCTGGCCGTGGGGGCATCAGTTGCCGCGGCCAAGCCGCCGCTGGCCGTGGGGGCGCCAGTTGCCACGGCCAAGCCGCGGTCGGTCGTGGAGGTGCTGCCCACGCCCGAGCCGGCCAGTACATTATTCAAGCTTAGGCTTGCCGTCGCCGGGCAAACTGCGGCCGGGCTGCTGCCCTTGCCTCCTGCCCCTCCACCTAGCCGCCCCAGCGTCATGTTCCATCAGGACGACGACCACCTGCGCGCCTTGCCGCTGCACCGCGACCGCTACAGCCCGCTGCCCCTGCCGCCGGCCGATCCCGCTCCTCCATCCTTCTCGAGAGTGCAGCGCGGCAGCGCCTGGAATGAGCCGTCGCCGCCGCCGTCCAATCCCGCTCCTCCGTCCTTCTCGAGAGTGCAGCGCGGCAGCGCCTGGAATGAGCCGTCGCCGCCGCCGTCCAATCCCGCTCCTCCGTCCTTCTCGAGAGTGCAGCGCGGCAGTGCCTGGAACGAGCCGTCGCCGCCGCCGACCAATCCCGCTCCTCCGTCCTTTTCGAGAGTGCAACGCGGCAGCCCCTGGGACCAGC
>CAXTCI010000112.1:7454-16729 GCA_964242325.1 uncultured Acetobacteraceae bacterium
AATCCCGCTCCTCCGTCCTTTTCGAGAGTGCAACGCGGCAGCCCCTGGGACCAGCCACCAGCAGACGGCCGGGACGAGCAACGTTATGTGCCCCAGGGCTGGTACGGCGGCGGCGGTTGGCAGAGGCCCGCCTACCCATGGCCGGGCGTCCGACCCGGCTACCCCAGCGAACCCTACTATCCGACGGGCGGCTCGTACGAGACTTGGCGTCCGGTCAACCCGTGGTAGCCCCAACAATGCCGGGCTGACGGCTACTTGGCTGCTGTCGGCGCCGTAGGGGCGGGCGCTTCTGGCGCGGATGCAGCCGCTGCGGCTGGCTTCTGGTTCGCATCGAGCTGTCCGCGGTTCAACGCGTCCACCTTGTCGTTGCCGGTGCTGTTGCCGGCGTCGTTGCGCTTGTCCACGTTGGCCTGCGGCGCGTTGGAGTTGGCCGCGAGCGCCGGAGCGGCGGCGCCGAGCAGCAGGGTGATGGCGATGGCATATGACTTCATGTTGGTACTCCTGGGAGGCCAACGCGGCGGCTCCGGCGGCGTTGCGTCGCTGCCGCAACGATTGCCGTGGTGTTGCGGGCTGTTGTTGTTGCTGGCGGCTGGATGCTCGACCGTGACCGTCACGTCGCCGGTGCGGCCCTTGCCGTCCGACGTCGCCTTCGCGTGGCCGAGCGTGCTGGACCAGACGGTGGACGATGCGGGCCGGGTGGATTACCGCCGCCTGGCCGCGGCGCACGGTGCGCTGGACGTGGCGGCTGCGGCGGTCGCGCAGGCCGACCTCGCCGCGATGCCGCGGCCGGAGCGGATGGCCTTCCTCATCAACGCCAGCAACACGCTTTGGACCCTCGGCATCGTGCGCGACGGCGTCCCGGACCGGCTGGGTCCGATCGGGCGGGTGGATTCGCTAGGGCTGGAGCACTTCACGGTGGCCGGGCAGGAGATGACGCTCAATGCGTTGCAGAAGAACCTGATCCTGCCGTTTGCATACGGCCCCGGCGGGGACTGGCGGGTGCCGCTGGCGCTATACTGCCCGGCGATGTCCTGCCCGCGCCTGGCGCGCACGGCCTATGCCGCGGCGGACCTGGACGCGCAGTTGGACATGGCGGCGCGGCGGTTCCTGTCCGATCCGGCCAACGTCGCCGTGGACCCGGCGGCGCGGGTGGTGCGGGTGTCGGGAGTGCTGGGGCGGACGCCGGGGCTGATCGCGACGATCAACCGGTATCGCGGCGGGGCGCCGGTGCCGGCGGATTACCGGGTGCAGGCGCTGCCGTTCGATTGGACGGTGGCGGCGGTCCCGTGATGGCGAAACCGTGGCATCGCGCCGGGAAGGGCCGTCGTTCGCCCAGGCGTTGACCTGCGGTCCCGCCGGGGGACGCGGCGCCGCCAAGCGGGACGGCGAAGCGGCGTCCGCAAGGTGGAGAAGGCGGCACTGATGCAAGGCGGGCGCCAAATCCAACGAACTTTTGGACTCGGGACGCGGATGGCTTTACCTAGTTCAAGCCGCAGATGGCGCGGGATGTCGTGAATAGCCATCAAGGGCCAGATGTCGATAATATGCTCTGCTTGCAGCACGGCCAATCCTGACAGCAACCGGTTTTGCGGCACCTGCGGCGCGAGCCTGGCGGGTGTTCTGCTGTCCAGCCAGGCATCCCGTCCGCTGGCGGAGATCAAGCAAGTCACGGTTCTGTTCGCCGATGTCGTGGGTTCCACCGAGCTGGTTGCCGGGCTGGACCCGGAGGAGGCGATGGACCGGCTCCGGCCGGCGCTGGCCACCATGCGCGAGAACATCAGGCAGTTTGATGGAACCGTCGCGCAAACCCTTGGCGATGGCGTGATGGCGCTGTTCGGCGCCCCGCGCGCCCAGGAAGGCCATGCGTTGCTGGCCTGCGAGGCCGCTCTTGCCATGCAAGGGGCGTTTCCGGCTGGGGCTGGCGGGGTCAGGATCAGGATCGGGCTTCATTCGGGCGCGGTCGTCGCAAGTGCGCCGTTGTATGGCGTTCCCGCCGAAAGCGCCGTGCATGGCGTGACGGTGCACGTCGCGAGCCGCCTGCAAGCCATGGCGTCCCCATCTTCCATCTATCTGACGGAGGACTGCTACCGGCTGGTCCGGCCCTATTGCCAGGTTCGGCCACTGGGCCGGCAAATGGTTCGCGGCATTGCTGGCGGCATTGAGGTCTACCAGCTTCTGGGCTTGCGGCCTGCCGTGACGAGCCGGCGTTTCCGCGGTGCGGCGCTGGTGCCGTTCCTTGGACGC
Source organism: uncultured Acetobacteraceae bacterium (assembly GCA_964242325.1). Taxonomy (GTDB): domain Bacteria; phylum Pseudomonadota; class Alphaproteobacteria; order Acetobacterales; family Acetobacteraceae; genus DASWOJ01. The sequence goes on from CAXTCI010000112.1 coordinate 9,699, forward strand.
GAGCGTGAACTGGATGCGTTGCAGCGGGCGTTGCTGGCCGCGCAGGAGGGCGAGGCCAGCGCCATCGGGATTGCCGGGGCGCCCGGCACCGGGAAAAGCCGGCTCTGCTACGAGTTCGCCAAATGGTGCCGCAGCCAGCTCATCCCCGTTTTCGAGGCGCGGGCGCATCCTTATGGGCGTGCGGCGGCGTTGCAGCCGGTGCTGGAGTTCTTCCGGCTGTCCTTGTTCAGGCTGCTGCCCTCCGATAGCCCGGCGGTTGCGCGCCAGCGGATCGCCACCCGCTTGGCTGGCCTCGAACCAGGCTTCAATGCCGATCTGCCCCGGCTGTTCGAGTTCCTGGGCATCGCCGAGGACGAGGCAGCGGCGCCACCCAGCCTTGCCCGCCTTACGCCCACCGGCCAACGGGAGTGGCTGCTCGATCTGGTCCGGAGGATGGTCCGCTGGTTCGGGCGCAGCCCATCGCTGCTGGTCATCGAGGACCTGCATTGGCTCGACGAGGCCAGCGAGGCAATCGTCGGCGCCATCATGGAGGCCATCGCCGGGACGCGCACCCTGCTCCTGCTGAACTACCGTCCCGGCTACGACGCCCCGTGGATGCGGCATCCGCACTTCACTGGCATGACCCTTGCCGAGTTGCCGGCGTCGGCGGCGACGGGCTTGGTTGAGCAGTTGGTGGGCCACGATCCCCGGCTTGCCGGACTGCGGCGCCGCGTGGTGGAGCGAAGCGGCGGCAATCCGTTCTTCGCTGAAGAGCTGGTCCGCTCGCTCGTGGAGGAGGGAGCGCTGACCGGCAGTCCAGGGCAACGCGCCCCAGGCCTGGAGATGGGCGACAAGCTGCCCACGACCGTGCAGGCGGTCATTGGCGCCCGTATTGACCGTTTGGATGCGCCGTCACGGGCGATCTTGCAGATATGCGCGGTCATCGGCCGGGAAACCCCGCATACCGTGCTCAGGCAGGTGTCCGGCACGCGGGACCATGACCTTGACCGCGGGATGAACGACCTGATCGAGGCCGACCTACTGCAGCCGATGCCGACGAACAATGGTCCGCGAAGCAGCTTTCGGCATCCGATGATCCAGGAAGTCGCCTACGCCACCCAGCTCAAGGCCCGGCGTGACACACTGCACGCGGCAGTTGCGGCGGCCTTGAACGATTATTACGTGGGCAGGCTGGATGAGTTCTCGGCACTTCTGTCCCACCATCACGAGATGGCCGGCCACCTCTATGAGGCCGCACAATATGCGGCGCGGGCGGCGCGTTGGGTCGGGTCCAACAGCCCCGCGCTGGCCATGCGGCATTGGCGGAAGGTGCGCGAGCTGCTGCAAGCCAAGCTTACATCGGGGAACGAGGACGCGCTGCGGATCATGGCGAGCGCGCAGATTGCCTATCTTGGATTGCGTGAAGGACTGAAAACCGAGACGGCCAGCCCATTCATTCAGGAGGCCTTGAACTGGGCACATGAAACAAACGACACGATGATTCCGTTGTTGCTGTTTGTGAAGGCGCGTGTCGAGGGAGTGAGCGGCGCAGCGGACACGTATGTAGAACGTTTGTGCGATGCGATCGCGATGCTCAGGCCTGGCTCTGACGACGGGCGGGCCGCGACGTTGTACACTGCGCTCAGCCAAGCTTATGGCTGGGCCGGGCTGCAGCGGGAGGCACTGGCCGCCAGCGACGCGGCCCTTGCCCGTGTCGCTGCGTCGGAGCGGTTCGACCAGGAGTTCTTGGGCTTTAGCGTCGAGCGGTGGGCGAAGGCCCTGCGCAGCCGGATCCTGGTCCGGCTCGGCCGCTTCGAAGAGGCCCAAGCCAGCTTATCCTTCCTGATCGGCCCAGAGCTCACCGCGGAAGATCCCATGGTCCGGTTCATCCCGCACCTGGCAGCAGGGGCTATGGCCTGGTTCCAGGAGGACTGTGACGCAGCAGATCATCATGCGGCCCAGTTGATCGAAATTGCATCAGCCAACAACAGCGCCTACTTCCGGGTTTATGCGCACGAGGCGGTTGGCTCGGCCAAGGCCATGCGCGGCGACCATGCCGGCGCTGCGATGGAGTACCGGGACGCGCTGCACGTTATGCGAACGACGCAGGCAGCAAAGGAGGTTGAGGCCGACTTGCTGGCTCTCCTTGCCGAGGCATGCCTTAGCCTTGGAGAGATCAAGGCCGCCGAGGACCTGGCGCATGAGGGGCTGGCGATCGCGGAAAGCCGAACCGCACGGCTTTCGGAGTGCCGGCTATGCATCGTCCTCGCCCGGATTTATCACGCATTGCCCGATCCAGCGCATAAAGAGGCCTCTGCCGGGCTGCTGCTTCGAGCAGAAGAGTTGATCCAGGTTACAGGCGCCCGGTTGTACGAGAACTTGCTTGCAGCGGCGCGCAGTGTCGTCATCCCAGAGCGGCCGGCCCAGACAGGCGGTCATGCGATGCCAGGATGGTGAACTCGTTCAAGGCATAGCCATCTATCAAGCTGACCTTGGTGCCAAGCTCATCTTCGCAGTAGGCAATCCAGGGTTCCGGCGGGGTCCGATAAAGCCGTGGCTCGTCTGGCTGCTCCGGGGCAACACCCAGGAAATTCACCGCGAAGCCATATTGGCTGCAGGAGTGCAGGCCCGAAAGGGTGTGGGCGATCAGGCTGGGCCATAAGCTGCGCCCGGCAGGTGGGACGACGTTGAAGATGCCGCTCGCGACGGCATAGTCGGCCACGCGTGGGGCTGCGCTGCCTTGTATGAAATGGGCTTTCATGGATTGTGGTGCCGGGTGGCGCTGAAGGCGGTACGCGGCGCAGGAAACCATGTCCGGAGATGCGTCGATCCCAAGGTAATCCACTTGCAGCCCGGGATGGCGGGATTGCAGGTAGTTCAGTAGCGCCCCATACCCGCATCCGAGATCATTCAAGGAGAATGGCCTCGTCAGGTCGCAAACGCGCAACAGCAGGGCAAGGCGCAAATCCTGGCCGGCAGCGCTAAGCCAGTCAGCACCAGCCGGCGTCGCCCCATGCCGGCGGACTTTCTGCCCATAGTACTCCGCCACTGCCGTGTGAAGTTCGGTAAAATCCTGGGACGCCTGCGGCATGGGGTTGCAGCAATGGCTAACTCGGGTGAAGCCTCATTGGCAGAGAGACTGTCAGGTAATCTCTTGCCGTATAGAATAACGGCCTTGGCTCATCGCCTATGATCACACGCCAGTCCGGCTCGGCACCAGCGTCATGCGGCTTGAAATGCACAGGCAAAGGCACTGCCGAGCCGAGGTCTTCTATAAGAGCATTGACGATCGCCTCATCTCCATTCTGGCCAGGTCGATTCGATCCATACTTCACCAAACTGTCCAAATAAGCGAACCAGCGGTTACGCGCCCGGAGGTTCAGGTGCCCGCCAAGGCCGAGAAGCGACACGCTTTGCCGGAACGACCGGCCTGCTTGGAAAACCTGGAACTTGGCCTGCAAGTCAGCGGCCTCGTCAACGCCGCCGAACCACTCTGGCTCAGGGCCTTGCCGCGGCGCGAACCGCAAGTTGAGCATTTCAACAAAACTAGGGACGAAGATATCGTCTTCTCGCATGAACGCACCCAAAGTCCAGTCCTCCCACTCAAATGTACCTTCGGAGAACGTACTACCATTGAAACGATATGTTGGGAAGAGGTTAACGGCGGCCGTTGATCATCCTACGTTGAAATAACGCTGCCCCGGATCAGTTTCTGGTTCCCCCCGTGCTGTGCGTCATCATCTGGAGCCCCTGAGTCGCCTGGGTCAGTTCGGACCGACCTTGGGATCTGGACCAGGATGGCTCAGGCTGGCGTCACGCCGCAGACCCGCCACGAGCGCCGTTACCGCACCCCGCCCGGCCACAGCACCACCCGGATGGTCTGGACGATGATCAGCAGGTCGAACAGCACCGAAAAGTTCTTCACATAGTAAAGGTCATAGCTCAGCTTCGACCTGGCGTCGTCAATGGACGCCCCGTAGGGGTAGTTGATCTGCGCCCACCCGGTCAGCCCCGCCTTCGCCACGTGGCGCTCTCGATATAGGGGGATCGCGCCGGACAGCATGTCCACGAAGTCCGGGCGCTCCGGACGCGGGCCGACGAAGCTCATCTCCCCACGCAGCACGTTGAACAGCTGCGGCACCTCGTCGAGGCGCGTCCGGCGCAGGAACGCGCCGCTGCGGGTGATCCGTGCATCCCGCTGCGCGGCCCAGACCGCACCGCCACGCTCCGCATCCATACGCATCGTGCGCAGCTTGTTGATCCGGAACGGACGCCCGCCGCGGGTGATGCGAACTTGCCGATAAAGTGCCGGCCCGCCGTCCTCCAGCTTGATCGCCAGCATCGCCGCCAGCAGGAAGGGCGAGGCCAGCAGCAGCACGGCGCTGCTGACCACCAGGTCCAGAGTGCGCTTCAGCACCCGGTCCAGCGTGCCGAATACGAAGCCATCGGAATACAGCAGCCAGCTCAGTTCCATGCGCTTCATGTCGATCCGGCGGGTTTCCTTCTCGATGAAGCTCAAGTACTGCAGCACCGGGATGCCGGCGATCTTGCAGTCCAGCAAGCCTTCCAGCTTCAGGCCCCGGCGCTCGTCGGGCGCGACCACGATGCCGTCGGCGCCGAAACGTTGGGCCGCGCCCAGAAAGCCGTCCTGCGGCAGCATGACGATGGCGCCCCAACTGCCGTCGGCCAGGCGCGGGTCCACCTCCCCAAGCTCGGGGCTGTGGACGAACAGGATGCGGTAGTTGAGGTAAAGCCCCTCCTTCCGCAACATCCAGACGAGATCCCAGGCCCGCCGGCCCGCGCCCACCACCAGCAGCGCCCGGCAGAACAGCCCGCGGCGGCGCAGCACGTCGAACAGAACGCGGGCCAACGCTCCCGTCAGCAGGAAGCATGCCGCCACCCGCACCGCCGGCACGACTCCGCCGCCGGGCAGTCCCAGCAACGCCAGCACCAGCCCGGCGCCCAACGCACCGGCGGCGGCGGCCAGCGGCACCCGGCCCAGCGACCGCCGCACCTCCAGCGCCACATCCCGCCGGTATAGCCCCAGCGCATACAGCGCCCCCAGGTTCGCCGCTGGATACAGCACGGCGAAGGCCGTGCTGCCGCATCGCATCAGCAGCAGCGCCACCGGCCACAGCAGCGCCATCGCCAGCAGATCGAGCAAAAAGATCGCTCGCCCAGTGGACAGCGACGCGAGTTGTTGCGGCATAGCCACTCCCCAGGCGGCCCGCTGGACCGCGGTGGGCCGAGGCATCGTTTTAAGCTTCGACATGGGCCAGGTCATGCCTGAGACTCGTTAAGAACCGTTTACCTTCGGTGGGACCTACCGCCATCGTGAAGGCGCCGCCGCTGGTCCGTTCTCAAGCCCCGGTCCATACGACGAGGGATGCGGACCCCGCGCACAACTGGCCCGGCGTGGTCTTATTTGGCTCCCGTCCCGTGATGCCGTCGGTTCGCTTGCACCAGGCCATGCTGGCGGCTGCCTTGCTCGTTCCCGGCGCACTGTTCGGCGCCGCTGCATGGCGCAACCTGCAGGAACTCCGACGGGAGGCTGCGGACACTGTCGCGCGCACCGCCGCCATCATGCACGAACACGCCCGCAAGGTGTTCGAAACCGAAGAGCTGCTGCTGTCCCTCATCGAGGAGCGCGTGGCCGACCTGCCAACCGCCGAGGTCGCCTCACCCTTCACCAGCGAGTTCATGCGCCGGGTCAAGGCGCCGCTCGCGCAGGCGGCGTCCGCCTGGATCGCCGGACCGGACGGGGCCACGCTCGCCGGAACGCAGGCTTGGCGCCCGAATTCCAACATTGCCGGGCATGACTTCTTCCAGGTCCAGCAAATAGAGGGGGCGGGCACCTACATCAGTGGCCCCTATGCCGGGCGTTCCACCGGGCAGCCATCGTTCGCCATCAGCCGACGACGGACAGGGGAGGACGGCGGCTTCGGCGGCACCATCCACGTCGCGGCCAGCCCAGCCTACTTCACCCAATTCTACCACGACGCCGCGCCGCCCTATGCACATGTGGCCCTGCTGCTTCGCGCTGACGGCGCCGTGCTGGCGCGCGAGCCTACCGACCCCCTGACGCAGCTCGCGCCCGGTGGCGTTCTGATGCAGCACATCGCCGAGCAACCAGACGGCGGAGTGTTCCAGGCGCGGCTGAACATGGACGGGGTGGATCGGACCTATGCTTACCGCCGGGTTGCCGGCTATCCCGTTTACGTCGCCTTCGGCATGGATGAGGCGGCGGTCATGCAGCGCTGGCACGACAACCTGCGCATGTACGGCGTGTTCGCCGGCGTCGCCGCGCTGACGCTGCTAGGCGTGTCTTTGCTGGCCCTGCGCGGCGCGCGTGCAGAGCAGGCGGCCTTGGTGGAGTTGCGCCAGGAAAGCCGGCAGCGCCAGGCGGCGGAGGCACAACTCCGCCACAGCCAACGCATGGACGCCGTGGGGCAGTTGACGGGCGGGATCGCGCACGATTTCAACAACCTGCTGACGGTCGTGATGGGCAACTTGGAGCTGATCGAGCGTACTGCCGCCCACCTGCCCGATGGCGACATGATCCGCGCAAAGGTCACACGCCTAGCTGGAACGGCGGTGACGGCAGTGCAGCGCGGTGCCGGGTTGACGCGCAGCCTATTGGCCTTCGCCCGCTGCCAGCCGCTGCAGGTCGTCGCCTTGGACGTGAACGTGTTGTTGGCCGACTTTGCCGACTTGGTCCGTCAAGCCGTAGGTGCGCTGGTCACTGTCGCCTTCACGCCCGCTCCGAACCTGCCGCTCTGCCGCGCCGATCCCGCGCAATTGGAGGCAGCGGTGCTGAACCTCGCCATCAACGCCCGGGACGCCATGCCGGAAGGTGGCCAGCTCAACATAATCACCGGAACTGCAACGCTGGACGCCGCCGCCCTGGCCGGCAATCCGGAGGCGCAGCCCGGAACATTCATCGCGGTGACGGTTGCCGACACCGGCGTAGGCATGACCCCAGATGTCGCTGCCAGCGCGTTCGAACCGTTCTTCACGACGAAGCCAATTGGCCAGGGTACAGGGCTTGGGCT
>CAXTCI010000113.1:0-12575 GCA_964242325.1 uncultured Acetobacteraceae bacterium
ACGCATTGCACGAAACGGCCCGGCCCGACGCCGACGATGGCGGCGGTGAGGATCGCCGACAGCAGGATCGCCGTGCCGGTGGCCAGCGGCTGGAACACGTAGAGCGCCGCATACGGCTTGTCATACAGGGTGATGAGCACCTGGTTGTGCAGGCCGGGCCATTGGAAGGTTTGCTGTCCCAGGGCGAACACCTTGAAGTGCGTCCAGGCAATCACGACGGCGGAGACCAGGATCCAGGGCACCCAGCCCTGCCAGGCCGGCACCGTGCTCCGCACCCGCTCGGCCACCACGTCTGCGCCGACTGCTCTTGCCGCGGCTGCAGGGACTGCCGCCGCACGGGACATGGCGAACTCCGGCGCCGCCGCCGGCGACCACACCTGCAGGAAGCCCAGGGTGACGATCAGGGAGCACAGCGACGAGAGCACGTCGGTCAGCGCGTAATCGAGGTAGTTCGACGACACGAACTGGCCCAGCGCGAAGCTGGCGCCGGAGACCAGCAGCACCGGCCACAGCGCGCGTATCGAGCGCATCCCGCCGTAGAGCGCCATGACGTAGAAGGGCAGCAGCATGGCCATGAAGGGAAGCTGGCGGCCGATCATGGCGCCGAGCGTCACCGGGGACAGGCCGGTGACCTGGCCGAGCACCGTCACCGGGGCGCCGAGCGCACCGAACGCGACCGGCGCGGTGTTGAAGATGAGGGTGAAGGTCAGCGCCTCCAGCGGGGCGAAGCCGACCAGGATCAGCAACGCGCTGGTGATCGCCACCGGCGTGCCGAAGCCGGAGATACCCTCCAGCAGGCAGCCGAAGCAGAAGCCGATCACCACCAGCACGATGCGGCGGTCGTTGGGCAGGTGGTCGAGCACCCAGTCGCGGAAGGCATCGAAGCGGCCGGACACAACGGCGATGTTGTAGAGCAGCAGCGCGTTGAACACGATCCACATGACCGGCCAGATCGCGAACACTGCCCCGGCGGCGACGCTGTCCAGCGCCAGGCCGACCGGGAACTGCCAGACCAGGATCGCCACGACCAGGCCGACGACGAGGCCGCCAAGGGAAGACTGCCAAGCGGGCCGGCGCAGCACGCCCAGCATGACCAGGACCGTAGCGATCGGCAGGGCCGCGACCAGAAACGACAGCGGCAGGCTGTCTGCCACCGGCGTCACGAGTTGATGGAACATTCTTCCTCCCAAGAGCGGGGGCGCGTGTTGCGCTTTCACGTTAGCCTACAGGCTTGCTGCACGCGGTGCGAGGTATGCACCAGTTAACAATTTAACTTTTCCAGACGGATTGACCTATTTTTGGGCTATCCGCTGCTGAGATGCTTCGTCATCGCGGCGGGTTGGCATCGCGGGAGCGTGGGCGCTCATGCCTCCAGGGTGGCAGCATGCGGCATGGCGCGGCGTTTTTGCCGGAATGCTGTCCGTCATGCTGCGGCGCGGCCCGGCGCCGCTGCCACAAAGCCGCCTGCGGCCACGAGCGCCGCCGCCGCGACAGTCGTCACGGTGAAGGGCGCCAGCCCGGCCGCGGCCAGGATCAGGGTGGATAGAACTGGCGTTGCGAAGGCCAGCGTGCCGAGAAGTCGCGGGTCCCCGCGCTTCATGCCGCGGTCCCACAGCACGAAGGCGGCGCCGACCGGGCCGAGGCCGAGCGCCAGCACCGCGGCCCAGGCGGACGCATCCAGGGCGACGGTGGCCTCCGACGCCAGGTGGGCCGCGCCCGCCAGCACGGCCGTCCCGGCGCAAAACCCGGCCATCGCGCCGGGCGGCACACCGGGGAAGCGGCGGGACAGGACGGAGTAAAGCGCCCACACCACGGCGCTCGCTGCCGCCAGCGCGTAGCCCAATGCCGCTCCGGCTGGGAAGGCCGCGCCGCTGCTCAGCAGCATGGCGCAGCCGGCCAGGGCCAGCGCCGTGCCCAGCCCGTGGCGCAGGGTCAGCCGCATCCCGAGCAGCGCCGCCGACAGCAGCACGATGAGCAACGGCCAGGTGTAGTTGATGAGGTTCGCCGTGGCTGCGGGGGCGCGGGCCAGCGACGCGAAGTAAAGGGCGTGGAAGCCGAACAGCCCGCCGACGCCGTGCAGCCAAGCCAGGGGCGGCTGCCGCAGGTCGTGCAAACGTCCGCTCGCTGCGAGCCAAGCCAGGCCCAGTCCGCCGGACACCGCAAAGCTCATTGCCGTGAGCTGCAGCGGCGGCACCCCGGATGCGGCGCGGGACAGCAGGGCCAGCACGGCCCACAGCCCGATCGCGCCGCACCCGGCCAGGGTCGCGCCCCGCATGGGCGCAACCACCCGTTAATACATGTGCTGGCCGCCGTTGATGGACAGCGTGGAGCCGGTGATGAAATCGCCGTCGTCCGCGGTCAGGAACGCCACTCCGCGGGCGATGTCCTCGGCATGGCCGAGCCGGCCCATCGGGATGCGGGCGACGATCTTGGTGAGAACGTCCGGCGGCACGGCACGCACCATCTCGGTGTCCACGTAGCCCGGGGCGATGGCGTTCACGGTGATGCCGAACCGGGCGCCTTCCTGCGCCAGGGCCTTGGTGAAGCCGTGGATGCCGGACTTGGCGGCAGCGTAGTTCACCTGGCCGTACTGACCTGCCTGGCCGTTGATGCTGCCGATGTTGACGACCCGGCCGAACTTCGCCGCGCGCATGGCGTCGAACGTCAGCTTGCACAGGTTGAAGCAACTGCCGAGGTTGGTGTCCATGACCGCGTCCCACATGTCGCGGGTCATCTTGGCCATGGTGGTATCGCGGGTGATGCCAGCGTTGTTGACCAGGATCTCGATAGGTCCGTGCTCGTCGTGGATGCGCTTCACCGCCGCTTCGCAGGCTGCGTAGTCGCCGGCGTCGAACTTGAGGTTCGGAATGCCAGTGACCTTGGTGAAGCTCTCGGCAGCGGCGTCGTTGCCGGCATAGCTTGCGACGACATGCCGCCCCGCGTTGTTCAGCGAGATGCTGATGGCGGCACCGATGCCGCGCGTTCCACCCGTGACGAGTGCTACTCGTGCCATTCTTCTATGTCCTCCCTAGCTTAGCAGCCGCATGTTGGCTGCTTTGCCAGGGAGGGTCCAGGGGTCAGGCCGTCAGCGCTCCAGGCACATGGCAACGCCCATGCCGCCGCCAATGCACAGAGTCGCCAGGCCCTTCTTGGCGTCGCGCTTCTGCATTTCGTGCAGCAGCGTCACCAGGATGCGGGCACCTGAGGCTCCGATGGGGTGGCCGATGGCGATGGCGCCGCCGTTCACGTTCACCTTACCGGTGTCCCAGCCCATGTCCTTGTTGACGGCGGCGGCCTGGGCGGCAAAGGCCTCGTTGGCCTCGATCAGGTCGAGGTCGGCGGTGGACCAGCCGGCGCGCTGCAGGGCCTTGCGGCTGCTGGGGATGGGTCCGGTGCCCATGACTGCCGGGTCCACGCCGGCAGTGGCGAAGCTGGCGATGCGGGCCAGCGGCGTGAGGCCGCGCTTGGAGGCCTCGGAGGCCGACATCACCACCAGGGCGGCGGCGCCATCGTTGATGCCGCTGGCGTTGCCGGCGGTGACGGTGCCTTCCTTGCTGAAGGCGGGGCGGAGCTTGGCCATCGCCTCGACGGTGCTGTCATGGCGGATGTATTCGTCGTCGGCCACGACCACGTCGCCCTTGCGGCCCTTGATCGTCACGGGGGCGATCTCGTCCTTGAAGCGCCCGGCCTTCTGTGCCGCGCTCGCCTTCTGCTGGCTGGCGGCGGCAAGCTCGTCCTGCTGCTGGCGGGTGATCTGGAAGGCGGTGGCGACGTTCTCCGCCGTGGTGCCCATGTGGTAGCCGTGGAAGGCGTCCCACAGGCCATCCTTCAGCATGGTATCCATCAGGCCCAACTCGCCCATCTTGGTGCCGGCGCGCAGGTGCGCGGCGTGGGTGGACTGGCTCATGCTTTCCTGGCCGCCGGCGACGACGATGGCGCTCTCGCCGGTGCGTATCTGCTGGGCGGCGAGCGCCACGGTGCGCAGGCCGCTGCCGCAAACCTGGTTGATGCCGAAGGCGGTGGCGCTGTCGGGGATGCCGGCGTTGCGGGCGGCTTGGCGGGCCGGGTTCTGGCCCTGGGCGGCGGTCAGCACCTGGCCGAGGATCACCTCGTCCACGTCTGCCGGGTCGAGGCCGATGCGCTCCATGGCGGCCTTGAGGGCGACGGTGCCCAGGGTATGTGCGGGCAGGGTGGCGAACCCGCCGTTGAAGCTGCCCACGGGCGTGCGGGCGGCGGATACGATGACCACATCTTCCATAGTGTCGCTTCTCCCTTTTGCTGCGGTTACATAAGCCGTTACAGGGTGCGCAACCAGTGCAGCAGGGGCAGCCACAGCGCATCCCTGGCCCGCGGTCCCGCCACCATGCTGATGTGCCCGGCCTTGGGCTGGTGCAGCACGGCGCCGGGGATCAGGCGGGCGAGCGGCAGCGCGGATTCGGGTGGCACGATCCGGTCCCGGCCCGGTGCGGCGACGAAGGTGGGGACCGACACCGCTGCCGGGTCAACGATGTGGTCCGCGACGTGCCACTCGCCGTGGCCCGGCGCGTTTTCGCCATACCACACACCCAGCGCTTCACGGGCGATGCGTGCGCCCAATGGAACGCCGTCGTTCAACCAGTCCTCCAGCGCCACGAAGTCCCGCGCGGCGTCGCCCGTCTGGTCCATGCGGCCGAAGGCGCGATACTTGGCGGCGATGGCGCCGGGGTCGGGCAGGGCGAACAGGGTTTGCAGCGCATCCACCGGCAGGGTGCCGGTTGCGGCCAGCAGCGGCTCGACAAGCGGCAGGGCGGCGGATAGGCGGCGCGCCTGGTCCCGCCCGGCGGCATGGAAGTCCCATGGCGTCGCCAGCAGCGCCAGCGCCCGCACCAAGTCCGGCCGGCGCAGCGCGGCAGCCAGCGTCAACAGGCCGCCCATGCAGTAGCCCGCCAGCACGACGGGGGCGCCGACTGCTGTGATCGCCCGCTCCAGTGGGCCGGTGATGATTTCGGTGAGGGTCATCGCCCGCTCGCGGTCGCCGGGCCAGCCCCAGTCGAGCAGCAGCGGGCGCAGGCCCTGGCCAGCGAGCCAACGCAGCAGGGAACGGTCGGGCAGCAGGTCCAGCACGTAGGCGCGGTTCACCAGGCTGGGCACGAACAAGATCGTCAGGGCGTCTGGCGCGGCGTCCTGTCCGTAGTCGAGCAGCCTTGCGTCGCCCTCCGTCCAGAGAGCCGGTGGGTCGGGCAGGGCGCGCTGCCAGGGATGGCGGCGGTAGGCGGCAATCCCTGCCAGGAGCGCCGGATCAGCCCAGGTCGGGGCCGACCCCTCCGGAAGCGGCGATCCCGACAATGCCGTTCGCAGGGACGGCTGCCCCGGCGGCACCAAGTGCAGCATCAACGGCCGCGGACCCCGGCGGCGCATCGGCCCCGGCAAGTCGGGACGGATCATTGAAAATGCCTGCCGGCGCTGAGAAAGTGCCTGCCGGCGTTGAGGAGGCTCCTGCCGGCGCTGGGCCTGCAGGCGGCCAAGCATGCAGCAGCGCCGCCTGTTGCGCGATGCGGCCGGCGGTACGGTGCAGGGTGTCGTGGACTTCGCGGTCGACGGCCAAGCCGGCCCATTCGCTTTGAAGAATCGTGGCCCAATTGGCAGCGAGCTGGGCCTGGTCTGCTGGTGTCATGGCTAGTTCCGGATTGTGGCATGTTGCTTTGCAGCATAAATTGCTATGAAAAGGTCGTGATTACTGCAACTGCGTGATACAACCGCAGAACCCAGACCTTGAGGACTATCATGGCCGACGCCTCCTTCGCCCCGTCCGACGCCACGTCCAGCCCGCCAGCGCCGCCATCTGGCACGCCGCCGGCGCCGACCCCGGTCGTGGTCAAGAAGTATGCGAACCGGCGGCTGTACAATACCGAGACCAGCAGCTACATCACCCTAGACAATCTTGCGGACATGATACGCGCGGGACGGGATTTCGTTGTCTATGATGCGAAGTCCGGGGAGGACATTACGCGCGGCGTGCTGACGCAGATCATCGTCGAGGAGGAAAGCAAGGGCACGTCCATGCTGCCCACCGCCTTCTTGCGGCAGTTGATCGGCTTCTACGGCGACAGCCTGCAGGGCGTGGTGCCGCGCTACTTGGAAACCGCCATGTCGTCGTTCGCGCGGCAGCAGCAGCAGCTCCGTCAGGCGGTGCAGCAGTCCATCAGCCCGTTCCTGCCGGCCGGCGTCGAGGAGATGGGACGGCAGAACCTGGCGATGATCGAGCGTGCCATGAGCATGTTCAACCCGTTCCACCGCGGCACCGAGCCGCTGCCGCCGGTACCTGGCCCTGCGGTTGCGCCTATAGCTGGGGCTGCGCCGGAGCACTCCGCGCCAGCCTCTGCCGATGCGGCCGAGTTGGACCGGTTGCGGATAGAGGTCGAAGAGCTGCGGATCCGGCTTGCAGCGGCGCAGGCAGTTGCGCGCCTGGACGCCGGAACTATGGCGTCAGATGCGAGTCCGGCGGCGGCGGCGACAGCGCCGGACGAGCAGCCGGCTGCAGCCGATGAGCCGTCAGAGGTGCCGCCGGCCGGACCGATCGGCGCGGCTGCCGCCCTGGCGAAGGATACGATGAACGGCAGCGGCTCGGCCGTTGAGGCAGCCATCCACCGGGCCGTGGACGCGGTGGCCGGCCATGCCGCGCCATCTGCGCCTGACCTGGAGACGGAGTATCCCGTCGGCGCGCCGGGCAACGCTAAATCCGCCGTTGCCTTGTCAACGAGCCGCCGTACCAAGACTGCCCGCAGCAAGACTTAGACCGGCTTGCGTCCCGGTTGGACGTAAACCCGCCTGGCTTTTTCGTTTGGGAGAAGAGGCTTGCGGCAGGGCTTGTCCGTTGCGATATCGGACTGTATTGAATCCTCCCCGCGTCATCCCTGGTCCGAACGGGTCGAAGCAGCGGAATAGTGGCTGCCGAGCAAAGACGTTTGGGGCAGCCGAGATGCCCGCTGTCATTGGCGGAGGTCACAGCGGGTTATCCGATCCGCTGAGTGGATAACGCCCCCGTCCTACTTAGGTGGAAGCGCGTCCCGCGTGTGCTGGGCTATCGCCCTGGCATCGTCACCCCGTGCTACTGCCGCGCCTCCGTCGTCCAATCAATCGCCGGCAGGCGCAGCAGCGGGAAGCCCGCAACCGAGACGACGCCGCCGGCGATGCGGATCGGCAGGGTTGCCGGGGCGCCGGGGTCGCGGCCGGACAACAAGCCCAGCACCGCCTTAGCTGCCAGGGCGGCGGAAGTCTGGATCACCCCGGCCTGTGCCAGCCGATCCAGCGCCGTCTGGTAGCCCTGCACGTGCGCGGTCAGGTTCAGCACCGGCTGCAAGGCGGGATCGAGGCCCACGGCGCCAGACGCAGACGCTTGCAGGTCGCCGACGTCAAGCTGAAGCGTGTTGACTTGCAGCGCCCCGCCGCCGTCGCGCCAAGCCGTCGCCACGGCGGCGGGATCGGGGCCAGGCAGCAGCGGGCCGGTCAGAACCGTCTCGGCCATGAGGTGTCCGGCGCCCAGGAGCGGCCCTGCCTCGATGTCGGCGAGATCGAGCTGCAACGTCCGTCCCTTGAGGTTGGCGTGCATCGCGGCGATCCCGATGGGGCCGCCGGGCAGTTGCACGGCCAGGTCACGCCCAACCGCCTTGGCGCTGCCTGCCTGGACGGCGAGCTGCAGCGACGCCGCCACGTCCATCCAGTCTCCGCCGGCTAGCCGCACCTGCTGCACCCTGCTTGGGGAAAGCAACAGCGTTCCAGGTTGGACGGCGCGTAGCCTGACGTCCAGGTCATCGGCGCGCCAGGCAGCGGGCACCCCGGCGGATGTGCCGTCCACCCGGACCCGCCCGTAGCGGACTCCCGCCGCGAATGGCCAGCCCGTCCGCTGCGGCGGGTCCACGACAACCTCCCAACCCTGGCGGCGCAGGTCGTCCAATGCGGCCCCGATTTCCGATGCCAGCCGGCCGCTTGCGTAGAACCAAACCGCGCCGTGCAAGGCGACAGCAGCGACGACGACGGCCAGGCCACGCGACAGCCAGGTCACGATGCAGCCCCGGCAGGCATGGTTGCAGCGTTCAAGGGAACACACCCGCAGCCGTCATCCACAGGGCAGGCACAAGCCTCAAGAATTTGCCGGCCTTGGAACGGCTGATATCAGAGCTTTTGGCCGCTTCCATGATGTCACGTTGCTGTAAACCGTAAAATCAACACGTTATCAGAGTTTGAGAACATGCCGTGAACTGTAGCGTCGCGATGGCGCAGCGAATGGATGACATGGAATTGAGACAAATCGGACACTTAGCCCTCCAACGGCGGCGTCTCTCACAGCGCCGGCACGGGGCCATGCACAGGTTTATCCACAACCATGGACGCTTCCGCGTCCCGCCAGCGGGCGCGCAGGGCGGCGACCATTTCGGCTTGCGGCAGGTCCGGCGGGATCGGCGGGCCGATTGCGATGTGGATGACCCCGGGACACTTGTTGAAGGCCCGCCGGCCCCAGAGCAGCCCCGAATCGGTGGCAACCGGGAACACCGGCAGCCCGGTCCGGTTGGCCAGAAGGGCGATGCCGGGCCGCAGCGGCACATCCTCGCCGGGGCGCACGCGGGTCCCCTCGGGGAAGACGACGATCTGCCGGTTGTCGGCCTTGGCGCGGTCGCCGCCGCGCAACAGGGTGCGGACGGCGTTGATGCCGCCGCGCGCCACCGGGATCTGGCCCGCCGGGATCAGCAGCGGGCCGAACAGCGGCACGCGCGATAGCTCGGCCTTGAACACGTAGGCGACGCGGGGCAGCAGCCGCAGCCAGATCAGCGTGTCGAAGGCAGACTGGTGCTGGGAGGCGATCAGCATCGGGCCGCCCGGCGGCAGATGCTCCCAGCCGGTGACCACGACGCGGATGCCGCAGATGACACGGGCGCCGTCCAGCAGCAGCCCGGCCCATATTTGGGCGAAGCGAAGCGCATGGCGCCGGCCGATCCAGCGGCAGGGCGTGCCGGCTCCTGCGACCACCATCGTCACCAGGAAGAACCAGACGTTGAACAACGCCGAACGCAGGGTGGTCAGGGGAGCATTCATCGGGCAGCCTCCGTCCGGATCAGCGAGGTCAGGTGCAGGCGCACGGCGATCAGCTTCTCATATTCGTTGGCCAACATGCGCGCGGTCGCCGGGTCGGTGCCGCCACGCATGGCAGGGGGCACTACCGGGACGGGATACAGCTCGGCGTCCGGCAGGCCGCGTTTCAGTTCCAGCAGGGCACGCGGCATGTGGTAGCCGGCGGTGACGACGATCAAGCGGCGCAGGCCGTGCATTGTGGCCCATTGGGCGGTTTCGGCACCGTTGCCGACGGTGGTGGTCGCAGTCCGGCCCAGGGTGACCTGTCCGGCGATACGCGTCGGGTCCAGCCGGACGCGCCGGGCAAGCTCCGGCAGGTCGGCGCCGCGGGCGACGCCGGACACCAGCAGCAGCGGCGCGCGTCCATCGGCCAGCAGGGTCAGCGCGGTTTCGATCCGGTCCGCGCCGCCGGTCAGCACGACGATGCCGTCCGCCACGTCCGGCAGCGCCGTGCCGGGCTGGCGGGCGGCGTGCTCGAACCAGGCGAAGCCGAAGCCCCACACGGCCGAGCAGGCCAGCAGCGCGGTGCTGACCGCGACGCCCGCCTGCCGCAACCGGCCTAGCCAGCGCCTTCCCATGCTCCCTGTCACGGCAGCCGCCGCAGCCAGCGCCGCACCGTTCCCTGCGCCGTCAGCCAGCCGATCCCGGCCGCCGCCACGGGCAGCAACGGCAGGGTGAGCCACAGCCCGCCCGGCAAGGCGTCGGCGAGGCTGGCCGGCCCGTCCTGCCCGGTGAGGGGCCGGGCCAGGCCAGACAGCCCCGCCAAGACCGGCAGCGCGGCCGCCGCCCCCAGCGCACCGCCGGAGGTGGCCAGCATCGTCGCCCGGCGTGCGAAGCGGTTGGCGATGTAGCCGCGCGTGGCGCCCAGGCCGTGCACGATCTCGATGGCATCCCGCCGGGACGCCAGCCCGGCACGAGTCGCGACCGCGACCACCGCCGCG
Organism: uncultured Acetobacteraceae bacterium; assembly: GCA_964242325.1. Taxonomy (GTDB): domain Bacteria; phylum Pseudomonadota; class Alphaproteobacteria; order Acetobacterales; family Acetobacteraceae; genus DASWOJ01. The sequence continues at coordinate 10,047 of CAXTCI010000113.1, forward strand.
GCGACGAAGCCGACCAGGGCGACGGCCAGGCCGGCACAGGCCTGAAGGCTGCGGGCCAGCGCGCCGAGGCGTCGCACCCAGACCTCCTGGGTTTCGGCTAGCGTTCCGGGTGCTGCCGCGTCCAGCCGCTCCGCCAGGTTTGGCGGTGGGGCGCCGGCCAGGTGCACCTCTATGACCGCCGGCAGGTCGAGGGCCATGGCGCCCAGGCCGTCGCCCAGCCAGGGGCGAAGCAGCTCGGTCAACTCGCGGTCGGGCACCAGGCGGGCGGAGGCGACGCCGGCCTCGGTACGCAGGGAGGCCAGCACCGCATCCACCCGGCGGCCGGCGCCGTTTACGGCGGGTCCGGCTGGCTGCGGGACCTGGACGGTCATCACCGCGGCGGCGCCACCCTGCCAATGGCTGGCCAGGGCGGCGGCGCCGAATGCGCCGGCCAGCGCCAACGCCGCCAGGAAGGTCATCGCCGCCACCAGCAAGGGCAGCAGCCGGTCCGACAGCGCCCGGCGCAGCCCCAGGTCGTCCGCACTAGCCGGGCGCAGCGGGCGTGCCGAGCTGGATGAGCGCGCGGCGGGCGTCCTAGTCATCGCGCACCAGGTGGCCGTCCAGCAGGCAGATGGTATGGGCGGGATGCCGGGCCACCAGGGCGTCGTTGTGGGTCGCCACCACGACCGTCGTGCCCAGGCGGTTCATCTCGTGCAGCAACTGCATCAGGCGGGCGGCCTGGGCTTCGTCCAGGTTGCCGGTGGGTTCGTCGGCCAGCAGCAGCAGCGGGCGGCTGACCACGGCGCGGGCGATGGCGACGCGCTGCTGCTCGCCGCCGGACAGCTCCGCCGGGCGGGACAGCAGCTTGCGGGATAGGCCGACCCATCCCAGCAATTCCAGGGTGTCCACGCGCACCTGGCCCTCGGGCCGGCCGGCCAGGCGCAGCGGCAGGGCCACGTTGTCGAAGGCCGACAGGTGCGGCAGCAGGCGGAAGTCCTGGAACACCATGCCGATTCGCCGGCGCAGCAGCGGCAGGTGGGCGCGGCCCGCGGCGCCGATGTCCTGGCCCATCAGCTCCAGCCGGCCGGTGCTGGGGCGGACGGCCAAGTGCAGCAGGCGCAGCAGGCTGGTCTTGCCGGCGCCGGAGGGACCGAGCAGCCAGCGGAAGCCGCCTTCGCGGATGCCGAACGACAAGCCGTGCAGGACGGTGGTAGTCCCGTAGCCCAATCCGACACCGTCCAAGCGCACCATCCCGAAACCCCCGGCGCCCCGTTTTGCCACGGCGCCGCGGCTTTGGGGAGGGCGGGGAGGGCGGGTTGTCCGGGGCGCGACGGGCAGGGTATCACCGCGGGATGAGGATTACCTGCCCCAACTGCGCCGCGGTCTATGACGTGCCGGCGGAGCGCTTGGCCGGGGGCCGCACGGTCCGGTGCGCCAGGTGCGGGTCGGGCTGGGTGCCGCCCACCGACGAATCGGCACTGGAGCCGCCGCCTGCTCCGGCGATGGCGCCCGAGGCCGCAGAGCCGGAGCCACCTGAGGCGGCAATGCCAAGCCTGCTGAAGCCTGAACCGGCGTCCCCGCCAGCGCCTGCCGCAGCGGCGGGTGGCCTGCGAGGGCGGCTCCTTGCTGTCCGGCTTCCTTTGCCCGTTTCGCCCGTCCTGCTGGCATGGGCCGGCAGCCTGATGCTGCTCGGCGTGCTGGTATGGGCGATGATCGCCTGGCGGTCGGGCATGATGCGGGTTTGGCCGCCGAGCGAACGCCTGTATTCGGCACTCGGATTGCTGCGCCGTTGACAGGCGCTGCCGGGACATCTGGCACAGTGCGGCCGGGCCAGAGGTGGCCCGGGCCTGTCCGCAACCGGTCCTAGTACGTCTTCAGCAACCGGTCGATGTAATCCAGTTCGGGCTGTGGCCGGGTCCGCTCGGCACCGCGGCGGCGCAGCTCTTCCTGTAGTGCGCGGGTACGCGCTTCTTCCATCTGGTCGGGCACCCGCACCTGGTCGCCACTGCTGAGGTCGCCTCCCGGCAATTCGCGGCCTAGCGGGTCCCGACGGGTTTGCCGCCGCGAGGGACCGCTGCGGCCATCGGCGCCAGGCCGGTCGTTGCCGCCCTGCCGGGTGCCGGGCTGGTTGCCGTTGCCATTGCCGTTGGCATCCTGCTCGCCCTCGCCTTCGCCGGGGTCACCGTCGCCGGGCTGCTCGCCGGTGCCGAACTGGCGGGCCATCGCCTGGCCCATGTCGCGGCCACCCTTCTGCAGCGCCTCGATGGCGCGTTGCTGCGCCGCGCCGGCGAAGTCGTCACGGCCATCCTGCAAAGCCTGTGCGGCATCGCGCATGGCGGTGTCGGCTTCACCGAGGCTCGGGGGCACCTGGCCGGTCAGGTCGCCGAAGCGCTGCATCAACTCGCCCAATGCCCGGCGCATGGCCCGTTGCTGCTTAGCATCGGTTTGGCGCTGTGTAGATCCGGGCGTCGGACGCTGGGTGGGATCGCCCGATGACTGCTGCGACGGATCGCCCGGCTGTGGTTCCGAGGGGTTGCCAGATTGGGACTG
>CAXTCI010000113.1:12675-16565 GCA_964242325.1 uncultured Acetobacteraceae bacterium
TGCTCCGGGTTGCCGGATTGCCGTTGTGCGTTGTCGCGCTGGCTGGGCAGGCGGCGGTCGGCATTTGGCCGGGACTGCGACCGGTCAACCAGGGTGCCCTCACGGCGGACCATGTCCTGGACGGCGTTCTGCTGCTGCTTGCCGCGCTCACGGCGCTCGGCATTGCGCTGCTCGCGTGCCTCGCTGCTTTCCGGGCGGGCGTTCTGCAACTGCTCCAGCAGCTGTTCGAGTTCCGCCATCTGCCGCTTGGCGTCGTCCATGCGGCCTTCCTTGGCGGCCTTCTGCATCTCCTGCGCCATGCGGTCGAGTTCCCGCTGGTTCATGGCGGGCGAGTTGGGGTCGAGCGGGATTTCCGTGCCGTCCTTTTGCGCCTGCTTGGTCAGCGCCTCCATGTGGCGCTGGATGGCTTCGCGCAACTCTTCGATGCGCTTCTCAAGTTCGGCCTGCTTTTCCGGGGTGTCGGGCTTGGCCTCGACGGCATCGCGCATGGCTTGGCGTGCCTCTTCCAGCGCGCGGGCCGTGCGGTCCGGGGCGCCATCCTCCAGCGACAACGCCAACTCCCACATGCGGGTCTGGGCCTCGTCCACGGCGTCCTGCCCGCGCCCACGGCGCAACAGCGAGGAAACCGAACGCATGTTGAGCGCCACGCCGGCCGAGTAGTCATACGCCTTGGGCTGTTCGGCGAGGACGTCCAGCAACTCGGCTGCCGGGTTGCGTTCCTCCGGGGTCAGGCTGAGCTGCCGCCGTATGTCCAGCACGGCGCGGGCGAGCGGGTTGTCGAACTGGCGTTCCGGCAGCACGAACTCCGCATCGGCGCTGCTGCCGGACTGGCCCGGCGCGTCGCGCGCCACCACGCGGCCCTGCACGGGCAGTCCGGCCCAGGGATGGGCGGACAGGTCCTGCGTCGCGGCTCCGGCCGCGGTCTTGGGCGTGCCGGCCAGCGGCACCGGAACCTTGAGCGGGGGAGCATCCGCACGGTCCCGCAGGCGCAACTCGATGCCGACGCTGGCCACGCCATAATCGTCCGTCGCGCGCCAAGGCAGGCGAACCTGCGGCGTGCTGCCCTGCACCACCCGCGCCGGTCCCGGTGGCTCCGAGAACGCGGCGGTCGGGGGCAGGTCGGGAATAGCGGTCAGCGTCCAGGACTGGGAGCCGCTCTGGCGCTGCACCGACAGGGTGCCGCTGGAGCCAAGATCCCGCTCCGCCTGCCAGCTTGCGGCGTCCAGGGCATGGAAGGGTGTCACGTCGCCATTGAGGGCCAGCGACGGCTCGCCGCTGCCGCCGGTGACGTTGACGACGAGGTGGGAACCGGCCGGGACGGAAACGGCTGGCTGCTCCGGGCGCAGGAACACGGGCGCCACGCCGGTATAGGCCGGAGGAGTGATCCAGGCCTGGATGACGGAGGCCGGGGCCGGCGGACCCTCCGGCAGCGCCGGGGCAACGCCGCGCAACAGTCGGTTGCCTGCTTCCGGCCCGGCAATCACGATGGCTGCGACCAGCGCCAGCAGCAATGCGCCGCGCAGCGCCCGGCCGTCGCGTGTGGGCAAGCCGGGCTTCGGTGCGGCGACCCGCATCTTGGCTGCCTGCGCCGCCACGCGCGCCAGGTGCACCCGCCAAAGGGCGGCGCCCTCTTCCGAATGCTGCGCCGGGGTGTCAGTCAGGACGGACAGCGGCCGGTGGCGCAGGCCGGTGTCCCGCTCCAGCCGGCGGTCGGCGAGGACGTCGGTCGGGAGCGCAACGCGGCGAACGGCGCGCCAAACTAGCGCCGCGAAGGCCGCCAGCGCCGCGAGGGCCAGCACCATGCGCGGCCAGGCTGGCAGCATCGCCGGCACGTCGAGGAGCGCGAGCACGCCATAGGCGCCCAGCAGGGCGAGAGGCGGCCAGGCCGCGGGCCAGGCCTGTTCCCACCAAAGCGCCAGCCGGGCAAGCCGGCGCTTGCGCGCCAGGGCCTGCATGCCGGCGTCCGGCGGGGTCGTGCTCACCCGAACCAGTCCGGGGCGGTTTCCGCGGCCCATAGCGCTTCGACCGGCTGCCGGGCTCGGATCACCGACCAGCGGCTGCCGTCCACCATCGCCTGGGCGGCCAGCGGCCGTGAGTTGTACGTGCTGCTCATGACGGAACCATATGCTCCCGCGTCCAAGATCGCCAAGCGCGCATTGACATCCAGGTGTGGCAGGGCTCGGCCTCGCGCAAAGGTGTCGCCGCTTTCACACACGGGGCCGACGATGTCGGCGGGGAAAGCCGGGCGCAGGGCGTCCACCGCCGAGACCGGAACGACACCGTGCCAGGCGTCATACATGGCGGGCCGGGCCAGGTCGTTCATCGCGGCGTCCAGCACCACGAAGCGGCGGCCGGCGGTGGTCTTCGACAGGATCACCGACGTCAGCAGCACGCCCGCGGAGGCGACTAGCCAGCGCCCGGGCTCGATGGCGAGGCGGAGGTCCAGGCCGGCGAAGGCGGTGCTTATGGCTCCGGCGAAGGCGGCGGGGGTGCTGGCGGGCTCGTTGCGGTAGGGGATGCCGAGGCCGCCGCCGCAGTCCACCACGTCCACGGCGTGACCGGCGGCACGCAGGGTCCGCACCAGCGCGGCGGTGCGGGCGTAGGCGGCTCGGTAGGGCGTCATGGACATGATCTGGCTGCCGATGTGCAGCGCCAGGCCGACCGGGTGCAGGCCGGGCAGGGTGGCGGCGTCGGCATACAGCGCCGCGGCGTCGTCGTAGGCGATGCCGAACTTGTTGTCGGCTCGGCCAGTGGTGATCTTGGCGTGGGTGCCGGCGTCCACGTCCGGGTTGATCCGCAGCGCCACCCGGGCGGTGGCGCCCATGCCGGCGGCGATGGCGGAGAGCATTGCAAGCTCCTCGGCGCTTTCGACGTTGATCTGGCCTACGCCGGCCTGCAGGGCGTCGCGCAGCTCGGGCGCGGCCTTGCCGACGCCGGAGAACACGATGTGGGCAGGGGGTATGCCGGCCCGCAGGGCGCGCTGCATCTCGCCGCCGCTGACCACGTCGGCACCGGCGCCACCCTGGGCCATCAGGCGCAGCACCGCGAGGTGGTCGTTGGCCTTTACGGCGTAGTGGACCTGCATCGGCAGGGCGGCCATCGCATCCTGCAACTGCCGCAGGCGTCCGCGGATGCAGTTGGCGGATAGGACCCAGGTCGGGGAGCCTACCGCGTCGGCGATGGCGTTGAGGGGTATGCCCTCCATAAGCAGGCCGTCCATGGCGTGCATGGACAAATGCGGGCGGGCGGCGATCAGCTCGGTCGTCGTGGGATCGGGGTCTGGGGCGAGGGCGAGGGGGGCTGGCATCCCGTATCAATAGGGAATGCGGCGGGTTCGATCCAGGCTGGTTATTTCTCTCTCTCCCTCCGGGAGAGAGTTGGGGTGAGGGAAGCTGACAGCGCGCGTTTGGCCGCTGCTGGACCGGATTGCGGTGGGATGGGTGGGGCTTGTGGTTTCCCTCACCTCAATCCTCTCCCATAGGGAGAGGGAGAAGTATCAGCGGGAGGGGTAGGGGCGGGGGTATTTGACTTCTGCCGCGGGTCCTGGGGGAGAGGGGGCGCCCTTCTTGCCGCAGGACGCCAGGAGCACCAGGGCGATCAGTGCGGCGATCCTCATGCCAGCGCTTCCTGCCACCGTGCCGCCTGAGCCGCCACGTTGGCGGGCGCGGTGCCGCCGTAGCTGGTGCGGCTGGCGACCGAGGCCTCCACCGTCAGCACCCCGAACACGTCGGCGGTGATGCCAGGCTCTTCTGACTGCATCTCGGCCAGGGTCAGGCCGGCCAGGTCCACGCCGCGCGCCTCGGCCCGGGCGACCAGCCGGCCGGTGACGTGGTGGGCGCTGCGGAACGGCAGGCGCAGCACCCGCACCAGCCAGTCCGCCAGGTCGGTCG
>CAXTCI010000114.1:0-16347 GCA_964242325.1 uncultured Acetobacteraceae bacterium
GTGATGACACCCTCGTTGCCGACCTTCTGCATGGCCTCGGCGATCATCCGGCCGATCTCGGCCTCACCGTTGGCGGAGATCGTCCCAACCTGCGCCGTCTCGGCCTCGGTGGTAATCTTCTTCGTGCGCAGCGCCAGCTCAGCCACCAGGGCCGCAACCGCCTTATCCACGCCGCGCTTCAAGTCCATCGGCGCCATCCCGGCGGCAACGGCCTTGCCGCCCTCACGCACGATGGCCTGCGCCAGCACGATCGCCGACGTAGTCCCGTCGCCGGCGAGGTCGTTGGTCTTCGAGGCCACTTCACGCACCATCTGCGCGCCCATGTTCTCGAACTTCTCCGACAGCTCGATCTCCTTGGCGACGGTGACGCCGTCCTTGGTGATCCGCGGTGCGCCATAGCTCTTGTCAATCACGACGTTGCGGCCCTTAGGCCCAAGCGTCACCTTCACCGCGTCGGCTAGGATGTCCACGCCGCGCAACATGCGGCTCCGTGCGTCGTCGCCGAAGCGAACGTCTTTGGCTGCCATATTCTAATTCCTTCTTATGCGGCTTTGGCGACGGGCTCGGCGCCCTCGATGACGCCCATCAGGTCGCTTTCCTTCATGATGAGCAGCTCCTCGCCGTCCAGCTTGACCTCGGTGCCGCTCCACTTGCCGAACAGCACGCGGTCACCGGCCCTAACGTCCAGGGCGACGATGGCACCCTGCTCATTGCGGGCGCCTGGCCCGGCGGCGATCACTTCGCCCTCCATCGGCTTTTCCTTGACCGTGTCGGGAATGATGATCCCACCAGCGGACTTCTCAGCGGGCGTGATGCGGCGCACCACGACCCGATCGTGCAGGGGACGGAATTTCATGGGAGATAGCTCCAACCGGGGCGGAAACACACTGGCTGTTGCAGCCAGGGGCCGACCCCTGGGCGATGTCTTAGCACTCTTCTTGACAGAGTGCCAACAATGTTCGCGGCCGTACCGCATTATGTTAAAAGCTCGGTTCAAAACGTCCTGTACTGAGTCGGCTGGCGTGCGTTTCCGAGCACCGGAGCGGAGCGGCCATGGCCCCCTTCGCCTCCGCCCAACGTCCTCGCCGGGTGGGCGGAGCGCAAGAAAGGCGCGTCGGACGATAAGCGCAAGAGCATTCTCAAACGGGCGCTCAGCGCGGTGCCTCCAGCCACTGACATGGACCACGGACATGGAAGTATCGCCAGCCCACCCTCGTCGCCGGCCGACGCCCTGGTTCACCCCGCACACACGGTAGAAAATCCTCGATCCCCATAGGAAACGATGGCCAGTCTGAATGGCCTCAGTTCCCTCGACGGCGCCGCCGCTTCAAATCCTGGGGCTGGAGCAACGCAGCGAGGTCTCCTCCCCAGTTCAACACGATCCATCCGGCGGCGCCGCCTCCATCGAAGGCGCGGATACCAACCGGGACGTGAAGGGCTTCAACTCGAACCTCTCACCGCGCAAGGGTGGCTTCTCCCTCGCCCATCACGCCGGCAAGGTGAATGGTACAGCCGACCTCCGCTCTGACCATTTCCCGGTAAGCCTCGTAGGGCGTATAAGCAAAGCGCCATACGCCGCATCGCAGCACTGCGCTATAAGCGAAAGCGCCAAAGGTTGTCCGCCCCGCCAAGACCGCCAACGCCAGACAAGGTCAAAGCGAACGGCGATTGGTATAAGTCCCACGCGCCAAGTAAGAACGTCATGCTCGACACGACCAAGATGAACCCCGCCGACATCGCCGCCCTAAAGGCAGAACGCGCAGCCCGGAACTGGGGCAATCAGGCGAAGTGGTCGCCATGATCGACGCCCGCACCCAAGACCAGATCGCACGCCACCAGCTCTGGGCGGCGTCACTGGGCAAGGAGGGCAAGCCGCTCGTCGCCGAAGACCTGGCGGCAAAGGGCGCCGACCTCGCAAACCTCAACCTGTCCGGCATCGAAGTGCCCGGCAGCGACTTCACCGGAGCATCGATGCAGGCAACCGACCTGTCAGCCGGCAACTTCGCCGGTGCTTCCTTCACGGCTGCCGACCTGACAGGGGCATCCCTGGCCAAGTCCAACCTCGACCATGCCGACTTCACCGGCGCCCGCCTCGTCAACGCGAACTTGCGCCGGACAAGCCTGATCGAGGCGGTGCTGGTGAATGCCAACCTCGACGGCGCCGACCTGCGCGGCGCCGACTTGAGCCAAGCCGACCTTCGCGGCGCGTCGCTGGCGGGCGTGCAGGTGGACGAGCGGACGCTGCACGAGGACGCCATATTCACCGAGGGCACCGGCCTCCACCAATCCGCCACCCTGCACCCGGGTTTCAGCCCCTCGTAACCCGGTCGCCCTGCGCCGCTGCACAGGAGCGGCCGCCGCCTAACCCTTTTCGCTGCCCGGCAAGGGCAACAACACCGTCCCACCCCCAGCCTCACGAAAGTCGCCCCCGCCCGTAAGGCACGCCGCGATACCCGATGAGCGCGATCTCAAAACATCTCCACCATGACATCGACAAAGCTGCGCAGCTTGGGAGATGGATGCCGGTTCGGCAAGGTCAGCAGGTGAAGCGGCAAAGCTGGGGCCGCATGGTCCGCCAGCAGGCGGATCAAACGCCCGGATGCGATGTCACCGGCGACCACGATCTCGGGCTGCAGGATAACGCCCAAATCCTCCAGCGCAGCGGCGCGAAGGGCCTGTCCGTTGTTGACCCGCAAGGTTCCGCCAACCTCGATCGCGACGTCGCCCTCCGGACCGGCGAACCGCCAAATCCGCGGCTCGCCGGCATGGGGGAAATCGAGACAGTTGTGGCGTTCCAGTTCAGTCGGCGTGCGCGGATGCCCATGCGAACGCAGGTATGAAGGCGACGCGCAGGCGACGAGACGCAGCGGCGGCAAGACCCGGGCAATCAACCCTGAGTCGGGCAGCGTGCCCGCCCGGATCGCAACGTCGAGTTCGTCGGCCAGCAGATCGAGACGATGGTCCTGCAGCACCATCTCGACCTGCACTTCCGGATGGCGCCGCAGATACGCCGCAACAACGCCAGGCATCACGGTGGTGCCGACCGACATCGGCGCCGTAACGCGCAGCAGCCCACGCGGCGCCGTCTGCATCAGGTCGGCGGCTTTTTCGGCAACCTCGATGTCGAGCAGGATGCGCCGGCACTGCTCGTAGTAGGCGCGGCCAAATTCAGTAACGCTTTGCTGCCGGGTCGTCCGGTTGAGCAGCAGTGCGCCGAGCCTCGCTTCAAGGAACCGCACATGGTTGCCGACCATGCTGGGCGAGAGCCCTCGGTCGGCCGCCGCGGCGGCAAAACTGCCCCGCTCAACCGTCCGAACGTAGCTCTCCATTGCCTGAAGACGGTCCATTCAAGACTCCTGCTCACAAGTGTCGTTAATAACCAGCACTTCATGCAGTCCCATGCCGGATTTAACTTTGGCCTCATCAACCGAAGATGAAAATGCCAGAAGCTGTGAACACCCTTGTTGTCGGCGCCACCGGTCGGTTCGCCGGCCTGGTCGTGCCAGCACTTGCCAGGCGCGGCGTTCGCCCACGCGGGTTTGTCCGAACACCGGAACAGGCCGACACGGCGCGCGTCAACGGAGCCGGCGAGATCGTCCTCGGCGACCTGCGGGACGGCGCAAGCCTAAAGGCCGCAAAGGCCGATCTGCCTTACAACGCCGCGCAAAAACGACAGCTCGCCGCAATGTACGCGAACTACGACCAGCACGGGCTAGCCGGCAACCCGTTCACGCTACGCGCCATCCTCGGTCGCAAGCCTCGCTCGATGCGCGAGTTCTTCGCCGATCTCATGGCCGGTACGCCAACCACAATCGCCTGAGAGCGACCGACACCGCGTTCATCTCTGGCGTCCGGCACAACATCGGAGTGTCGCCGATGCCGCAAGCCACCGACCGATGAAATGCCGCAATCACATCGACATACCAGATTCGCCACACCAAAGAGTCGGGATGCGAGAGTTTGACGTCATTCCATCCCGCACGCCGCCACTCACCGTCCCCGCGTTACTCGCCCCGCCAAACCGGCGTCCGCTTGGTCAGGAAGGCATCCATGCCCTCGCGGAAATCGGCGCTCATGTAGCACATCAGGATCAGGTCCTTATCCTCAGTCCCGCGACCACTGTCGCGCAGCCGGCGCAACGCCTCCTTGGTCGCTTGCAGCGTCAGCGGCGCATGCGACGCCACCAGCATCGCAAGCGCCGTGGCGCGCTCCGCCAGGGCCTCGGGGTCCGCCAGCACCTCACTGACCAATCCAATCGCCAGCGCCTCCGGCGCCTCGATCAGCCGCGCGGTGAACACCAAGTCCTTGACCCGCGCCGGCCCAATCAACGCCGATAACCGAGCATAATTGTTCATGCTCAAGCAGTTGCCCAACGTCCTCGCAACCGGAAACCCAAACCGGGCATTCGCCGCCGCAATCCGCAGGTCGCAGGCCGCCGCAATCCCGGCTCCCCCGCCGGTCGCCGCCCCGGCAATCGCCGCAATGGTCGGCACCCGGCACCGCTCCACCGCCCCCAGCACCCGGTCAATCCGAGCCTCATACTCCAGCGCATCCTCCGGCGTGCTGAACGCCCGGAACTGCGAGATGTCCGTCCCCGCAGCAAACGCCCGGTCGCCGGCCCCGGTCAGCAGCATCGCCTTGATGGACCGGTCGGCGTCCACCTCCGCGCACACCGCCGCCAGCCGCTCATACATCGCAAACGTCAGGGCATTGCGCGCCTGCGGCCGGTTGAAGGTGACCCGCGCGATGCCGTCCCGCACCTCATACAGCAGCTCGTCATCGGCCATCACGCCGCACCCTCCGCCCGCATCGCCGCGATCTCGCCGGCCGAGTATCCCAATTCCTGCAACACGTCCTCCGTATGCTGGCCCAACGCCGCCGTGGCGGTCCGCAACTCCGCCGGCGTACGGCTCAGCTTGATCGCCTGCCCCACCAGCGCCACCTCCCCCAGCTTCGGATGCCGCACCTTCGGCGCCATCCCGAGGTGCCGCACCTGTGGGTCGGCAAACACCTGGTCCATCGAATAAACCGGCCCGCAAGGCACCCCTGCCGCCTCCAGCGCCTCCACCCAGCCGGCGCTGCTCCGCGTCCGCGTCACCTCCTCGATCAGCCGGTTCAGCTCGTCGCGATTCTGCAGCCGGGCGCTCCCGCTATCGAACCGCGGATCATCCACCAGCGCCTCCAAGCCTAGGGCCGCCGCCAGCCGAGCCCAGATGGCATTGCCCGAAGTCGCGATGTTCACATACCCATCGGTGGTGGCGAACACGCCCGTAGGAATGCTGGTCGGGTGGTTATTGCCGGCCTGGCCCGGCACCTCGCCCTCCATCAGGTAGCGCGCCGCCTGGAAATCCATCATCGCGATCTGCGCCGCCAACAGGCTGACCTGCACCCACTGCCCCTGCCCCGAAACCTCGCGCTCCAGCAGCGCCGCCATGATCCCCTGTGCCGCAAACAGCCCGGCCGTCAAATCCGCGACGGGGATGCCAACCCGCATCGGCCCGCCGCCGGGCGCCCCGGTGACCGACATCAGCCCGCCCATCCCCTGCGCGATCTGGTCGAACCCCGGGCGCATCCGATACGGCCCATCCTCGCCAAAACCCGAGATGCTGGCATACACCAGCCGCGAGTTCACCGCCCGCATCGCGTCATAGCCGATCCCGAGCCGGTCCTTCACATCAGGCCGGAAATTCTCGACCAGCACGTCCGCCCCGGCAGCGAGCCGGAACAGCGCCTCCTTTCCCGAGGGATGCTTCAAATCCAAGGCGATGCAGCGCTTGTTCCGATGCAGGTTCTGAAAATCCGATCCCAGCCGCGGCCCGCCCAGCCCGCCATCCCCGGCACCAGGTGTTTCCACCTTCACCACGTCCGCCCCGAAGTCGGCGAATTGCCGCACGCAGGTCGGCCCCGCGCGAACCCGGGTCAAATCCAGTATCTTGAAGCGCGACAGCGCACCTTGTCCCATCCCAGCGTCCTTACCAGTCAACTCAAGCTACGCCGCCTGCTCGGCAAGGCGGCCCAGCACCTCGTCGCCGGAAATTGGACGCCCCGTCAAGAAGCCCTGCACCACCCGGCATCCCAACCCGCGCAGCACATCGAGCTGCTCCGGCGTTTCCACTCCCTCGGACACCACCGACAAATTCAGCCGGGCGCTGAGGCCAAGGATCGTCTGCACGATGGCCAGGGTCTCCTTGTCGGTGGTGATGTTGGTGACGAACGACTTGTCCACCTTGATGCGGTTGAAGGGGAAGCGCCGCAAATAGCTCAGGCTGGCATAGGCAGTGCCGAAGTCATCCAGCGTCATGCCGATGCCCTGGGCACGCAACGCGCGCATCGTGTCCAGCACCAGCCCGGTCTCGTCGAGCAGCATGCCCTCCGTGACCTCCAGGTCCAGCCGGTGCGGTGCCATGCCGCTATGGGCCAGGATGTCGGCCACCCGCCGGGGCAGGTCCGGTTGGCGGATCTGCATGGGCGACAGGTTGACCCCCAGCCGCACCGACGGGTCCCAGCCCGCAGCCTCGGCGCAAGCAGCCTCCAACGCCCACTGGCCCAACGGCACGATCAGCCCGGACGACTCGGCAAGCTCGATGAAAAAGTCCGGCTCGATCGGCCCGCGGGTCGGATGGGTCCAGCGCAGCAGCGCCTCGAACCCGACGATGCGGAGCGTCGCCGCATCGCAAAGCGGCTGATACGCCAAGGTGAACTGCCGCCGCGCCAGCGCATCGGCCATCTCGCCCTCGATCAGCACACGCTCGCGCCGCCCGGTGTTCATGCCGGGCTCGAATAGGGTATAATGGTTCCGGCCGGTTTCCTTGGCCCGGTAAAGCGCGATATCCGCATTCCGCAACAGCAGATCCGGCGTGTCGCCATCCGCGGGATGCAGGGCGACGCCGATGCAGCAACCGATCTTGATCTGCTGCCCGTCAACCTCGAACGGCGCCGCCAGCGTCTCCACGACGCGGGCGGCGAGGCTGGTGGCCGCCGCGGAATGGCCCGTATTCGGCTGGATGATGGCGAACTCGTCCGATCCCATGCGGGCGATGGTATCTCCTTCCCGAAGGCTGGCCGACAGGCGGCGCGCCACGGCGGCCAGCAGCCGGTCGCCGGCGGCATGGCCGCTCGTGTCGTTCACCTGCTTGAAGTTGTCCAGGTCGAGGTAAAGCAAGGCCAGGCCAGGCCCGCCACCCGCCGAGGCAGCGAACGCCTTTTCCATCCGGTCCCGCAGCAGCAGCCTGTTGGCCAGTCCCGTCAGGTCGTCATGGTGGGCCAGGAAGCGTATCCTGTCCTCCGTCACCTTGCGGAACAGCGCCGGGCGTATGGCGTTCGCCAGGGTGCCGACGTCGGCGATGATCTCCGGCAGGTCCCGCCGATCGGTCTTGAATGCCAAGGACACCCCGAACCGCTCCTCCTGCACCCAGATCGGGTAGCTGATCTGGCACTTCAGACCCGCTTGGATCGCGGCCTGCATAAGGACATAGCGTTCCGGGTTCTCAACCTCGGCATAGCTGAACCCACGTGGCTGGTTGCGGCGTATGGCGTCGGCGGTCATCGAGTTGCCCCACGTCATCGGCGCCGCCGGCGGACGCCGGTAGTAGGAGTCTGCATCGAGGTCGTCCGCATTGAACCGGCTGATCTCCTGCATCTCATCGCCCGGCGACGTCAGGCGCCAGATCCGCCCAATGACCGCGCCGTGGTGGCTGCACAGCTCGCTCAACATGTTGGCCAGGGCATCGGTCACCGATCCGGCTTCGGCAACCAGATGCAGCATCCGTTCCGTCCGAGTCGCGCGCTGCGACGCCGCCTGCTGCTCCGCATCCCTGCGCTGCTGCACGAGGTGGTCGGCAATCAGCCCGGCAAGCAGCCCGAGCGACCGCCGGCCATCAGGAGGCAGGTCGCCGTGCGCAGACCGATACAGGATGCACAGCCGTCCCAGCACCTCGCCCGTCGCCGACACCAGGCCCGCCGCCGCGAAAAACCGCGCCTGCAACCCCGTCCCGTGCGGAGCCGCGGCCTCACACGCCACCGTCGTTTCCGGCCCTGTACGCAAACGGCGGCACAATTCGATCAACGGCAGAACTTCATCCGCGTCCAGCCCGGCAGAACCGGCCGGCGCCAGGCCGCCCTCCTGCTCCGTCAAGATCATCGCAGCCTCCGCGCCATGCGCCGTGACCGCAAGCCAGGCAAATGCGTCCAACTGCCGCCGCTCCAAGCCAGGCAAGCTGTAGGCGGCGCCGGGATGGTGAATGGTGATGTCCTGCTGCAACAACCCGCTGTTCCCTTCAGGTGAACGTCAAGCCGACCTGGGTGGCCGGCGGCGGGCAATCAGCGGCCCGACGTGGCGGGACGATCACGTCCGTGCCCGATGCGGCGCGATCCAACCAAGCATGTAACAACGGTCAGAAACATTGAAAGCGTCCCGGCGCGGCGAATACCGCCGCCGACCTTGCCCGCAGGCCGTCATGCTCGACCGCCAGGCGTCGCTTCGGCATATTTGCCCGTTCCCTGCATACTCTCCAACCGCGCGAGTTACCCGCCCAAGCCGTAGCCCAGAGAGTGCAACCTAGGAAATAATCCTTGTAACAAAATTATACATATTGGTATAAACCTACAATACAATCGGCAGGGCATAACGCAACCGTGCCCTGACGGTCCAGTTGCGGCGCACGGAGCTTCATATGGAGAAGTCGAGGCGGCGCAGGACAGCCAAGCCTGGCCATGGCAGTGGGATGCAGGCAAAGGGCACGGACCCATCCGCGCCGCAAAGCGACCGCACGGCGCCAAGCCCGACTCCTGACCGGAACTTTGGGGATGCTGCCATCCCGCTGCCGCCCAGGCATACCGAAGACCAAGCTGCATCCAGCATCGTCTTGGCGCCGCTATGGCGCCGCTATGGCGGCGTGGCGGCGTGGCGTCCTTGCATCCGCTGCATCTCACGCAACAGGAGCGGGAAATCCGTGACCTGATCCGCCCCGAGTTCGACGCGTCATACTACCTGCTGACCAACCAGGACGTATGCGATGCCGCCATAAACCCGCTCCACCACTACGTCCGGAGCGGCAGGTACGAAGGCCGCCGGCCAGCCCACTGGTTCGACCCCCGCCATTACCGTGCCTCCTACCCGGAGGTGGACGACTCCGGGAGCGACCCGTTCTCCTACTTCCTCCGTTTTGGCCGCGCCCAGGGCCACACAGCCACCCGGCGCAACACCGCCGCCCGGAGCGCGGTCGCCGCCGCCCGCATTCCCGGCCCCCACGGTCCCTTCGCCGAACCCGGCAGCGTCATGCACCTGCATCCCGGCATCCTGCTGCACGAGTTGCGCGGCAGCCTGTCCAGCGCCCGCGGGCTGACCGTCGCCATAAGCCACGACCGCTACCTGCAGAACGTCGGCGGCATCCAAGTCCTCGTCGCCAACGAGCAGGTGGCGTTCAACGCCCGCGGCGAAGCCTACCTGCACCTCGCCCCTGCGGTCCCGATGCTGACGCTTGCCCCGGACGGCCCCGGCCCGCACTACCTGCACGCCACCATGAACGGCATCTACCTGGGCGCCGCGACCGGGACGGAACTGCTGGAGGCGCTGACGGCCCTGGCCCCAGACCTGCCGGACGTATGCCGCTTCGTCGTGCATTGCCTGTTCGGCCACAGCATCCCGTTGCTGGTTGCCCTGTACGACTGCCTCAAGGCCTCCCTGGACCAGGCGCCGCCTGCGGTGTTTTGGATCCACGACTACGGAACCCTCTGCGTCGGCCACAACCTGCTGCGCAACGACGCCGCGTTCTGCGACGCGCCGCCACCCGGCAGCACCGCCTGCAGCATCTGCGTTTACGGCGGCAAGCGCCCAGCGCACCTGGCCGCGGTGCAGGCGCTGTTCCGCTCCATCCCGTTCCACGTGGCCGCACCATCCGCCGCCGCGCTGGCCCTCTGGCAGCGCCGGGCAGCGCTGCCGCACCGCTCGGCCGTCGTCGCGCCGGTGCTGCGGACCGACCTCACCGCAACCCGGCGCCGGCTCGCCGGCGCCCCCGAGCATGGCAGCCCGGCCAACCGCATCTGCCTCGCCTTCGCCGGCCACCCCGTCCCCCAAAAGGGATGGGACGCCTTCATGCAGATCGCCACCGAGTTGCGGCGGAGCGGGGCCTACCGGCTGCTGCACTTCTCCTCCTGCGGCGACCCCGGCCTGCCAGGGGTCGAGCACGTGCCGGTCCGGGTCACCTCCGCCGCCCCGGACTCCATGACCGCCGCGATGATCGCCGCCGAGGTGGACCTGGTCCTGGTGCTGTCGCCCTGGCCGGAAACCTTCTGCATCGTCGCCAGCGAGGCGCTTGCCGCCGGCGCCGACATCCTGACCCTCGAATGCAGCGGCAACGTCGCCAACCTCGTGCGGCAAACCGGGCGCGGCAAGGTGTTCGCGGAGGTTGATGACGTCGCGGCCTACCTGGCCAGCACCGACGCCATCCTCGATATCCGCCGCCGCGATGCCGCCGGCGCCGAAGTCGGACAGGTCCGCCTGCTCGGCGCCACCGCCGCGCTTGCGCTGCCCGGGGATGCCGACCCCGACTCTGCCGCCGCCATCCTGGCGATGCTCGCCGGCACCGCCTGATGCGCGTCTGCTGCTACACCAGCTTCACCTTCGCCTACGCCGCCCGAGCCATGATCCTGGTGGACACGCTGCGCCGCCACCATCCCGATTGGGCACTGGTCGCCATCGTGGTAGACCGCCACCCCGGCGGGCAGTCCCTGGCCCGGCTGCTGCCGGAGTTCGACCAGGTCGTCGGCGTCGAGGAGCTGGGCATCCCCAACCTGCCCGGGTGGCTATTCAAGCACAACGTCGTCGAGGCATGCACGGCGGTGAAGGGCGCGATGCTGGCCCGCCTGCTGTCCGAGGGCTACGACGCCGTCATCTACCTCGACCCCGACATCGCCCTCTTCGGCCCCCTGGAGGAAGCGCTGCACGCCCTGGACGCATCGTCCATCGTGCTCACCCCGCACCAGACCGCGCCCAACCTGGCGGACAAGGCAATCGAGGACAACGAGATGACCTCGCTACTGTATGGCACCTACAACCTCGGCTTCATCGCCGTACGCAGCGACGGACCTGGCCGGGCCTTCGCGGCGTGGTGGGCCGCACGGCTGCACCGGGCCTGCTATGACGCGCCGGAACGCGGCATCTTCACCGACCAGCGCTACGTGGACCTCGTGCCGGGCCTGTTCGACGGCGTGGGCATCCTGCGCCACCCCGGCTACAACGTCGCAAGCTGGAACCTGAGCACCCGGCAGGTCACCATCCCCGGCGACGGCGCCATCCGCGCGAACGGTTTCCCGCTGCGGTTCTTCCACTTCACCAAGGTTGACGGCATCGGCCCCGCCATGCTCGACCGCTATGCCGGCGACAACGTCGAGGTGTTCGAGCTGTTGGAATGGTACAAGCGCGAACTGCATCGCGGCGCCATCCATCCCGCCGCGGCACTCCCCTGGCACTTCGGACAGTTCAGCAACGGCGCCGCCATCCCCACGCCAGCCCGCCGGCTCTATCGCGTCCGTAGTGACTTGATGGCCCACTTCGACGACCCGTTCGATGCCGCCCGGCCCGATTCCTACTACAACTGGCTGCTGGCGGAGCAGCCGGCGATGCTGGGCCGGCCCGCCGCGGTCAAGTCACCGGACGCGCGAGCAGCCGCGAAAAGCTGACCACGCAGGCCGTGCCCGCGAACCCCGCGCCAAGCCCCAGCGCCAGCGCCGGGCCATGCTGACCCGATAGGCCGAAGCACAGCGCGACCAGCGCCGCCCCAAGCGACTGGCCCAGCAGCCGCGACGTGGCCACCGTGCCGCTGGCGCCGCCGCTGCGCTCCGGTGGGGCGCTGGACATGATGGCCCGCAGGTTCGGCGACTGAAAAAACCCGAAGCCCGTGCCGCAGACCGCCAGGCGCCAGCAAATCCCCACCGTGGTGACATCCGCCGGCAGCGCCGCCATCATCACCAGCCCGGCGCATAGCACCGCAAGCCCGGCGCCCCCCAGCAAGGCCGGCGGAAACCGGTCCGACAACGGCCCGGCGATCGGCGCCATCAGCGCCGTCATCACCGGCCAGGGCGTCAGCATCAGGCCCGTCTCCACCGCCGAATGCCCCAGAACCGTCTGGAACAGGAACGGCAGCGACACATACGCCAACCCCTGCGCCGCAAACGAGCACATCGAGGTCAGCGACGACAGCGCGAACATCGGCCGCCGATACAAATCCAGCGGCAGCATCGGCGCCGACAGCCTGCGCTGCCGCCGCACCAGCGCCGCCCCAGCCGCCACCGCCCCCGCCAGCACCAGCAGCACGACGAACCGAGATGCGCTATGCGCGATCTCCCCGATCCCGAACACCAGCAGCCCAAACGCCGCGGCATTGAGCACCCCGCTCGCCCAATCGAATCGGCGCGCGGCCCGCGGCGTCTCCGGCAACACGCGCAGCGCCATGACAACCGCCACCACGCCGAACGGCACGTTGACCGCAAACAACAGCGGCCACGCCGCAACCGACAGGATGCCGGCGGCCACCGTCGGCCCCAGCGCCGTCAGCACCGCGACGGTCATCGCATTGATCCCCAGGCCGCGCCCCAGCATCCGCTTCGGGAAGATGAACCGCACCAGCGCCGTGTTCACGCTCATCAACCCGCTGGCCCCCAGGCCCTGCAGCACCCGCGCCGCGGTCAGCGTCGGCAGCGACCAGCTCAGCGCGCAGACCAGCGACGCCACCGTGAACACCGCCAGCCCCACCGCATAAACCCGCCGGTAGCCAAGGATCTCCCCCAGTGCGCCAAACGGCAGCAGCGTCGCCACCAAAGCGAGCTGGTAGGCATTCACGACCCAGATGGACCCGGCGGGACTGGCATGGACATCGGCCGCAATGCTGGGCAGCGCGGTGTTGGCGATGCTGGTGTCCAGCGACGCCATGCCCACGCCGATCATCGTCGTCAGCACGGCCCAGATGCGGCTTCCCGCCGGTAAGCCGTCGTGGGGAATGGATGTGCTCATGGGCGCCACCATCCGCGCCCTGCCCCACGCTGGCAACCGCAGGCAGCCGTCCCGGCCCGCTCACACCCGGCCCGCAACGCCATGCAGCACATCGCGCTGCGGCGTTGCGCGGCGCAGCTCAAATCTCACTGCCCGTCGTGGGGCGTTTCGGCCCCATCCGCTACGTGCATGCCCTTATGACATTTCCGCATTTGCTAATCAGCGCAGTCCGGCGCTTCCATGCGCACCATCGGCCCTGACAAGGGCCGCATCTCATCGAGGAACCTTCAATGAATAACTTCAACCGCCGCGGCCTGCTCGGCAGCGCGGCATTGGGTGCAGGCGGGCTGGTGGCACTTGCCAACGCCGCCCAGGCCGCGAACCCCGGCGACGGCGGCATGGGCCGCAACGCGGTGCCGCTGACCGGTGGCGACAAGGTCGTGCACCATGACCAGGCCGACATCGCGGCAATGCCCGAGTTCCGCTACTCGCTCGACGGCAGCCGTCCCAAGATCACCTCCGGCGGCTGGGCCAAGGAGGCCACCGTCCACCAGTTCCCGATCAGCACGGGCATCGCCGGCGTCCACATGTTCCTGAACCCCGGCGCCTCGCGTGAGCTGCACTGGCACGCCATCGCCGCCGAGTGGGCCTTCGTGATCGACGGACGCTGCCAGACCGTCATACTCGATCCCTCCGGCGCCAGCGAGATCAACAACTACGAGCCCGGCGACCTCTGGTACTTCCCCAAGGGCCACGGCCACTCCATCCAGACCATCGGCGACAAGCCCTGCCACTTCATCCTGTCCTTCGACAACGGCGCCTTCTCCGAGCACGGCACCTTCTCGATCACCGACTGGATCGACGTGACGCCGAAGGACATGCTGGCGATGAACTTCGGCCTGCCGAAGGACGTGTTCGACGCCTTCCCCAAGGGCGAGGCCTACATCCAGGCCGGACCGGTCCTCGCCGCAGCCGACGCCCTGGACGCCCCCTGGCCGAAGGAATCCACCCACAAGTTCCGCCTGCTGCACGATGCCAAGGCGGTCCGCGACTTCGACGGCGGCACCTTCCGCCTCGCCTCCGTTGACGAGTTCCCGGCCTCGCGCACCATGTCGGGCGGGGTCATGACCATCAAGCCCGGCGCCATGCGGAACCTGCATTGGAACCCGAACGCCAACGAATGGCACTACTACCTGCGCGGCAAGGGCCAGGTCGCCACGTTCGGCTCCGGTGGGCGCGGCAAGGTCGCCACGTTCGGGCCAGGTGACGTGGCCTACATCCCCGCCGGTTTCGGCCACGCGATCAAGAACATCGGCGACAGCGACCTCGAGATCGTGCAAACCTGGGACTCCGGCAAGTTCGAGGAGATAGACCTCGACAAGTGGGTGAAATCCAGCCCGCGCTACTTGCTGTCGAACAACTTCGCCGGGGTGCCCGCTTCGACGGTCACCAAGATGAAGCAGGGCTGACGCCCTCAGCCGCCTGCACCGGTTTTCCTTTGCATTAGGGCCGGGCGCAGGCGGTTGCCTCCCCTACCAAGGCCCGCACCGGGATGGACGATCCCCGGCGTCGCGCGTGGTATCCCCACACCGGCAACTGCCGGAATCCTGGGGGAGCGAGGGCGTGAGAGGACGGACTCGGTGCGCAATCGCCGTCGCGGCAGCAGTCGTGCTGCCATTCGTCGTCATCGGCATAGCCGCCGTCATCCTCGCCCCAAACGACTTCAAGCAAACCCTCGTCGCAACTCAACGCCATTTCCAGGCGCCGCGACACCGACGCACGCGACACCGACGCATTCGACAAGCTCGCCCTCCTGTTCAGCGCGTAGCTGGGCGGCGACCATCCCACGCCATGCGCCGACGCCGGACTGTTGCCACGGCACGGTTCCCGTCAGTAACGTCTGCATTGCAACGCCTGCCGGAACGTTAGGACGTCAGGCGGCATGCTGGACAGGTGGGCATATGCAATCAGCGGCCTATATGTGCAGGCTCGCTACCCAAGCCCGGCGGACCCCAAGGTGCAAACGGCGGTGTGCCGTCACCGGCCGGGACCGCTAACCATTTGTTTGAATTGGCCGGCAGATGCCGTAAGAGGCCAATCCCAACCCAGAAGGATCGCAGATGGCCCGCAAGCCGAAATTCGCCCCTAGCAACGAGCCGGAACTATCCGTGGACGAGGTGCAGCCCAGTCCGGACGAAACCTCCCCCCCGGTGCGCCGCGGTCGCAAGAAGGCGTCAGCCATCGCGCCCGAGCCGGCGCCAGCGGAAGACGACGCAGCCGAGGCCGCCCAGGCCCTTCCCATGACCGAAGTCCCCGCACGCGGCCGCAAGTCGCCGGGCCGCCGCAAGGCCGCGCCGCCATCCCTGCTGGACCAGGCGCTGGAGCAGCAGCCCGAATCGGAAACGACCTCGCCCGACGCTGCGGCGGAGCTGGCATCAGCCGGTGACGACACCATGATCGCCGAAATGGCCTACCCGGTTAGCGCCGACGACACCGGCGCCGCCCCGGCAAGCGACGCGACGCCTCAGCCGCTCCCCCACGAAGCGCCGTCTGCAAAGCCCGCGGCACAATGGGACCGCGCCACCGACATGGTGCAATTCGACTGGCCCGAAATCGAGCACACCGCATCACAGGACGGCCCCAACCAGGTCATGGCCAAGCTGCTGGTCGCCGCCCGTGCGGAGGGCGCCAACTCGCGCTGGCCGCTCTAAACCTCCCGCGCCCCTGGCAAGCCATTACGCGGCCAGCCAGGGGCAACAACCCGGCTCATCCCAACTGCCATCTGTGCCAGCCGTTTTCCGATTGCCCTCGTAGGGCATATAAGCGAAGCGCCATACGCCACCCTGCAGTATCGCGTTGTGACCGAAGGTGCTGAAGCTGGTCCGCCCTACAAAGGCAGCCAACGCCAGAACGGTCAAAGCAAACGGCGATTGGTATTACCCCAGCAGCCTTCCGCTTCGACCCGTCCACAACCGCAAATTCATTGCGAAAAACAACAGATAGGCGATCCCCAGGCTGCCAGGCCAGCGCAATCCGCCCCGGCCCGCCGCCTAGCGAAGCCAAGCCCGCGCCTCAAGCCGCCCCGCCAAACTGCACATCATACAGCCGGCGGTAGTGCCCATCCCGAGCCATCAGCGCCGCATGCGACCCCTGCTCGACCACGCCAGCAGGCGACAGCACCACGATCCGGTCCGCCCCCCGCACCGTCGCCAGCCGGTGCGCGATCACCAGCGTGGTCCGCCCCTCCGACAGCTCCGCCAGCGACCGCTGAATCAAGAGCTCCGTTTCGCTGTCCAGCGCCGACGTTGCCTCATCCAAAATCAGGATCGGCGGGTTTTTCAGAAAAATCCGTGCAATGG
>CAXTCI010000115.1:0-7348 GCA_964242325.1 uncultured Acetobacteraceae bacterium
ACTTCGTCATACATCGTCAACGGCGCCATCTGCGAGTAGCGCAGGTTGGTCTCGGTATAGGTGCGCGCGATCCCCCAGGACAGCGCCTCCTCCTCGTCGCCCTCGACCCAAACCCGCTGGCCCTTCTTGCCGAACACCAGCGCCGTCCCGGTGTCCTGGCACATCGGCAGCACGCCCCCCGCGGAGATGCTGGCGTTCTTCAGCAAATCCAGCGCCACGAACCGATCGTTGGCCGACGCCTCCGGGTCGTCCAGTATCTTCCTCAACTGCGCCAGGTGGCCCGGCCGCAGCAGGTGCGACACGTCCTTGAACGCCTGGAACGCCAGCTCGCTCAGCGCGTCCGGCTTGATCCGCAGCACGGTCTGGCCGTCGCAGGTGGCGGTGCTGACGCCGGCGATGTCCAGCTTGCGCCAAGGCGTCTGACTCGGCCCAAGCGGGAACATCGGCGAATACATGAAATTGGCTGGGCGCGCCTGCGCCGGGGTCACGGGTGCGTTCATGGCATGGTATCCTTGGGGGGATCAGTCCTTGGTGGGAGGGCGCCGGCGGAAGGCGTCGAGGCTCACGACCTGCGGCCCCTCGGCCGGGGTGTCCGCAGGCGGCGCCGGCTCTGGTGGGGGAGCTGCCTCGGCCTCGTCGTTCGCGGCCTCCTCGCCGGCCGGGCGGAAGCGCAGGCCGAACTGCACATGCGGGTCGGCGAACGCCGTCACGGCGGCGAACGGCACGACCAGCGTCGTAGGAATGTTGCCGAACGACAGGCCGACGCTGAACCAGCCCTCGCCCTCGTCCACCTGCAGGTCCCAGAACTGGTGCTGCAGCACGATGGTCATCTCGTGCGGATACTGCGCCAGCAAACGGGCCGGGATGGTGACGCCGGGCCAGGTCGTGCGGAAACTCAGGTAGAAATGGTGCTCGCCCGGCATCCCCTGCGCGCCGACATGGGCCAGCGCGCGCACCACGACGTGGCGCAGCGCCTCCTCGGTCCAGGCATCGTAGGGCAGCAAGCTGTCGGGCCGGCCGGCAGCGCCGTCGTCATTGTCTTCCATCCCACATGCTTTAGCGACTCCCACGGCGGATTGGAACGGGGTGCCTGATGTGATGCCCTGTGGCAGGCTCGGCCCCGTCATGCACATCGGCGTGCGGCGAGGGGATCGGGACATGCACAGGCGCACGGCATTGGCAGGCGGGTTGGCGACCCTGGCGGCACCGCGGATCGGCCGCGGGGCGGAGGCACGGCCGCTGCGCTTCATCCCGCAGGCCGACCTGGCGGTGCTGGACCCGGTTTGGACCACCAGCTACCAGACCCGCGACCATGCCTTCCTGGTGTTCGACACCCTGTTCGGCCAGGACGCCAACTATGCCGCGCAGCCGCAGATGCTGGAGGCCGCGGGTCCATCATCCGACGGCCTGCGCTGGGACCTGCGTCTGCGCCCCGGCCTGCGCTTCCATGACGGCACCCCCGTGCTGGCGCGGGACTGCGTGGCCAGCATACGCCGCTGGGGCACCCGGGACACCTTCGGCCAGGCGCTGCTCGCAGCAACCGATGAGCTTCTGGCGCCAGACGACGGCAGCATCACCTTCCGCCTCAGCCGGCCGTTCCCCCTGCTGCCGGACGCGCTGGCCAAGACCGCCCCCAGCCCCTGCTGCATCATGCCGGAGCAGCTGGCGGCAACCGACGCCTTCCACCAAGTGTCGGAGATGGTCGGCAGCGGCCCCTACCGCTTCCTCGCCGACGAGCGCGTGCCCGGCGCCCGCGTGGCCTATGCCCGCTTCGACGCCTACGTGCCCCGCCCCAACGGCACCCCCTCCCGCACCGCAGGCCCAAAGCGCGCCGGGTTCGACCGGGTGGAATGGCTGGTCATCCCCGACGCCGCCACCTCCGGTGCCGCCCTGCAAACGGGGGAGGCCGACTGGTGGCTGGCCGCGAACCCCGACCTGCTGCCGCGCCTGCGCGCCGACAAGCGCCTGGTGGTCCGCACCCAGGACCCCACCGGCATCATCGGCACCATGCGCTTCAACCAGCTCCACCCGCCGTTCGACAACCCAGCCATCCGGCGCGCGGTCCTCGGCGCCGTCACCCAGGCCGACCACATGCAGGCCATCTCCGGCCCCGACCGGGAGCAGTGGGCGGACGGCATCGGCTACTTCTGCCCCGGCACCCCGTTGGCAAGCGGCGCCGGCATGGACGCGATCACCCGTCCGCGCGACCTCGACCGCAGCCGGCGCGAGATCGAGGCCGCCGGCTACAACAACGAGCGCGTGGCCCTGCTGGTCCCCACCGACATCCCCAGCACCAACGCCCTGGCCGAGGTCACCGCGGACCTATTCCGCCGCCTCGGCCTGAACCTCGACGCGCAAACGATGGACTGGGGCACCGCGGTGCAGCGCCGCACCAGCATGGAGCCGGTGGAGAAGGGCGGCTGGAGCGTATTCCAAACCAGTTGGTCCGGCCTGGACCAAGCAACGCCGGCCGGCCATCCCTTCCTGCGCGGCAACGGCCTGCATGCGGCACCAGGCTGGCCCAACAGCCCGGCACTCGAAACACTGCGCGACGACTGGCTGCGCGCCGACGGGCTGCCGGCGCAGCAGGCCCTGGCGGAGCGGATGCAGCTGCAGGCGTTCCAGGACGTGCCCTACATACCGCTGGGCCAGCAGTTCCAGCAGATGGCGCACCGGGCGGAGCTTGCCGGCATCCAGCCGGGAATGCCGGTGTTCTGGGGGGTTCAGCGAGGATGACGCCTCCGTGCCAGGGGAAACCTTTGGCCCCGCTCCACGTTAGTGTTCGCCAAGGCGCTGAGCCTGGCTGCAAGCCAGGAGATGGAAATGCGGCAGCAAATATTGGGCGCGGCGCTGCTGGGTGGTGTCGCCATGCTCGCATCAGCCGCCTGGCAGCCTGCGACGGCGCAAGCTTATTGCCCAAACGGATACGTTTATTCCTATGGCTACGGCTGTGTCCCAGGCGGCGCGGGCTACGGAGCCTATTACGGCGGTCCCGGCTATGCCGTGTTGCCACCGATCTATGAACCGTTCGGCTTCGCCTATGGCGGCTATGGCGGCGGCTTCGGCG
Organism: uncultured Acetobacteraceae bacterium; assembly: GCA_964242325.1. Classification (GTDB taxonomy): domain Bacteria; phylum Pseudomonadota; class Alphaproteobacteria; order Acetobacterales; family Acetobacteraceae; genus DASWOJ01. The sequence continues at coordinate 3,068 of CAXTCI010000115.1, forward strand.
GTTATGGCAGGGGTGGATTCCGGGGAGGGCCGGGTATCCGCGGTGGCGGACCTGGAGGTGGCTTCCATGGCGGCGGCGGCTTCCATGGTGGCGGCGGCTTCCACGGTGGAGGCGGCGGCTCCCACGGTGGTGGTGGAGGCGGCCATCGTTAGCCCCGGTGCCAATGCCCGGCCTCATCGGGTCGTGGCATGGCCGAACATGTTCAACAACGACTTTCGGAGCATAGCATGACCGATCCTAAGCGCCTGCATCACCTGTTGCGGGTTGCCGCCTTCTGTGGCGCAGGCCTGATCCTGGGAGCGGCTTACCCCGCTGCGGCGCAGCCCACTCCTGCGGCCGGGACTGCGCGGCCGGCAGTCAGCCCGGCAACGGCTGCGCTGCAAACCGCGCCGAAGGGCGACATCGAAAAGCGGGTCCACCGGCTCCACGACCAGCTCGCCATCACGCCGGAGCAGGAAGAGCTTTGGCGCCCGGTGGCCACCGCAATGATGGACAGTGCAAGTGGTGTAGGCGACGCCATGCAGGCGCGCTTCAACAAACCGCAGCCTATGAGCGCAATTGAAGACATCCAAACATACCAAGCCGTTGCCGATGCCCACGCGAGGGGCCTGAAGCAGTTGGCAGACGCCTTCGGGCCGCTGTATGCGGCAATGCCGGCAACCCAGCAAAAAGCAGCCGACAAGCTGTTCGGCGTGCAGATGGTGCGGCGCACGAGGTAGGAACGGAAGTGGGGGGTTTCTGTTGCCCGGTACCCCCCGGACCGCGCGTGTCACTGCTTACGCAGCGATCGCGAGCGCCTCATGATTGTCATTGGCACTTGTGATTTGACCCGATAACGGCGGTATCATGCCGAGCAAAAAGCAGGTCTTTACTACGCGTGTCGAGCCTGTGTCGCCCCCGCATCCACCCTGGAGAGGGTGGTGGAGGCGCCGGGCACTGCCCCCGGGTCCACAACGCTTATTCCAACTGCCGTTTATCACCATAGCCGTTGTTACAGCGCCATGAAGATAGGCGATCCCGCGAAGGATTACCAGAGGCTTCCCACCACAAGTAACACCGCCGCCTCTTCCCCCTCTCCCTTCGGGAGAGGGTCGGGGTGAGGGGGTCTCGGCTCCGACGCAGTAAACCCCAACGCAACAGCACCGAAGCCTCCAAGGCCAAGGTGCAACGCCTCCCGGCTCCCATACCCCGACTCCTGCCAGGTAAGGCCTGAGAACCGTCTAGCAGAATCGGCGCCCGGGCATGATAACCTGCCCTCATGCCCTTGACCCAAGACCAGCTCTCCGAAGTCGCCGCCCAACGCGACACGGCACACCCCACCCTACGAGCCACCGTCCCCGCGCTGGAAGCCATGCTCTACCAGCCCATGCCCGTGCTGGACCACGGCTTCGTCCGGGTGATCGACTACATGGGCGACGACGGAGCCGTCGTGCAGGCGGCCCGGGTCAGCTACGGCCGCGGCACCCGTCGGGTCAGCGAGGACGCCGGCCTGATCCGCTACCTCATGCGCCACCGGCACAGCACCCCATTCGAGATGTGCGAGATCAAGTTCCACGTAAAGCTGCCGATCTTCGTAGCCCGCCAGTGGATCAGGCACCGCATGGCCAACGTAAACGAGTACTCCGCCCGCTACTCGATCCTAGACCGCGAATTCTACATCCCCGCCCCCGAGCACCTCGCGGCGCAAAGCAGCACCAACCGCCAAGGCCGCGGCGAGGTCCTGCAGGGCAACGAAGCCGCCGAAGTCCTCCACCTGCTGCGCTCCGACGCCAGCCTGACCTATGACCACTACGCCCACATGCTGAACGAGACCCCCGACGGCCAGCCCACCGACCCGGCACGTCTCGGCCTCGCCCGCGAGCTGGCGCGGATGAACCTGACCCTCAACACCTACACGCAATGGTATTGGAAGGCCGACCTGCACAACCTGCTCGGCTTCCTGTCGCTCCGCGCCGACAGCCATGCCCAGTATGAGATCAGGGTCTATGCCGACGCCATGCTCGGCGCCGTGCAGGCCTGGGTGCCGCTGACCTACCAGGCGTTCCAGGACTATCGGATGGGCGCCGTCACCCTGTCAGCCGGGATGCTGGCCGTAGTGCGCCGGCTCCTGGCGGGGGAACCCGTCGAACAGCCCGGCAGCGGACTCTCCAAGCGGGAATGGACCGAACTGATGGAAACCCTGGAACGCTAACCACTGCCCGCTCCCTTTCCCTCCGGGAGAGGGTCGGGGTGAGGGGGTCTTGGCTGCGGAACGGGCAACTGCCAATCCCGCTAAACCAAAGTCGCCGCCAAGGCCTCCCGCGCTAGCCCCGTCAGCAACAACGGACCAGCCTCAGCTCCGCCACCGCAACACCTGCCCCCGAAGCGGATTAACAAACGCCCGCCCCTCCGCCCGAGCCGCCAGATACTCCTTCTTCAACCGCATCCACCACCGGACCTGGGTATCCGGGTCCCCCACGAACAGCGGCGGCGGCGGCGCCGGGTTGCTCATCAGCCGCTCGGCCACCACCCGGTCCTGCCCCAGGAAATCCCGCGCCATCCAAGCCATCGCCGGCTTCAACGGCGCCAGCCAAGGCACGGTCCAATAAGCGCAGTAATGCACATCCGTAACATTCGGCCCGATCGGCGTCGCCGCAGCCAGGATGGCCGCGCTATGCCGGCTCCCCTGGATCACCTCGATCCGAGTGCCCGGCAGTTGGATGCCGATATCAATATGCACGTCCTTGCCCAGCAGCCGATAAGGGTTCCCACCCTGCTTCAGGTGATGCCGCTGCATCCGGAACCCCATCCCGTCCGGCTCGAACGTCTTCTCCTTCAGCCGCAGGTTCGCCGCCGGGTTGCTCTTCCACCAGCGCGAGGTATGCACGAACGCCGGGTGCCCCGGATCAAAGAACCCCATCGCCGCCAGGTCCGAGCTGCACGGAAACTGCATCGTCGTCGAAACCTGCGGCACCGCCCCATCGAACCCCGGGATTTCCGGCACCGGCCCCGGCTCGCCGTCCCCGACGAACACCCAGACATTCCCCTGCACCTCCCGCGCCGGCCGGGTCCGCAGCCGGAAGCGGGCAGGGTCCGTCCCATTGCCAGGCGCCAAGGAAGGTATCTCCGTGCAGCACCCATCCGTGCTCCGGAACACCCACCCATGGTAGCAGCACCGCAGGCTATCCCCGTCGAACGACCCATGCCGCATCGGCATTCCCCGGTGCGGGCAGGAATCCCCCACAGCGAACACCGACCCATCCGGCCGCCGCCCCAGCAGCAAGTCCTCCCCCAGCAACGTCACCGGCATCGTCTTGCCGCGCCGCAAATGCCTGCCCACCACGGCCAGATACCAGAAGCCGCGCAGCATCCCGTCCGCCAAGCCCTCCATCCCGGTCAATCCACTCCCAACCAGTCTGTTCCCAACCAATCCATCCCCAATCAGTCCATCACGATCCGGGGTGCCGCCACCTTGGCTCCAGCCAGCCCGTCCCAAACCCGCGCCGCAATGGCCGCGAATGCCTTGGCGGCCGGGCTATCCGGCGCCGCCGCAGTGATCGGGGTGCCGGCATCACCCGTCACCCGGATGTCCAGCAGCAACGGCACCTCCCCCAGGAACGGTATCCCCAAAGCCTCCGCCTCCCGCCGGGCGCCCCCGTGGCCGAACAGCTCCGTCACATGCCCACAGTTCGGACAGTTGAAAGTGCTCATGTTCTCGATCAGCCCCAGCACCGGAACCAGCGTCTTCTCGAACATCCGCACGCCCCGCCGGGCATCGATCAGCGCGATGTCCTGCGGCGTGCTGACGATCACCGCCCCCGACAAGCTGACCCGCTGCGCCATCGTAAGCTGCGCGTCCCCCGTGCCCGGCGGCATATCCACTACCAGCACGTCCAGCGCCCCCCAGTGCACCTGGCCCATCATCTGCTCCAGCGCGCCCATCACCATCGGCCCGCGCCAGATCATCGCCGTGTCCGGGTCCACCAGGAAACCGATGGACATCGCCTGCAACCCCCAGGCCCGCAGCGGCACCATGCTGCCGTCCCGCAGCTCCGGCTTCGCCGACAACCCCAGCATCCGCGGCAGGCTCGGCCCATAGATGTCGGCGTCCAGCACCCCAACCTTGAGCCCCTGCTGCGCCAACGCCACGGCCAGGTTCACGGCCGTCGTACTCTTGCCGACGCCGCCCTTCCCCGAGGCGACGGCGACGATGTGCTTCACCTCCGGCAGCAGCGGCGCCTTCGCCGCGCCCTTGCCGGCAGGCGCAGCCGGACCATGGCTGTGCGGGGCAGGGGCAGGGGC
>CAXTCI010000115.1:7448-16310 GCA_964242325.1 uncultured Acetobacteraceae bacterium
GGGGCAGGGGCAGGGGCCGCAGGCGCCGCCGCCCGGTGCGCCGTCAGCACCGCGGTCGCATTCACCACCCCAGGCTGCCGCGCAAGCAGCGCCTGCGCCGCCGCCCGCACCGGCTCCATCGCCGCCGCTGCCGCCCGGTCCGACCGCAGCGCGAGATGCACCAGCCCGTCCCGGGCTTCCAAGCTGTCCACCAGCCCGGCCGACACGATGTCCCTCCCGGTACGGGGATCAGCCAGCGTGCGCAGGCATTCCCGCAACGTGTCAGGCGTCGGGCGGGCAGTGGAGAAGGCGGCCATTGCTTGTATATCCTCTCGGCGCGGTCAATATGCAGACGAACCGTGCCCGCCATATGGCGGAGCGACGGCCCGGCTGCAAACCGACCCGCCCCAAACTTCTGGAGCCATCGCACCCTTATGTCTTGGAACAACGGTGGCGGACCTTCGCCCTGGGGCACTCCCGGCAACACGCCCCCGCGCAAGCCCAATCAGCCCAATCAGCCCAACCGCGGGCCATGGGGCGGTGGCCAAGGCGTGCCCGACATGGACGAGATCCTGGAACGCATCCAGGCCGGCGTGCGCCGCGTCCTGCCCGGCGGACCCGGCGGCGGCCGCGGCAGCCCGCAGGCAAACGGCCGGCTGCTCGGCCTGATCGGCCTAGTCGCACTGGTGGCCTGGCTCGCCAGCGGCTTCTACCGCGTCCAGCCGGACCAGGAGGGGGTGGTCCTCCGCTTCGGCGCCTTCGTCGGCAAGACCGCGCCCGGCCTGAACTACCACATCCCCTGGCCCATCGAGACCGCGCTGACCCCCGCCACCACCCTGATCAACCGCATCGAGATCGGCTACCGCGGCGCCCCCGACACCAACCGCGTCTTCCCCGGCGGCGATGCAGGCCGCGACAGCAACCGCGGCGGGGCGGCGGACGTGCCGCAGGAAGCCCTGATGCTGACCGGCGACGAGAACATCATCGACATCAACCTGTCGGTGTTCTGGCGCATCCGCGACGCCGGCGCCTTCCTGTTCAACACCCGCAACCCCGAATACACCGTGAAGTCCGCCGCCGAGAGCATGATGCGCGAAGTCATCGGCCGCACCCCCATCCAGCCCGCCCTGACCGAAGCCCGCGCCAGCATCGAGGAACAGGTCAAGTCCGGCACCCAGGGCATCCTCGATCAGTACGGCACCGGCGTGGAGATCACCCAGGTCCAGCTGCAGAAGGTGGACCCGCCCAACGCCGTCATCGAAAGCTTCCGCGACGTCCAGCGCGCCAACACCGACGCCGAGACCGCCCGCAACGAGGCCGAAAGCTTCCGCAACGACATCGTCCCCCGTGCCCGCGGCGACGCCGCCCGCCTGACCGCGGAGGCCGACGCTTCCCGCCAGGCCAACATCGCCGAAGCCGGAGGCCAAGCCCAACGGTTCCTCAGCGTCTACAACGCCTACACCGCCGCCAAGGACGTGACCCTCCGCCGCCTGTATATCGAAACGATGCAGGAAATTCTGACCAAGTCGCCCAGCATCGTTGTGGATGACAAGCTGCGCGGCATCGTGCCCTACCTGCCGCTCGACACCGTGCGCCCGCCCGCGCCAGCCCAGCCGCCGGCGGCACCAGCGCGATGAACCGCCTCATGCTCGCTGGCATCGCCGGCGTCGTCATCCTGGTCCTGCTCGCTTCCAGCCTGTTCACCGTCGGGCAAACCGAACAGGTCCTCATCACCCAGTTCGGCCAGCCCATCCGCGTCATCAACACGCCGGGCCTGCACGTGAAGACGCCGTTCGTGCAGACGGTCATCAACTTCGACCGCCGCCTGCTGGACTTCGAGACACCCGGCGAGGAGGTCATCCTTTCCGACCAGCGCCGGTTGATCGTGGACAGCTTCACCCGGTTCCGCATCGATAACCCGCTGCGCTACTTCCAGACCGTCGGCCCCGCCGAGAACAACATCCGCGGACGCCTCAACTCCGTGGTGACCTCCGCCCTGCGCCGCGTCCTGGGCGGCGAGACCCTGCTAAACGTGCTGTCCGCCGACCGCGGCCGCATCATGGGCCTGGTGCGCGGCCAGGTAACGGACGAGATGCGCCAGTTCGGCGTCGCTGTGGAGGACGTGCGCCTGCGCCGCGCCGACCTCCCCGAGGAGAACACGACCGCGATCCTGAACCGCATGAAGTCCGAGCGCGAGCGCATCGCCCGCCAGGCCCGCGCCGAGGGTGCCGAGGCATCCGCCCGCATCCGCGCCGACGCCGAACGCGAGCGCACCGTGCTGCTGGCCCACGCCCGTGCCGACTCCGACCGGTTGCGCGGTGAAGGGGAGAGCGAATCCACCAAGATCTACGCCGACGCATTCGGCAGGGACCCCGAGTTCTACAGCACCTACCGCACCCTGCAGGCCTACCGAGACACCTTCACCAGCGGCCAGTCCCGCCTGGTGCTGACTCCGGACAGCGACTTCCTCCGCATGCTGCGTGAGGCCCCGAAGCCGTGATCCCTTTTGCAATCCAGATTGACACCACATGTTGCGTCATACTTGACCGGAAACCGGCCCACCCACGGGAGTCTTGAGATGCGTCGTCACACCCTCCGCGTCCTGGCGCTTGCCAGCGTATTCACCTTTCCCACCGTTATCCCCGCGCTCGTCGCGCAGCCTGCCCAGGCCCGTGCCGCCGGTGACAGCTTCGCCGACCTGGCCGCGCAGTTGCTGCCGGCGGTGGTGAACATCAGCTCCACCCAAAAGGCCGACGTGCGGGCCGACCGGGATGCCGGACCCGAGGTTCCGCAGTTCCCGCCGGGCAGCCCGTTCGAGCAGTTCTTCCGCGACTTCCTGGACCGCAACCGTCCGGGTGGCCAGCAGGGCGGTCAGCAGGGCCGCCGCGGCGGACCGCAGCAGAGTCCGCACGGCGACGGCGAGGGTGCGGTCAGCCTCGGCTCCGGCTTCATCATCGACCCCGCCGGCTACATCGTCACCAACAACCACGTGATTGATGGCGCCGACAAAATCAGCGTGACCCTGCAGGACAACACGACGCTGAAGGCAACGCTGGTCGGCAAGGACGACAAGGCCGACCTGGCCCTGCTGAAGGTCGAATCCGACAAGCCCCTCAAGTTCGTGCCCTTTGGCGACAGCGACTCAGGCCGGGTCGGCGACGTGGTGCTTGCCATCGGCAACCCCTTCGGCCTCGGCGGCTCCGTCACGGCCGGCATCATCAGCGCCCGCGGCCGCGACATCCGCCAGGGTCCCTACGACGACTTCATCCAGACCGACGCAGCCATCAACCGCGGCAACTCCGGTGGTCCGCTGTTCAACATGAACGGCGAGGTCATCGGCATCAACACCGCCATCTACTCGCCCAGCGGCGGATCGGTCGGCATCGGCTTCTCCATACCGTCTAACATGGCGAAGGCCGTGGTGCAGCAGCTCCGCGACTACGGCCGGGCACGCCGCGGCTGGCTGGGTGTCAACATCCAGCAGGTCACCCCCGACATCGCCGAAAGCCTGGGCCTGAAGGACAGCAGTGGCGCCCTGGTCGCCCGCGTGACCGACGACGGCCCGGCAGCCAAGGCGAACATCCACAACGGCGATGTGATCCTGCGCTTCAACAGCCAGGACGTGAAGGAGATGAAGACCCTGCCGCGTATCGTCGCCGAGACGGTGATCGGCAAGGATGTCCCAGTCGTCGTCTGGCGTGACGGCAAGGAGGTGACCGTGCAGGCCCAGGTCGGCGAACTGCCCGACAGCCCGCAGCAGGTCGCTAGCAACACTCCGGTGCCGCCGCACCCGCCCGTCAACCGCAACACGGAAGTCAGCGGCCTGGGCGCCCGGCTGTCGTCCATCACCGATGAGATGCGCGACAAGTTCAAGATCGGCGCGGATCAGAAGGGCGTCGTCGTGACCGACGTCTCGCCGGACGGCGCCGCGGCCGGACGCGGCCTCAAGCCCGGCGACGTGATCGTCGAAGTGCAGCAGGAGCCTGTGAGCACCCCGGCCGATGTGCAGGAGCGCATGGACCGCTACCGCAAGCAAAACCGCAAGACCGTGCTGATGCTGGTGCAGAGCAGCGAGGGCCTACGCTGGGTGCCGGTGCCGCTCACCACGGACAACACCCGCAAGCAGGGCTGACACCAACCGGGACCTGGGCTGCGCGCCCGGGTCCTGACCCGCCCATGCCGCACCCCGAGACTTGGCTGAAAGTCCTGCCGGATGGCCTGTTCTGCGAACCCGGCGGCTTCCACATAGACCCCGTGCGCCCCGTCGCCCGCGCAATCATCACCCATGCCCACAGCGACCACGCCCGTCCCGGCCAAGACGCCGTGCTCGCCAGCCCGGAAACTCTGGCCCTGATGGACGTCCGCATGGGCCAGGGTCGCGCCGGTGCCGTTCAGCAAGCCCTGGAGTATGGCGAAGCAATAGACCTCAACGGCGTGCGCGTCTGGATGGAGCCAGCAGGCCATGTCCTCGGCAGCGCCCAAGTCGCGATGGAGTGGCGCGGCAGCCGCGCCGTCGTCAGCGGCGACTATAAGCGCCAACCCGACCCGACCTGCCTCCCATTCGCGCCCATTCCCTGCGACGTCTTCGTGACCGAGGCCACCTTCGCCCTCCCGGTATTCCGTCACCCCCCGGCGGAACACGAGGTGGCAAAGCTGCTGGACAGCGTGGCGTTGTTCCCGGATCGCACGCATGTCATCGGCGCCTACGCACTGGGCAAGGCGCAGCGCCTGATCGCGCTTCTCCGCCGGGCCGGCTGGGACCGGCCGATTTACCTGCACGGCGCCCAGGTGGCGCTCTGCGAAGCCTATGAACGCATGGGCATCCCGCTGGGCGACCTGCGCCCGGCGACCGCCAAGTCCAAGGCGGACAAGGAACTCCTGCGCGGCGCCATCGTGATCGCCCCGCCCGGCGCCATCACCGGCCCCTGGGCTCGGCGCATGGCCGATCCGGTAGTCTGCAACGCCTCCGGCTGGATGCAGGTGCGCCAGCGCGCCCGCAGCAAGGGCGTCGAACTCCCCTTGGTCATCAGCGACCACAGCGACTGGGACGAACTGAACGCCACCCTAGACGAAGTCGCCGCCCCGGAAGTCTGGGTCACCCACGGCCGCGAGGAGGCCCTGATCCACGAGGCCGCCAAGCGCGGCATCCGCGGCCGCGCCCTCCGCCTGGTAGGCTACGGCGACGAAGAAGAGGATGCCCCCCCACCAGCCCAGGCAGAGCAGTCGTGAGCACCATCACTGCCGCCAGTTCCCTCTCCCTCCAGGAAAGGGTGAGGGAAGGGGCAAGCACCACCCCATCCCAATCCGAACCCCCCGCCAACGGCGCCAGCCTACCTCGCTCCGCAACCAGTCCCCTCTCCCTCCGGGAGAGGGTTAGGGTGAGGGGGAGGGCAAGCACCACCATGTCGCAACCCGATCCTCCCCCCAACAGTGCCAATATGCCCCGCTACGAAGCCAAGACTCCCTCACCCTCTCCCGAAGGGAAAGGGAGCAGCCAGCTACTCCCCGGCACAGCCGTCAGGCCCAGTCCCCCGCCGCCCCCCGCCGCCAGCCAACTCCAACCCGCCCCATGATCGCCTTCGCCGAACTGCTGGAGCGCCTGGTCTTCACCCCTGGCCGCCTCGCCAAGATCGCCCTCCTCCGCCGCTACTTCACCACCCAGCCCGACCCCGACCGCGGCTTCGGCCTCGCCGCCCTAACCGGAGAATTGGCGTTCGACGCCGCCAAGCCCCTGCTGATCCGCACCTTGGCCGAGGAACGCACCGACCCCGTCCTGTTCGCCATGTCCCACGACTATGTCGGCGACCTGGCCGAGACAGTGGCGCTCATCTGGCCCGCCGCCCGCACCAACGCCGGCCCGCCAACCATGACTGAAGTCGTCCAGACCCTGCTCACCACCCCAAAGGCCGACCTGCCGCGCGTACTGGCCGGCTGGCTAGACGCCTCCGACGCCTCCGTCCGCTACGCCCTGCTGAAGCTGATCACCGGTTCCCTCCGCGTCGGCGCCTCGGCCCGCCTGGCGAAGACCGCCCTGGCCGAACTAGCCGGCGGCCACGTCGAGCCAGACCACATCGAGGAAATCTGGCACGGCCTGGCACCCCCCTACACCGGCCTGTTCGCCTGGCTGGAGGGCCGCGGCGACAAGCCCGACCCCGCCGGCGCCCCGGTATTCCGCCCACCCATGCTGGCCCACCCGCTCGAAGCCCCAGACCTGGCCGCCCTCGACCCCACGGCCTACCGCGCCGAATGGAAGTGGGACGGCATCCGCGTCCAACTGGTAGCCACCGCGCAGGGCAGCCGCATCTACTCCCGTGGCGCCGACGACATCAGCGCCGCCTTCCCGGAAATCCTCGACGCCATGACCTTCCACGGCGTGCTCGACGGCGAGCTGATGGTGGTCAGGGACAGCACAGTCGCCCCCTTCGCCGACCTGCAGCAGCGCCTGAACCGCAAAACCCCCGGTCCTAAGATGCTGCGCGACTTCCCAGTCTGGGTGCGCCTGTATGACCTGCTGTTCGACGGCATCGTGGACCTCCGCACCCTACCGTTCGACGAGCGCCGGGCACGGCTGGAAGCCTGGTACACCCTGCACCAGCCCACCCGCATGGACCTGTCGCCGATGATCCCGTTCCGCACCGTCGAGGAACTCTCCGCCATACGCGACGGCACCCGAGCCGCCAGCATCGAGGGCTTGATGCTCAAGCGCGGCGACAGCGCCTACGTCCCCGGCCGGCCAAAGGGCCAATGGTGGAAGTGGAAGCGCGACCCCCTGACCATCGATGCCGTCGTGATGTATGCCCAGCGCGGCCACGGCAAGCGCAGCAGCTACTACTCCGACTACACCTTCGGCCTATGGCGCGAGGACGGCGAGCTGGTCCCGGTCGGCAAGGCCTACTCCGGCTTCACCGATGCCGAGCTGGTCCACCTGGACCGCTGGATACGCAACCACACCGTCCACCGCTTCGGACCCGTGCGTGAAGTGGAGCGCGGCCTGGTGCTGGAGATCGCCTTCGACGCGGCCCAGCTCAGCAGCCGGCACAAGAGCGGTGTGGCCCTGCGCTTCCCCCGCGTCGCCCGCCTGCGCCCCGATAAGCCGCCCGAGGAAGCGGACCGGCTAGAAACCCTGATGCGTATGATCGAGGTCCGCGCCGGCGTGGCCGAGGTCTAGGATCGCCTCGGCGGAAAGCCCGGAGGAACCTGCCATGCCCGAGACGATCCGCGCCCTGGTCGCATTATGCATGCTGCTGCCCACCGCCGCTTGGGCACAGTCGCCCTTCGCCGGGTCATGGCGCGGCTCTTGGACAGACGCCGGCAACCGGCAGTCCGGCCCGGTGGCGCTGGCGATTGACAGCGAAGGCGGTATTGGCGGCCAGGTCGGCAATCGCGCTATGCGCGCCGTCGCGCCGATTTCCGGCCGCATCGAACCGAGCGGCGCATTGATCCTGACCTACACCTACGATGACGGCGGGACGTTCTTCCAAGCCTCGGGCCGGATGAGCATGCGCGGAGGCCGCCTGACGGGAGTGCTGGATTTCCTCAGCCCGCAGGGCAGGCGGTTCGGCCGGGGCGCATTCATGCTCAACCTTGACGCAGGGGAGGGCGGCGGAGGCTGACGCCCTTCACTGCTGTGGCAGCCGGGTCAGCGTGCCGGCCTCGCCCAGCCGCAGCGTATCGTGGTTCACCGGCGTCAAGGGAATGCGCTGTGGCTCTCCGCCGCTCATCTGCCGGCATCCCCCGCGGGCGCATCTCTGCCCAGACTGGCGCTGTAGCGTCAGCACGATCCGGTGCGACTCGTCGGCCGCCACGCTCCAGCTTCCGATTGCACGCTCCGTCGTGCCCGCGGCGGTGATGGAGCTTGTGTAGCTGCTGTCCGGGCGAAAGACGAACATCCCGTCGAGCTTCACGCCGTTCTTGCCGCTCAACTGCAGGTGCCACGCCCCGGACAGCAGGCCGGTCAACGTCTGCCCTCCAGATGAAGTGGAAGCCGGCGTCGCGGCGTTGTCCCCCTCATAGGCGTTGAAAAGCTTGTTGATGTAGCTGAGCATCTCGTAGCACAGCGTCACCGAGCCATCGCGGGGCGTGTAGAACGAGTTGATGGTGCCGCAGTCTCGCATGACGAACTTGGTGTCGCGCGGCAGCACATAAACGCTGCTGAGACCGTTCATGAACTTGTCGAAGCCGGCGTTGGCAACGGTGTTGTAAATGAGCGCACCGTCGTTCGTCTTGGACGGCTGGATGTCCACCGTCACCCGTCCGCCTTTCGCGTCTGCTGGCGCGTCGCCCGGATTGACCGCGGCGTTGGCGCGGCGATACGGGCGGAGCAGCGTCTTCCAGGCATTGCCACGCCGCGCCGCCATCTCGATGCACCCGCGCCGCCGGTAGTCCGGCAATTTCAGGTTATCTATTATCGAACCAAAGTTGTCGGGGAAGGCGCCATACAGCGTGCACAGCATGGAGGCGAACCGGCGCTCGTCCGGCGCATGCTCGTCGTACCAGGGCGCTTCCTGCCCGGAGGCCTTGGCCTGCTTCGACGTATACATCCAGAACTTGGCGCCCCCGAGCGCAAGCGGCATCAGTGCCGGGTGCTCGCGCACGGCCTGAACCCAGGATTGGGCAGCGAACTCGTCGGCCATGTCCTCCTCCGGCCCGACGACCGGAAGCTTCAGCTCGCCAGCCATGAAGTGGCCGTACTCATGATACATGATGAATATGTAGGCACCGACGATGTCCAGGGCACGCTCGGGATACTTCGACGCGTCGAAGGTGGTCGGGGTCGGGGTTGGGGCTGCGGTCGGCGGCTCCTCCTTCCGTCCGGGCTTCGAAGCTTCGCCTGCCGTCGGCAGTCGGTCGTCGTGGGCCGTCGGCAGGCGCTCATCCATGCCG
>CAXTCI010000116.1:0-16254 GCA_964242325.1 uncultured Acetobacteraceae bacterium
CGCCGGCACCGCCCCGGCCGGCGCGGGCCGAGCCGCGGGAGGAGGCGTCTGCCGCGCCGCGTCCGGCATCGGTTGCCTCCTCGTCAAGCCAAGCGACGACGCCGTCTCGCGCTTCGGCGCCGACGGTCAACGTCGTAGCTGCGCCGATTAAGGCGACGCACCCGGCGCCGGCTGCCGCCGCGCCCGCACCCGCCTATCAGGGTGGCCAATACTCGGCGGCGGCATATGCGCCGTCGGCGCCGGCGGCCCAATCGGCGCTGGGCGGGGTGCGGCCCTCGCTGCCGCCGCCGGTGCCCTACGGCACCCAGCCGCGCTGAGCTGCTCCGATGCAGGCGCCCCCCTTTGCTCCGCACCCCGACGCACCGCCCCCTGGCGGCGCGTCGCGGCTGGGCGGCCACACGCCGGTGGAAACGGTCCGCGTCACCGCGCCGGACCTCGCCCGCCGCGCCGCGCTGGAGCGGACGCGCGGGCGGCTGGTGATCGCCGCGGGCGGGTTCCTGGTGTTGTTCGGCGCCGTCGTCGTGAAGCTCGCGGACGCCACGGTGATGTTCCCGATGGCGTCCCGCCGGCTGGAGCACATGGCGCGCCTGCCCGACCCCACCCCGGCCGGGGACGCGCCAAGCGCCGCGCTCGACATGTCCGTGCCCGATCCCAGCCCGCACCCCCGGGCGCAGATCACCGACCGCAATGGCGAGATCCTGGCGATCTCGCTGCCGACCGCCGGGCTGTATGCCAACCCGCGCGAGATGATGGATACCGACGACGCCGCGGCGAAGCTGAAGAAGATCATCCCGCACCTGGACCTGGACGTGGTGCGCGCCCGCCTGGCGAGCGAGAAGCAGTTCGTCTACCTCGCCCGCAACATCTCGCCGCGCGAGCAGTTGGAGGTCAACAACCTCGGCATCCCCGGCATCTACTTCCAGGGCACCGAGCGGCGCCGCTATCCCCAGGGCCGCGTTGCCGCGCACGCCATCGGCAACGTGGACGTGGACGCGCACGGCGTCGCAGGGGTCGAGCGCGCCTTTGACGCGCGGCTGCGTGATGATCCGACGCCGCTGCGCCTGTCGCTCGACGTGCGTGTGCAGGGGGTGGTGCGGGACGAGCTGATGAAGTCCATGACCGAGTTCCAGGCCATCGGCGCCTGCGGCATCGTCATGGACGTCAGGACCGGCGAGGTCATCGCCATGGTCAGCCTGCCGGACTTCGACGCCAACAAGCCGGGCGAGGCCACGCCGGACCAGCGGTTCAACCGCGCCGTCACCGGCATGTATGAGCCGGGCAGCACCTTCAAGCTGCAAACGGCGGCGATGTCGCTCGACAGCGGCGCGGGGCACCTTTGGAACAGCTACGACGCGGCGCACGACATCAAGATCGGCCGCTTCACCATCCAGGACTTCCAGGGCAAGCACCGGGCGCTGTACTTCCCGGAGGTGATCGCCTATTCCAGCAACCTGGGGGCGGCGCACATGGCGGTGGCGGTCGGCGCGGAGCGGCAGCAGTCCTGGCTGCGCGCGATGGGCATGTTCACCCGCGTCGGCATCGAGCTGCCTGAGCAGGGGCAGCCGATCGTGCAGCCGTTTGCCAACTGGAAGGAGATCGCGACGATGACCGTGGGTTTCGGCCACGGCATCGCGGTGTCGCCGCTCCATGTCGTGCGCGGCACGGCGGCGCTGGCCAACGGCGGCTATGTGCTCAAGCCGACGATTTTGGCGGTGGATCCGGTTGCGGCGCGGGAGGCGGGGACGCGAGTGATGCAGTCGTCCACTTCGGACACCATACGCAAGCTGATGCGGCTGGTGGTGACGGACGGGTATGGCAAGCCGGCTGATGTGCCGGGCTACTTCGTCGGCGGCAAGACCGGGACGGCGGAGAAGAACTCGGGGCACGGGTATAAGAAGCACTCGAACATCAGCGCGTTCATGTCGGTGTTCCCGATGAATCAGCCGAAGTATGCGGTTTACTTCATGCTGGACGAGCCGAAGGGGAATGCCAGCACTGGCGGCTACTCGACGGCTGGCGCAGTGAGTGCTCCAGGCGCAGGTCGGGTGATCTCGCGGATTGCGCCGATGCTGGGACTGATGCCGGAAACGGTGACGGCGGCGGCGACGCAGGCGACGCTCGCCATCTCCATGCAGCCGGGCCGCCCGGCCAGCACGGCGGCGACCCATGTGCCGGCGCCGCATCCGGCACCAGGGCCGGGCACCACGCAGGCTCAGGAGCCGGTGCTGCCGGGGCGCGAGACTGGCCTGGTAACCTCCGTTGCGGCTCGGTGACATGCTGACGGAGTTGGACATCGCGGTGCCGCCGGGCCTGCCTGCGGGCATGACGGGCATCACCGCCGATAGCCGGCAGGTGCGGCCGGGCATGATCTATGCCGCGCTGCCGGGCATCCGGGCGGACGGGCGGGCGTTCATCGGCGAGGCCGTGGCGCGGGGGGCGGTTGCGGTGCTGGCGGCGCCGGATACCGTTTGGCCGGATGGCGTGCCGCGGCGTCCGCTGATTGCCGATCCGGAGCCTCGGCGTGCCCTGGCCCTGATGGCGGCGCTGCATGCGGGGGCGCAGCCGCGTGTGGTGGTTGCGGTCACCGGCACCAATGGCAAGACGAGCACGGCGGAGTTCCTGCGCCAGATGCTCGCGCTGTCGGGCGTGCGGGCGGCTAGCCTGGGGACGCTCGGGCTGATTGGCCCCGATGGTGTGGGCGGCCCTGGTTTGACGACGCCCGATCCGGTGACGCTGGCGGAGACGCTGGCTGCCTTGGCGCGGGATGGGGTGCAGGGCGTGGCGATGGAGGCGTCCTCGCACGGGTTGGACCAGTGCCGGCTGGACGGGGTGCGGCTGGCTGCGGCCGGGTTCACCAACCTGACGCGGGACCACCTGGATTATCACGGCACGATGGACGCCTACCGTGCGGCCAAGCTGCGGCTGTTCTCGGCGGTGCTGCCGGCGGGTGCGCCCGCGGTGGCCTGCGCGGAGTTGGAGCCGGCGGCGTTGGAGGCCCTGCGCGCCATGGCTGGCCCGGCGCTGCACACGACGGGCGAGGGCGGCAGCCTGATCCGGCTGTTGCGGGCAACGCCGCAGCCGCATGGGCAGACGCTGGAGCTGGACTGCAATGGCGTCCGCCGCACTGTCGAGTTGCCGCTGCCGGGCCGGTTCCAGGCCGACAACGCGCTGCTGGCAGCGGGGCTGGCGATGGTGACGGGCACTGGGGCGGCGCTGGACCTGCTGCCGGGGCTGCGCGGCGTGCGCGGACGGATGGAGTTGGCGGCGACGCTGCCGAATGGGGCCGCGGTTTACGTGGACTATGCCCATACGCCCGATGCGCTGGACCGGCTGCTGCGGGCCCTGCGTCCGCACACAAGGGGTCGCCTGCATGTCGTGTTCGGGGCCGGTGGCGACCGGGACCGCGGCAAGCGTCCGCTGATGGGGGCTGCTGCTGCCGCCCTGGCCGACCGGGTGGTGGTCACGGACGACAACCCGCGCACGGAGGACCCGGCCAGCATACGCGCTGCCGTGCTGGCCGCCTGTTCTGGCGCATTGGAGATCGGCGACCGGGCTGCCGCCATCGCCGCCGCGCTGGACGGGCTGCAACCGGGCGACGTGCTGGCGGTCGCCGGCAAGGGGCACGAGCAGGGGCAGACCGTGGGGACCGAGACCCTGCCCTTCGACGATGTTTCCGTGGTGCGCCGGCTGGTGGGGGCGGCATGACCCCGCTTTGGAGCGCGGCGGCGCTGCGGGACGCCACGGGTGGCGCCATGCCGGTGCCGTTCGACGCGACGGGGGTGTCCATTGACAGCCGCACCCTGCGGCCGGGCGACCTGTTCGTGGCGCTGGTCGGGGAGCGGGACGGGCACGCCCATGTGGCCGACGCACTGGCGCGCGGCGCTGCCGGGGTGATGGTGCACCGCAGGGATGGGATGCCGGAGGGTGCGCCGCTGCTGGTGGTGGACGACACGTTGCAGGGCTTGACTGCCCTGGGCCGGGCGGGGCGGGCGCGGTTCGGCGGGCGCGTCGTCGCGGTGACCGGCAGCGTCGGCAAGACCACCACCAAGGAAATGCTGCGTGCCGCGCTGTCCGCCTTCGGGCCGACGCATGCGGCGCAGGCGTCCTACAACAACCATTGGGGCGTGCCGCTGACCCTGGCGCTGCTGCAGCAGGATGCCGCGTTCTGCGTGGCGGAGATCGGCATGAACCATGCCGGTGAGATCGTGCCGCTGGCCCGGCTGGCGGCTCCGCATGTCGCGGTCGTCACGGCCGTCGCCTCGGCGCATATCGGCTACCTCGGCAGCCTGGAGGCCATCGCCGACGAGAAGGCGTCCATACGCGAGGGATTGCAGCCCGGCGGCACCCTGGTGCTGCCGGCGGACAGCCCGTTCTTCGGCCGCATGGCGCGGGGCGCTGCCGTCCGCGGCTTTGGCGGAACCGGCGATGTCCGGCTGCTGTCCTGGGGGGATGGGGTGCGCGCCTCCGTTGGCGGGCAGGAGGTCGCGTTCCGGCTGAATGCTCCCGGGCAGCACATGGCGATGAACGCGGTCGCCGCGCTGGCCGTATGCGATGCGCTCGGCCTGGACCCGGTTCGCGCCGCGGCGGCGCTGGATGGCTGGTCGCCGGTGGCGGGGCGTGGCCAGCAGCGCCGGGCCGGGGACATCCTGCTGCTGGACGAAAGCTACAATGCGTCTTCGGCCTCCGTGCGTGCGGCGCTGGGCGTGCTGCGGGGGATGCCGGGGCGGCGGGTCGCGGTGCTGGGCGACATGCTGGAGCTGGGCGACTTCGGGCGGACCGAGCACGAAGGCCTGGCGGATGCCGTGGAGCGGGATGCGGACGTGCTTTATGCGTGCGGTCCCTTGATGCGGCACCTGTTCGACGCCGTGCCCGGTGCGAAGCGCGGCGCCCATGCGCCGGACAGCGCCACCCTGGCGTCGCTGGTTGCCAACGCCGTCCGGCCCGGCGATGCCGTGCTGGTCAAGGGAAGCCTGGGCAGCCGGATGCGGCTGGTCGTCCAACGCCTAGAGGGCCTGCCGCCCCATGCTGCCACTGGGGAACGGGTCTGATGCTGGTCTATTTCACGCGCTTTTCGACCGACCAGTTCGTGCTGGCGAACCTGTTCCGCTACATCACGTTCCGCTCGGGCGCTGCGTGCCTGACGGCGCTGGTGCTTAGCTTGATGCTCGGCCCGCGGGTGATACGCTGGCTGAAGTCGGTGCAGAACGGCGGCCAGCCGATCCGCCTCGATGGCCCGGCCCGGCACCTGGTCGAGAAGAAGGGCACGCCCACCATGGGCGGCGTGCTGATCCTGCTGTCGCTGACCGCCTCCACCCTGCTGTGGGCGGACCTGCGCAACGGATATGTTTGGGCGGTGCTGCTGCTGACGCTGGGTTACGGCTGCATCGGCTTCATGGATGATTTCCTGAAGCTGTCCAAGCGCAACACCAAGGGCGTGTCGCCGCGCGGCAAGCTGGTGGCGCAACTGCTGATGGGCCTGGGCTGCGCCATCTGGATCATGCTGCTGACGCGCGGGCCGCTGGGGTCGGCGCTGACGGTGCCGGTGTTCAAGGAGGTGCTGATCCCGCTCGGCGTGCTGTTCCCGCTGGTCGGCATGGTGGTGATGATCGGCGCCAGCAACGCGGTGAACCTGACGGACGGGCTGGATGGGCTGGCGATCGTGCCGACGATCATCGCGGCGGCGGTGTTTGCGCTGATCTCCTACCTTGTTGGGAACCGGGTGTTTGCGGACTACTTGCAGCTTCACCCTGTGCCTGGGGTTGGCGAACTAGGCGTGTTCCTGGCTAGCCTGGTGGGCGCCGGGCTGGGCTTCCTGTGGTTCAATGCGCCGCCGGCGGCGGTGTTCATGGGCGATACCGGCAGCCTCGCCTTGGGCGGGGCGCTGGGCGCGGTGGCGGTGGCGACTAAGCATGAGCTGGTGCTGGCGATCGTCGGCGGTTTGTTCGTGGTGGAGACGGTCAGCGTCATCGTCCAGGTGTTCTGGTTCAAGCGTACGGGGCGGCGGGTGTTCCTGATGGCGCCGCTGCACCACCACTACGAGAAGAAGGGCTGGTCCGAGCCGACCATCGTGATCCGCTTCTGGATCGTTTCCATGATCCTGGCCCTGGTGGGCCTGGCGACGTTGAAGATCCGATGAGCGCGGGCATGGGGAGCGCGGGCGGCATCATGGCCTGGCCGGCGGACCTGTTCGCCGGGCGGCGGTATGCCGTCGTGGGCCTGGGCCGCAACGGGCTGCCGGTGGCGCAGGCGTTGCTGGCGATGGGGGCAGAGATTGCCGTGTGGGACGATCGGGCCGACGCCCGGGTGGCGTCCGGGCTGCCGCTGCATGATCCAGGGTTGGGGCTGGACGGGTTTGACGCCCTGGTGCTCAGCCCCGGCATTCCGCACCGGCTGCCGGCTCCGCACCCGGCGGCGGTGGCGGCGGGGGTTGCCGGCATCCCCGTGCTGTCGGATGCCGAGCTGCTGTTCCAGGCGGTGCGTGCGGCCGGGTCGCGCGCCCGGTTCGCGGGCGTGACCGGCACCAATGGCAAGAGCACGACGACGGCGCTGCTGGCGCATGTCCTGACGGAAGCAGGATTGCCTAACGCGGCGGGCGGCAACCTGGGTACGGCGTCGCTAGCCCTGCCGTTGCTCGGCGACGACGGCGTGTATGTGCTTGAGATGTCGTCTTACATGCTGGAGCGGCTGCAAACCCTGCGGTTTGATGCGGCGGCGCTGCTGAATATTAGCCCGGACCACTTGGACCGGCATGGCGACATGGCGGGCTACGCCGCGGCGAAGGCGCATGTCTTTGACCGGCAAGGCGCCGGGGATGCCGCCGTGGTTGGCATTGACGATGCGGACAGCGCCGCATTGGCGCGTGGTCGGACGACCATTTCGGGCTGCCGGCGGGCGGATGTCTGGTGCGATGGGACGGTTCTGCGCGACGCCGCCGGGCCGATCATAGCAATGGCGGACGCTCCGGCCCTGCCCGGCGAGCACAATGCGCAGAACGCGGCGGCGGCGGCGGCCTTGGCCTTCGCGCTCGGGGTTGAGCGGGAGGCGATTGCGCGGGGGATCGCCAGCTTTGCCGGCCTGGCACACCGGCAGCAGCGGGTGGCCGTGGTGGATGGCGTGGCCTGGATCAACGACAGCAAGGCGACCAACGCCGACGCGACGGCCCGGGCGCTGGCCTGCTACGACCGGCTGGTGTGGATCGCCGGCGGCCAGGCCAAGGCCGGCGGGATCGAGGCGCTGCGCCCGCTGTTCCCGCGGATCGCCCATGCCGAGCTGATCGGCCGGGATGCCCATGCCCTGGCTGCGACCCTGGCTGGCGCCGGGGTGCCGCATCACCTGGCCGGCACGCTCGATGCCGCGGTGCCGCTGGCTGGGGCGGCGGCGCGGCGGGTCCATGCGCCCGTGGTGCTGCTGTCCCCGGCCTGCGCCAGCTTCGACCAGTTTTCCGGCTTCGAGGCACGGGGCGAGCGGTTCCGTGACCTCGTGCTGGCGCGCGAGATGCCAAGCATCATGCCCGACATTATGCAGGGAGCAGCCTGATGGCCGTCCTGTCCCGTAACGACACCTCCATCCTCGGCCGCTGGTGGTGGACGGTGGATCGCTGGACGCTGGTCGCGGTCGCCACCCTGATCGGCTTCGGCTACGTCATGATGCTGGCGGCCTCGCCGTCCGTGGCGGAGCGCATCCACGTGTCCCGCGACGTGTTCATCCTGAAGCAGGTCGTGTTCCTGGCGCTGGCCGGGCTGGTGGTGGTCGGCGTGTCGCTGCTGTCGCCGCGCGGGGTGCGGCGGCTGGCCATCCTGGGCTGTGGCGTGGCGTTGCTGCTGACGTTCGGCACGCTGGTGCACGGCGTCGAGATCAAGGGCGCCCGCCGCTGGATCAGCGTGCCCGGCATGACCGTGCAGCCCAGCGAGTTCCTGAAGCCCTGCTTCGCCGTCGTCGCGGCCTGGCTGCTGGCAGAGGGCGAGCAGATCGGCCGGTTCTCCGGCATGATCCTGGCGGGCGGGGTGTTCGCGGTGATCGCGCTGCTGCTGAAGTCGCAGCCGGACATGGGGATGCTGGCCGTGGTGACGGCGGTGTTTTTCTCGCAACTGTTCGTCGCCGGGTTGAACCTGGTGTTCGTGGGCATCGGCGCGGGTGGGCTGGGGGTGGCGGCGGTCGCTGCCTACGCGTTCTTCCCGCATGTGCGCAGCCGGGTGACCCGCTTCTTGGACCCGACGTCGGGTGACAGCTACCAGGTCAACACCGCGCTGGAGGCGTTCGGCAACGGCGGCCTGCTGGGGCGTGGACCCGGCGAGGGCCGGGTCAAGGACATGCTGCCCGACGCCCATGCGGACTTCGTGTTCGCCGTGGTGGGCGAGGAGTTCGGCATGATCATGTGCCTGATCGTTTTGGCGCTGTTCGCCTTCATCGTGCTGCGCTGCCTGCTGCGGCTGCTGGCGGAGGCGGACATGTTCATCGTCCTGGCCTCCGCCGGGCTGGTGACGAGCTTCGGCCTGCAGGCGTTCGTCAACATGGCGTCCTCGCTGCACCTGATCCCGACCAAGGGGATGACGCTGCCCTTCGTGTCGTATGGCGGGTCGTCGGTGCTGGCGGTGGCGCTGGAGATTGGAATGCTGCTGGCGCTGACCCGCCGCCGCACCCGTGCCGAGCAGGTGTGGGAGGGCGCGCGATGAGGGGTCCTGCGGTACAGACAGTCGTGGTGGCTGCGGGGGGTACTGGCGGGCACCTGTTCCCAGCGGAGGCGCTGGCGGCGGAACTGACGGCGCGTGGGCGCCGGGTGGTGCTGATGACGGACGGACGCAGCGGCGGGCTACACGGCTTTGCCTCCGGCGAGGCTTTCGTGCTGCGCGGCGCCGGGATCGCCGGGCGGGGGGCGTTGCGGGCGGGACAGGCAGTGGTGGCGCTGGCGGCGGGTACGGTGCAGGCGCGCGCCATCCTGGGGCGGCTGAACGCGGCGGCGGTGGTGGGCTTCGGCGGCTATCCCAGCGTGGCGCCGGTGCTGGCGTCGCGCAGCCTGCGCCGCCGGCCCGCGGTGGTGCTGCATGAGCAGAACGCGGTGCTGGGGCGGGCCAACCGGCAGCTCGCGCGCTTTGCCGACGCGCTGGCGCTTGGCATGACTGATACGTGCCGGGTGCCGGCGGGCGTGCGGGCGGTCCATACCGGCAATCCGGTCCGCCCGGCGGTGCTGGCGCTGGCCGGCGCGGCCTACGTTCCGCCGGCGGTGGATGGGGCGATCAACCTGCTCGTGACCGGCGGCAGCCTGGGCGCGCGGGTGTTCAGCGACGCGGTTCCCGCCGCGGTCGCGCTGCTGCCGCCCGCCTTGCGGGCGCGGCTGCGCATCACCCAGCAATGCCGGGCGGAGGACTTGGACCGGGTGCGCGCCGCCTATGTCGCCGCAGCCGTTCCGGCCGAGCTTGCCGCCTTCTTCGCCGACCTGCCGGACCGGCTGGGCGCCGCGCACTTCGTGATTGCCCGTGCCGGTGCTGGCACGGTTGCCGAGCTATGCGCCATCGGCCGCCCGGCGCTGCTGGTGCCGCTGCCTGGCGCCATAGACAACCACCAGGCCTTCAACGCCCGCGCTTCCGGCGCCGAGGTGCTGGAGCAGGCCGTCGCCGCCGACCCCGCTGCCCTGGCCGGCACGTTGGCCCGGTCCTTGCTGGATACGGCCGGTCTGGCCGACGCCGCCGCCCGCATTGCCGCCAACGCCATCCCCGACGCCGCAGCACGCCTGGCCGACCTGGTCGAGCAGGCGGTCCACACGCACACGCAAGGAGCCCAATCATGAGGGCGCTACCCCTGGGGATCGGCACGATCCATTTCACCGGCATCGGCGGCATCGGCATGTCCGGGATCGCGGAGGTGCTGCACACCCTGGGCTATGCCGTGCAGGGCAGCGACATCAGCGACAGCGCCAATGTGCGCCGGCTGAAGGATGCCGGCATTCCGATCGCCATCGGCCATGACGCCGCCAACGTCGCCAACGCCCAAGTCGTGGTCGTCAGCACCGCGGTGAAGCGGGACAACCCGGAGGTGCTGGCCGCCCGCGCCAAGCTGGTGCCGGTGGTCCGCCGGGCGGAGATGCTGGCGGAACTGATGCGGCTGCGCTGGTCGGTTGCCGTTGGCGGGACGCATGGCAAGACCACCACGACCAGCCTGGTTGCCTGCGTGCTGGAAGCCGCGGGGTTGGACCCAACCGTCATCAACGGCGGCATCATCAACGCCTACGGCAGCAACACCCGGCTTGGCGAGGGCGAGTGGATGGTGGTGGAGGCCGACGAAAGCGACGGCAGCTTCCTGCGCCTGCCGGCCTGCATTGCAGTCGTTACGAACATGGACGCGGAGCACCTGGACCATTGGGGGTCCGAGGAGGCGATGATCGCCGGCTATGACCAGTTCGTCGGGAACGTGCCGTTCTATGGGTTTGCGGTGCTGTGCATTGACCACCCTGCGGTGCAGCAGATGATACCGCGGCTGAGCGACCGCCGGGTCATCACCTACGGGTTCTCGCCGCAGGCGGACGTGCGGGCGGACCGGATGGTGATGGACAAGCTGGGGGCGACGTTCGAGGTCCAACTGACCGACCGCTTCCGCGGGCGCACCCGCAAGATGGGGCCGTTCCGGCTGCCGATGCTGGGGGCGCACAACGTGCAGAATGCCCTCGCGGCGGTCGCCATCGCGGTTGAGATGGACGTGGACGATGCGACGATCCGCAGCGCCTTCGCCGGGTTCCGCGGGGTGAAGCGGCGGTTCACCAAGACGGGGGAGAGCGGCGGCATCACCGTCATTGACGATTACGGGCATCATCCCGTGGAGATCGCCGCGGTGCTGAAGGCTGCCCGGCAGGCCGGGGCGCGGGATGTGGTCGCGGTGGTGCAGCCGCACCGCTACAGCCGGCTGGAAAGCCTGTTCCCCGAGTTCTGCGCCTGCATGAACGACGCCGGGACGGTGATCGTTGCCGATGTTTATGCGGCGGGCGAGGCGCCGATCCCCGGCGTTTCGCGCGACGCCCTGGTGGATGGGCTGCGGGCTCGCGGGCATCGCAGCGTCGTGCCGCTGCCCGGGCCGGAACACCTTGGCGAGATGGTCCATGCCATTGCTCGGCCTGGGGATTTCGTGGTCTGCCTCGGCGCTGGCACCATCACGGCCTGGGCCGGCGCCCTGCCGGGCGAGTTGGCCGCCTTGCAGGCCGGCACTACGCGGCGGGCCGGATGAGCGCCGTTTCTGCCTTGCCGCCCTTGGCGGATGCCATGCCGCACTTGGCGGACCGCTTGCCGCCGCTGCGCGGCCGGATGCAGGCCGATGCGCCGTTGGCGCCCGCCACCTGGTTCCGCGTCGGCGGCCCGGCGGAGGTGCTGGTGCGCCCTGCCGGCCCTGCCGACCTGGCCGGGTTCTTGGCTGCCCTGCCGCTGGACGTGCCGGTGCAGGTGCTGGGTGCCGCCAGCAACGTCATCGTCAGGGACGGCGGCATCCCCGGCGTGGTGATCCGCCTGGCCCGCGGCTTCAACGAGATCAGGGTCGAGGCGGATGGCATCACGGCCGGTGCCGCGGCGCTGGATGCCACTGTGTCCGAACACGCGGCCCAGGCCGGGCTGACCGGGCTGGAGTTCCTGTCGGGCATCCCCGGCAGCATCGGCGGCGCCGTCGCCATGAATGCCGGCGCCTATGGCGGCGATGTGGCGGCGTGCCTGGATTGGGCGGAGTTCGTCACCCGCTCCGGCGAGCAGGTCCGGCTGCGGGCGGCGTCGCTCGCCTTTGCATACCGCCATGCCAGCCTGCCGGCGGGCGCCGTGGTCATACGCGCCCGGTTTCGCGCCCGGCCCGGGGACGCAGGCGCGATCGCCGGCGAGATGGCCCGCATCCGTGCCAGCCGGGAGGCGACGCAGCCGGTCCGCGCCCGCACCGGCGGTTCCACCTTCCGCAATCCGGAGGGCATGAAGGCTTGGGAGCTGATCCATTCGGCCGGTGGGCGTGGCCTGACCCGCGGCGGGGCGCAATGCAGCGAGAAGCACTGCAACTTCCTGCTCAACACCGGCGAGGCGACGGCGGCGGACCTGGAGGGATTGGGCGAGGAGTTGCGCCGCCGGGTCCATGCCGCGTCCGGTGTGACGCTGGAATGGGAGATCAAGCGGCTCGGGCTGCCGGCCCGGCCCGGCACCGCATGGGGGCAGGCATGAAGCGGGTCGCGGTCCTGTATGGCGGCATTTCGGCCGAGCGGGAGGTCAGCCTATCCAGCGGGCAGCAGGTGATCGCCGGGCTGCAGGACGCCGGGTTCGAGGTGACGCCGATCCTGGTCGGGCGCGACCTGGGCGCGGTCATCGCCGCCCTGACCCCGGCGCCGGACGTGGTGTTCAATGCGCTGCACGGGCGGTTTGGCGAAGATGGCGCCATCCAGGGCGTGCTGGACTGGCTGGGCATCCCCTATACCCACTCCGGCATGCGCGCCTCGTCGGTGGCGATGGACAAGGAGGCGGCGAAGGCGGTGTTTGCCGCCGCCGGGCTGCCGGTGGCGCGCGGGCGCTTGGTGGACGTGGCGGAGCTGGAGGCGGCGGACCCGATCCCCCTGCCCTACGTCATCAAGCCGGTGAACGAGGGATCGTCGGTCGGCGTGGAGATACTGCGCGAGGGCGACAACCGCCGCGGCGCCATTGCCCGGGCTTGGCGGTTCGGCCGCAGCGCGATGGTGGAGGAGTTCGTGCCGGGCCGCGAGCTGACGGTCGGCGTGCTGGGCGACCAGGCGCTGGCGGTGACGGAGATCAAGGCCAGCGGCGGCTTCTACGACTACGACAGCAAGTATGCCGAGGGCGGCTCCCGCCACGAGATCCCCGCCGCCGTCCACCCGGACACCTATGCACGGGCGATGGAGGTGGCGCTGGCCGCGCATCGCGCGCTGGGCTGCCGTGGCGCGACCCGGGCGGACCTGCGGTATGACGATACCGCCGGCGAGCCGGGGCGCCTCGTGCTGCTGGAGGTGAACACCCAGCCCGGCCTGACCACGACCAGCCTGCTGCCGGAGCAGGCGGCGTTCGTGGGGATCGGCTTCCCCGACCTGTGCGCCTGGATGGTGGAGGACGCATGCCGCGCGTAGCCCCGCCCGACGCCCGCCCGACGCCCGGCGCCGCGCCCAGCCGCACCCCGGCCAAGCCGCCGCGCCCGTTGGAGGAGCGTGCCCGCGCCGGCACAGCGCGTCCGCGCAGCGACCGTCCGACCCGCTGGGAACTGCTGCGCCGCCGGAACCGGCGGCTGCTGCGCCCGGCGGCCGTGGGGCTGGTGGCGCTGCTGATCGTGGGCGGAGTCGCCTTGCTCGCCCGCGGCGCACATCCCGGCCCGGCGATTGCCGGGCTGCGCGAGCGCGTTGCCGCCGCCGCCAACCTGCGCGTCAGCCATGTGCGGTTCGAGGGCCGTATCCTCACGCCCGAGCCTCTGCTGCGCGCCGCATTGGGCGTCGCGGTTGGCGACAAACTGCTCGGCTTCTCGCTGGAGACCGCGCGTGCCCGGATCGAGGCGCTGACCTGGGTGCAGCACGTCACCGTCGAGCGGCACCTGCCCGGCACGGTCGTCGTGCAACTGACGGAGCGCCGGCCCTTCGCCGTTTGGCAGAACAGCGGCAAGTTCGTGCTGATCGACCGGGCTGGCCAGGTCGTCGCCGAACAGGACCCGGTGAAGGACGCCGCCGCCTTTACCGTGCTGCCCCTGGTTGTCGGTGCCGGGGCGCCCGAAAACGCCGCGGCGCTGCTGGACCAGTTGGCGGCGCAGCCCGGCCTGAAGTCCCGCGTGGTCGCGGCCATCCGGGTCGGCGAGCGCCGCTGGAACCTGCGGCTGAACAACGGCGCCGACGTGCTGCTGCCGGAGGGCCAGGAGGCCGTGGCGATGGCCAAGCTGATGGAGCTGCAAGGGACCCAGGCGCTGCTGGACCGGCCGTTGCAGACCCTGGACCTGCGCCTGCCGGACCGCCTGGTGGTGCGCCCCCAGGCGGAGCCGCACGGTCCCCTGCCGTCCGGCCCAAGGCGTCCGACATGAAGAGGCGCCCAGCATGAACGATATGACGCGCAAGCATTCGTTCCCGCCCAAGCCGCCGCTGGGCATGGCGACTGATGTGCCTGCCCGCCTGCGGCCGCTGCGTGCGGGTCCGTTCGGCGTGCTGGACATCGGCACCAGCAAGGTCGTCTGCTTGATCGGGCGGGTGGACGGGGATGGGCTTCGGGTGCTCGGCCTGGGGCACACCCAGTCCCGCGGGGTTCGCGGCGGCGGGATCGTTGACCTGGAGGCGGCGGAGGGCTGCATCCGGGCCGCGGTTGGCGAGGCGGAGAAGATGGCGGACCACCGCCTGCGCTCGGTCACCGTCAACCTGACCTGCGGCCATCCGGAAAGCCGGCTGTTCGACCTGCAATGGCCCGTGGGCAACCGTTCGGTGACCGAGGCGGACGTGCGCCGGGTCGTGCTGGAGGGCCTGGGGCGCGCCTTTTGCGAGGGGCGCGATACCATACACGCCCTGCCGCTGTCGTTCGCCGTGGATGACACCCAAGGGGTCGCCGACCCGCGCGGCCTGCATTGCGACATCCTCTCGGCCCGGCTGCATGTGGTGGACGCCGGCACCTCGGCGCTGCGGAACCTGCAGATGACGCTGGAGCGCTGCGAACTGGAGTTGGGCGAGTTGGTCAGCTCTCCGATGGCTTCCGGCATGTCAACCCTGGTGGAGGATGAGCGGCAGTTGGGCGCGACCTGCATCGACATGGGCGGCGGTGCGACGTCGCTCGCGGTGTTCAGCGAAGGGCAGCTTTTGCATACCGCACAGCTTCCGGTGGGCGGCAACCACGTCACCAACGACGTGGCCCGTCTGCTGTCCACCCCGGTCGTCGAGGCCGAGCGCCTCAAGACCGTCTACGGGAACGCCGAGCCGAGCCCGGATGACGAACGGGAGATCCTGACAACCCCACTGGTGGGCGAGGAGGACCATGATATGCAGCGCATCCCGCGCAGCCGACTGGTTGCGATCATCAAGCCGCGGCTGGAGGAAACCTTCGAGCTGGTGCGCGACCGTCTGGACGGTGCCGGACTGGTGCTGGAGTCCGGGACGCGGGTGGTGCTGACCGGCGGTGCCAGCCAGCTTGGCGGCGCGCGGGAGATGGCCAGCCGCATCCTGGGCCGCCAGGTGCGGTTGGGGCGGCCTGCGGCCCTGCGCGGCCTGCCCGACCGCGCCAGCGGGCCGGTGTTAGCCACCGCCGCCGGGCTGCTCATCTGGGCTACCGGCTCCGGACGCCACCTGGCCGACATGGACCTGACCGACGCCAGACCCACAAGCGTCTTGCGGCGCTTCGTAAGTTTCTTGCGGGACCGAGTCTAACGGCAGCGAGCCGCCTATCACCGTTGTTTCGTGCGTTAACGTACACTACACCCATTCTTGGAGGCCCTTGATGACTTTGAACCTAACCGTTCCCGTGCAGAACCACACCGACTTTACGCCGCGCATCACGGTGATCGGCGTCGGCGGGGGTGGCACGAACGCCGTGGACAACATGATCGCGCTCGACCTGCAAGGGGTCGAGTTCGTCGTGGCCAACACGGACGCGCAGCAGCTACAGCACAGCCGTGCCGACCGCCGGGTGCAGCTTGGCCCGCACCTGACGCAGGGGTTGGGCGCCGGCGCGAAGCCGGAGATCGGCCGCGCCGCCGCCGAGGAGGCCGCCGACGAGCTGATGCGTCACCTGGACGGCACCCACATGGTGTTCATCACCGCCGGCATGGGCGGCGGCACCGGCACCGGCGCTGCGCCGGTGATCGCCCGCATGGCGCGGGAGCGTGGCGTGCTGACGGTCGGCGTGGTCACCAAGCCCTTCACGTTCGAGGGCCAGCGCCGCACCAAGGCGGCCGATGCGGGGATCACCGAGCTGCAGCAGTATGTGGACACCCTTATCGTCATCCCGAACCAGAACCTGTTCAGGCTGGCCAACGAGAACACGAGCTGGAAGAATGCCTTCAAGATGGCTGACAACGTCTTGTATATGGGCGTGCGCGGCGTGACCGACCTGATGATGGCGCCGGGCCTGATCAACCTCGACTTTGCCGACATACGCACCGTCATGGCGGAGATGGGCAAGGCGATGATGGGCACCGGCGAGGCCGACGGCGAGAACCGCGCCGTTCGGGCCGCGGAGGCCGCGATCAACAACCCGCTGCTGGAGGACACCAGCATGTCCGGCGCCCGCGGCCTGCTGATCAACATCACCGGCGGCGAGGACATGACGCTGTTCGAGGTGG
>CAXTCI010000117.1:0-16231 GCA_964242325.1 uncultured Acetobacteraceae bacterium
TCCAGCCCGGCCGAGGCCAGGTGTCCCACCGGATCGCTTTCCGCCATGTCGTAGGGGTAGTCCGTTCCCATCACGATCTGGCCGACGCCGAATACGTCCACCAAGTTGCGGAGCTGGTGCGGGGTGAATACCACGGAGTCGAAGAATACTCGTTTCAGGTAGGTCGTCGGCGGCTGCGGCAGGCCGCCGCGGGCGTCGGTGCGGGCGCCCCAGGCGTGGTCGATCCGGCCGGAGTAGCTGGCGAGGTAGCCGCCGCCGTGGACCGCGACCAGCTTCAGGGCCGGGTGGCGCTCAAGCACGCCGTCGAAGATCAGGTAGTGCAGGGCGAGGGTCGTTTCCAATGGGTTGCCGACGACGTTGTTGAAGTAGAAGCGGGTCATGCGGCTTGCCTCGGTGAAGCCGTTGGGATGGATCAGCACGACTGCGCCGAGTTCCTCCGCGCGGGCCCAGAAGGGGGCGAAGGCCGGGTCGGATAGCTCATGGCCGGCGACGTTGGTGAGGATCTGCACGCCCTTTAGGCCCAGTTCGCCCATGCAGCGGCCTAGCTCGGTGACGGATGCGGCCGGGTCCTGCATCGGTACGGTGCCGAGGGCGGCGAACCGCTGCGGATGCTGCGCGACGAAGGCGGCCATGCCGTCGTTGATGATGCGCGCGGCTTGGGCTGCGAGGTCGGGGGGGACCGTGTAGGTGCACTGGCCCGGCGGGGGCATGATGACCTGCATGTCAATGCCGGCGGCGTCCATGTCGGCCAGGCGCACGGAGGCGTCCACCATGTTGGGGCGGCGGTCGGCGTCCTGCTTGCGGTTCAGCGCCTGGGTGTTCGGGGTGGCGAAGTGGGCTAGGGGTACGGTGGAAAGGTCTATGTGCGGCGCGACCAGGGCCGCGGCCTCCGGCACCATGACGTGAGAGTGCATGTCTATCGTCATGCTGGCCGGGCGCAGCTCGCGGCCGGGGCGGCCGTGCTCGCGCGCCGCGGTGGCGCCGTAGTGGTTGGTCTCGTCCGCCATGGTGGTCTCCTTTTGAGTCTAGATCAGAATACGCCGAGGTAGCGGTCTATCGCGCCCTCGGCCTGGAGCACGTCGGGGGCGCCCTGCAGCGCGACCCGGCCGGTGTTCAGCACTGCTACGTCGTCGGCCAGGGAAAGGGCTAGGCGGACGTTTTGCTCGACTAGGATGATGGATAGGCGTTCTGCTTTTAGGGCGGCGATGATGCGGCCGATCTCGGCGACCATCTGGGGGGCCAGGCCCTCGGATGGCTCGTCCAGCAAGAGGACGCGGGGGTTGCCCATCAGGGCGCGGCCGATGACCATCATCTGCTGCTCGCCGCCGGAGAGGGAGCCGGCGGCTTGGGCGCGGCGCTCCTGGAGGCGGGGGAAGGCTTCGAATACCCGGTCCAGCGTCCAGGCGCCGCCGCGGCGGGATTGGCGGGCGACGAGCAGGTTCTCGCGCACGGTGAGGGATGGGAAGACGCGGCGGCCTTGCGGGACCAGGGCTAGGCCGCGGTGGGAGATGGCCTCGGGGGATAGGGCCTCGACGGGCTCGCCGAACAGGGTGATGCGGCCGCGGCGGGGGCGCATGAAGCCCATGACGGTGTTGAGGCAGGTGGTCTTGCCGGCGCCGTTGCGGCCGAGCAGCGCGAGCAGGGCGCCCTCCCGCAAGGTGAGGCCGACGGCGTGCAGGACGTGGCTGTCGCCGTAGTAGGAGTCCACGGCGTCTAGGACCAGGGCTTCACTCACCTAGGTAGACCTCGCGGGTGCGGGGGTCGGCGATGACCTCGGCTCGGGTACCTTCCAGGACGACGTTGCCGAAGTTTAGGAGGGTTATGCGTTCGGCGAAGGCTAGGGCCATGTCCATGTCGTGCTCGATCAGCACGATGGCGATGTCTCGGGGCAGGGCGTCGAGGAGGGCGGCTACGGTGTCCCGCTCCGGGGCTGATAGGCCGGCCAATGGCTCGTCCAGCAGCAGAACGCGGGGGCGCTGGGCGAGGGCCATCGCCAGTTCGAGGCGGCGGCGCTCGCCGTAGGCGGTCTCGGCGACGACGCGGTTGGCGAGGGTGGCTAGGCCTACTTGAGACAGCGCGGCCTCGGCGGCTTCGTGCAGGGCGCGGCGGTGGGCGAAGGCGCCCCAGGGCAGCCAGCCGGTGCTGCCGGTGCCGATCAGCGCCAGGGCTACGTTGTGGGCTAGGGTTTCCTGGGGGAATAGGGTGAGGACCTGGTAGGTGCGGCCCAGGCCTCGGCGCACCCGGCCGCGGACGGGGAGGCCTAGCAGTTCGTGGCCGAATAGCCGGACCGAGCCGCCGTCGGCGCGCAGGTCGCCGGTGATCAGGTTGAACAGAGTGGTCTTCCCCGCGCCGTTTGGGCCGATCAGCAGGCGGCGCTCGCCGGGCATGACGGTCAGCGAGACGTCGCGGGTTGCGGTGACGCCGCCGAAGCTTTTGCGCAGGCCTTGCACTTCGAGCGCTGGGACGGTCATGGCTGGAAGCGCCGGGATGGTCATGGCTGGCGGGCTGGGCGGCGGAGGGCTTGGAGGCCGGGGACTAGGCCTTGGGGCAGCAGGATGACGACGACGATGAAGATCAGGCCTAGCAGGGAGGACCAGCGGTCCACGTAGGAGCTGACTACCGTTTTTACGACGGTGATGATGACTGCGCCGGCGACCGGACCGGCGAGCGTGCCGGCGCCGCCTAGCACGACCATCAGCAGCGCCTCCGCCGATTGCTGCAGGGATAGGGTCTGCGGGCTGATGAAGCCGTAGTCCCAGACATACAGCACGCCGGCGACCGAACCCCAGAAGCCGGCGAGCACGAAGGCGGTGAAGCGGATGAGCCAGACGTTGTGGCCCAGCATGCCCATGCGGCGCGGCTGGTCGCGGGCGCCGCGTAGGCAGGCGGCGAACGGGGAGGCCGAAAGCTGCCATAGGCATAGCAGCACGCCGGCGAAGGCGGCAGCTAGGACGTAGTAGAATACTAGGGGATTGGCGGTATCCAAGCCTGGGAGGGCCGGACGCGCGGCGCGTAGGCCGTTGTCGCCGCCGGTCAGCGCTACCCAGCGGTAGGATAGGCCCCAGGCGATCTGGCCTAGTGCCAGGGTGATCATTAGGAAGCCGAGGCCGGATGCTCGCAGCGCCAGCACTCCGAATGCTGCCGCGAGGGCGGTGCCGATGGCTAGGGCCGCAACTGTTGCCGTGCCTGCGCCGAAGCCGGCGCCGGTGAGCCAGGCGTAGGCGTAGGCGGGGACGCCTAGATAGACCGCATGGCCCAGCGACGTCATGCCGCCATAGCCGATCAGGATGTTGAGGCTTAGGGCGAGGACTGCGGCCACCATGACGTGGCTGGCGATGGAAAGGTAGAAGGTGCCCGGCAGGACCGCTGGCAGCAGCGCCAGGACGAGCAGGGTGGTTAGCGCGGCCAGGAGGCTGCGCTGACGCCGGGTCAGGCGGGAGGTCACGCGAGGGGGCGCCCGAACAGCCCGGCGGGGCGGAACACCAGTGCCAGCACCATCGGCAGGAATAGCACGACGTAGGCGAAGTCGGGGAACAGGGCGGTGCCGAAGTTGTAGATGAAGCCGATGATGAAGCTGCCTACTAGGGCTCCGGGGAGGCTGCCGATGCCGCCTAGGATCACCACGATGAGGGCTAGGGGCAGCATGTCGGTGTCGAGGCCGGCGTAGGCGGATAGGATGGGGCCGCCGATGACGCCGGCGAACCCGGCCAGGGCTGCGCCGAGGAAGAAGACGGCGGTGAACAGGCGGCCTACGGGGATGCCGACGCCTCGGGCCATCATGCGGTCGTCTACTCCGGCGCGGATCATCGCGCCTAGCCGGGTGCGGTCCATCAGTAGGATCAGGGCTATCGCGGCGACGGCGGCGATGGCTAGGACGGCTAGGCGGTAGGTTGGGAAGGCCAGGCCCGCCAGGCGTAGGGGGGGACGGAGTAGGGCGGGTGCTGCGAGGGGTAGGGGGTCGCCGCCCCAGGTCACCAGGCACATGTCGGCGATGATGAAGCCGATGCCTAGGGTCACCAGGACTTGGCCGCGCTCGTTGCCGGCCAGGCGGCGGAGCAGCGTGCGCTCGATCACGGCGCCGAGGGCGCCTACGGCTAGGGCGGAGGCTAGGGCCGCCTGCCAGAATGGTAGGCCGGCGGCTAGGAAGGTGGCGCCGAGGTAGGCGCCCAGCATGAATAGGCCGCCATGCGCCAGGTTGGGGATGCGGAGCAGGCCGAAGATCAGCGAGAAGCCCGACGCCAGCAGGAATAGCAGGCCGCCTAGGGCGATGCTGTTCAGGGTTTGGATGGCCCAGAACTGCATGGGCTAACGCTGGCCGGAGGGGGGCATGGGCGGTGGGGGGGTGTGGATGGGGTGGGATGCTGCGCGTTGTGGGGTCGGCCTGCGTTGAGAGGTGGCGGAAGGCGCTGCGCTTTTCCGCCCTACTTGGGGATGAGGGCTTTGTTGGGGGGCTGGTTGGGGGGGCACGTTGGGCTAGTTCTCCAGGTTCCGGGCTGGGGGGGTGTCGCGGGCGTAGACCGGTTGCTTCAGGAAGGTCGCGGGGTCGTAGGTCCAGAACTGGCTTACGTCCGGGTAGGTCTTGACGACGGTGTTCACCAGGCGGCCGGACTTGTGCTCGACCTTGCGGATGTAGACGTTGCCGATGACGTTGCCGTAGTCGTCGAAGCGCACGGGTCCGCGTGCGGTGTCGAAGGTGCCGCCGCGCAGGGCCTTCATCAGCGCGGCCTTGTCCTCGACCTTGGCGCCGATTGATTTCAGCGCGCCCTCCAGCACTGCGGCGGCGACGTAGGTGCCGGCGGCGTAGTAGCCGGGGTCCACCTTGTAGTCCCGCTGCATTCCCTGGACGAAGGTGCGGTTCAACGGGGTGTCTAGCTGCGCCGAGTACCAGCATGACGAGAGCATGCCTACGGCGTCGTCGCCCATCTGCTGCAGGATGGCCTCGTCCACCGCGGTCATGCCGCCGAGGATCGGGGTGGTGCCGCCGTATTCCTTGAACTGCTTGAAGAAGCGGAAGCCGTTGGAGCCGGCGAAGGACATGAAGATGCCGTCCAGGTCCGGCTTGAACTGGGCGACGAAGGTGCCGTAGTCGGGGGCGTTCAACGGCGGCCAGATCTTTTGCACGATCTTGCCGCCTTCGTCCTCGAACACCCGCTGGAAGCCGGCGTTCTGTTCTTGGCCGTAGGCGAAGTCGTCGCCTACGGTGGCCATGCGCTTGTACTTCAGCTCCTTGGCCGCGTAATCGGCCATTGGCTGGGTGCATTGGGCGGAGGAGGCACTGACGCGGACGAACCAGGGGTTCGGGTTGCGCTGGGTCACGTCCTCGGCGGCGGCGACGCCGATCCAGGGGATTTGCTTGTCGCGCATGTAGCCGTCGATCGCCAGCAGCTCGAACGCGGCCAGGGGGCCGATGATGGCGGAGACGTTGTTTCGTTCGACCAGTTCTTGGGTCTTGGTGCGGGTGTTGGCCGGGGTGCCGCCGGTGTCGGCGGTGAAGAGCTGCACCGGGCGGCCGGCTAGCTGGTTGCCGCGGTCCTTGAGGTAAAGGGTTAGGCCCTGGTCCATCTGGATGCCGCCGGCGGCGAGCGGGCCGGTTTTTACGGTGAGGAAGCCTAGGCGGATCGGGTCGGATTGGGCTTGTGCGGGGTTGGTGGCGAGCAGGCCGGCGGTGGTGGCGCCTAGCAGGGCGGTGCGGCGGGTCAGGGTGGGTGTGGCTGCAAGCTCGGTGCCGATGCCGCGGTCGGTCATGCCGTGTCCTCCCAACGCCAACCTTTGCGGCGGCTGCCTGTCGGGGGATCGTTCTATGCGGGAAGGGTGGTGTCAAGCGAGGGCGGGGTGGGGTGTTGGGAGCGGGTGGACTGGAGGGGAGGTTGGATTGGACGTAGGGGTGAGGAGCGGTGCTGTGCCATGCAGGCATGCCGGCGTTCAGCAGGGATACGTTTGCGGATCGAGGTCTGGCCGGAGCGTTGGGCGCGCTGGACGCCGGCAGCGTTGGGATGGCGGGGTTGTCGGCTGTTATGGGTGTTGCCAGGACTGTTCGTTGTCTTGACCCATTTCTGTTCCCGTTATATTATCTAATGATATACTTGGAGACGTCCCATGCCGACCAGCTATACGCTTGGCAGACACTTCGAGTCGTTTGTGCAAGCTCAACTCGCCAGCGGGCGATACAACAATGCGAGCGAAGTCATACGCGATGCCCTGCGACTGATGGAGGAGCGCGAGCGACGCTTGGGCGCGCTGGACAGCGTCATCGAGCGCGGCATGGGCGACGTCATGGCAGGGCGGGTTGCAGACGCGGAAACGGTGTTTGATAGGCTGGAGGCCAAGTATGCCGGCATGGCGGATCAACGCGGGAAGCCGTGAGGGTTGTATTCGCCAATGCAGCGGAACGTGACCTTGAAGACATTGGTGACGGCATTGCCCGGGATAATCCGCTCCGGGCATTGACCTTTGTGCGCGAGTTGCGTGGCGTGGCGCTGCACCTTGGAGATATGCCCAGTGCGTTTCCGCTGGTTTCGCGTTACGAGAAGCGCGGCATTCGCCTTCGTGTGTTCGGCAATTACCTGATTTTCCATTGCGTCGAGGCGGATCGGGTGGTCATCCTTCGCGTCCTGCATGGCGCACGCAACTATGAGGCGCTGCTGTTTCCTGAAGGGTGAGGAGCTGTTGTACGGCTCACTGTTTTAGTTGCGCACCGGTGTTCAAATACAGGCTTGGCCGAAACATGGGCCAGTTTGAAAGTGTCTTCGAACTCTGCAAGTGTCCGTTTGAGACTCCGCTGCGCTGAGTTGGCTGGCGGCGGTTTGTGAGCACCGGAGCGGAATGGGAATCCGGCCCGTGAGCACCGGAGCACAGGAAAACCGCGTCAGACGGCCAACGCAGCGGCATCATCAAACGAGCACTTAATATCGAGCAGCCGTTTCCGTGACCCGAACTCTACTGCATGTATTTCTTTTCGATATGGTCGAGGCTTCTTTGAACGAGAACTCCGCCGAGGACCTTGCTTTCCGCCGGGGATGTCGTTTTCAAGATATCAGCATCGGTGTGGACTACCTGCGCCGGATCAGTATCGGGCAGGGCTTCCGCGGGGATCACACGTCAGCGCTCCAGCCCCGACATCCGCGCCAGCACGTCGCACACTGCCGCCGTGTCGTCGGCGGCGTGGCCCGTCGCCATCGCGCTGTTGTAGATCGGCACGGTGGCGCTCAGCAGCGGTGTTGCCACGCCGAGCGAGGCGGCGTAGGCGCTGATGACGGCCATGTCCTTTTGCCAGACCGACACCTTCATGGTGGCGTCGCCGTAGGCGTTGGCGGCCATCATCGGGGCACGCAGGTCGAAGACGCGCGAGGTGCCGACGCCGGCGCTGACCAGCTCCACCAGATGGTGCGGGTCGAGGCCGGCCTTCATGCCCAGGACCATCGCCTCCGCCGCGGCGACGTTGTGGATGGCGACCAGCAGGTTGGCGACGAACTTCATGCGGCTGCCGTTGCCGTAGGCGCCGACGTTGTGCACCGCACGGGTGAAGTCGGCGAAGAACGGGCGCAGGGACTCGATCTCCGAGGTTTCGCCGCTGGCGTAGACCACCAGGTCGCGGCGGGCGGCCTGGGCGCCGGTGCCGCTCATCGGGCAGTCCAGCACGGCGTGGCCGGGCAGCGCCGCGGCGAAGGCGTTCTTGTCGTCCAGCGACATCGTGCTGACCTCGACCACCACGCGGCGGGGTACGCCGGCGGCGGCGATGGCGGCGGCGGTCGCGTGCAGGGCGGCAGGGGTCGCTAGGCTGGTCATCAGGAGGGGCGCGGCGTGGGCCAGGGTGGTGCAGTCTGGCTGTATCGCGACGCCGGCGGCGGCCATCGCCGCGGTTGCCGCCGGGTCGGGGTCGTAGCCGGCGACCTGCCAGCCCGCCGCCAGCAGGTTGCGTGCCATGGCGCCGCCCATGATGCCCAGGCCGACGATGCCCACGCCGCGGTTGCCGATCTGCTCACCCATGCCGTCTCCCCCTTGCTGCCGAGCCGGTGATCATTAAGAACCCTTGGGCAACCGAGGGGAAGGAGGCGGTCCATGCGAGTAGGCGTTGCCGGGCTGGGCAAGATGGGGGCGGCTATGGCGGCCCGGCTGGTGGAGACGGGGTCGGAGGTCGCGGTGTGGAACCGCACGCGTGCCCGCGCCGATGCGAGCGGGCTGCCGGTCGCGGATACGCCGCGTGAGCTGGCGGCCCGGTCGGACGTAGTGATGACGACGCTGTTCGATGGGGTGGCGTTGGAGGCGGTGTTCCATGGGCCTGATGGGCTGCTTGCGGGGGGTGCGGGCAAGCTGTTCATCGAGATGAGCACGGTGCGGCCGGAGATGCAGGCTGCGTTGGCTGCAGAGGTTCGGGCGGCCGGGGGGGCTTATGTTGAATGTCCCGTTGGCGGCACCACCGGGCCGGCGCGGGCGGGCAAGCTGCTGGGCCTGGTGGGGGCGGATGCCGCGGATTTGGAGCGGGCGCGGCCGGTGCTGGATGCACTGTGCCGCCGGGTCGAGCATGTCGGGCCGGTCGGGGCGGGGGCGGCGATGAAGCTGGCGGTGAATTTGCCGCTGCTGGTGTTCTACCAGGCGCTGGGGGAGTCGGTGGCGCTGGTGCGGCACCTGGGCCTCGATCCGGCTTGGCTGGTGGAGCTGATGTCGGATACCTCGGGTGGGGCGAATGTGCTGAAAAACCGGGGGCCTTCTATTGCCAAGACGCTTTCGGGGGATGATCCGGGCGGGGTCACTTTCGATATCGACTCCATACGCAAGGACCTGCGGACGATGGTGGCGGAGGCGGAAAGCCGCGGGTTTGGACTGCCGGTGGCTTCGCGGGCGTTGGCGGTGTTTGACGAGGCCGGAGCGCAGGGGTGGGGCGGGCGAGATGGCACCTGGCTGCCGGCGTATTGGGCGGCGAAGGGGGGGTAGGGGGTGGTGCTTCCTTTCCTGGAGGGAGCGGGTTGGGGTGTGGGGGTGGAAGGGCACCATCCTGGGTCGTAGCGGGCCTCGGTTCAGCGGGACCTTGGGTGCTCCGCTCCGCAGGCAAGACCCCCTCACCCCGCCCCTCTCCCGGAGGGAGAGGGCGAAGGGGGGTGGTCTATCTGGGGGATGACAGGCGTGGCTTGGGCTGCGCTATGCTGGCCGTAATAACGCTGGAGGGACCGTCTGATGCAGCTCGGCTTTTTTACCATGCCGATCCATCCGTTGGACAAGGATTGGCGGCAAACGCTGCGGGAGGACCGCGAGGCGTTCATCCTGGCGGATGAGCTGGGGTTCTCCGAGGCGTATGTCGGGGAGCATACCACGGACCAGGCGGAGAATATCACCTCCTGCGTGCTGTTCCTGGCGAGCCTGGTGGGGCGGACCAAGCAGATGCGGCTCGGCACCGGCACGGTGAACCTGCCAAACACGCACCCGGCTCGGGTGGCGGGCGAGATCGCCATGCTGGACCACTTGCTGGACGGGCGGCTGAACTTTGGCATCAGCCCTGGTGGGTTGCCTTCGGATGCGGAGGCGTT
Source organism: uncultured Acetobacteraceae bacterium (assembly GCA_964242325.1). GTDB lineage: Bacteria > Pseudomonadota > Alphaproteobacteria > Acetobacterales > Acetobacteraceae > DASWOJ01. The sequence continues at coordinate 9,522 of CAXTCI010000117.1, forward strand.
TGGGACGCTGGGTGCCGACAGGAACGCGATGTTCGTGGAGGCGATCAACCAGGTGCTGCAGATCTGGGCCAGCGATCCGCCGTATGACATCGTGGGCAAATACTGGTCGGTGACGACACAGAAGACGCTGATTGCCGACATCGGGCAGGGCATTATTCCGAAGCCGCTGCAGGCGCCGCATCCGCCGATCATCGTGACGGTGGTTGCTCCGTTCTCGAAGGGGATCACCGAGGCGGCTTCGCGGGGGTGGGAGCCGATCAGCGCCAACTTCCTGATGCCGCAGTGGGTGCGCAGCCATTGGCCCGGCTATGTCGAGGGGTGTACGCGGGCCGGGCGGCCGGCGGACCCGGCGAATTGGCGGGTGGCGAAAAGCATCTTTGTTGCGGATGATGCGGCCGCGGCGCGGCGGTATGCTACGGGGCCGGGTAGCCCTTATCGGTTTTATTACAGCCAACTGCTGACCAAGATGCGGCGGGCCGGGCGGATCGAGCTGTTTAAGACCAGCCGGGACCAGCGGGATGATGAGGTGACGCTGGATGCTATCTGCGACCGGCTAGTGCTCCATGGGACGCCGGACAGCGTGGCGGAGCAGGTGCTGGCGTTCCGGGAAGAGGTGGGGGATTTTGGGACGCTGCTTTATGCCGGGCATGATTGGGCCGATTCGGCGCTGGCTCGGCGGAGCAAGGTGCTGATGGCGGAACAGGTGATGCCGCGGGTGAATGCGGCGATTGCGGGGGAGCGGCGGGCGGCGGAGTAGGGGCTGCGCGGGATTGCAGGGTGGGAAGGTGCGAGCGCCTTCCACCACCGGGCAGCACTGGCCGTCAACAGTATGCGATTTCTTCTCCCTTTCCCTCTCCTTCTGGGAGGGGGTGGGCGGGCGCGGTCCTTGCCGCAGCCGGAGCGTGTTACCTTGGGACGGGTGGTTCTCCGCTTCGCAGCCAAGACCCCCTCACCCCAGCCCTCTCCCGGAGGGAGAGGGAGTCTGTGCGGTCCTTTATACTGAGCAGTACCGGTCTTTTATTGCTTCGTCGGCCAGCAGGGCTGCGGCGGTGTCTTGGTGGACGATTATGCCGCCGTCTAGGACGTAGGCGCGGTCGCCTAGGGCCAGGGCTAGTTCTACGTTCTGCTCGACCAGCAGGATTGTCGTGCCGCTGTCGCGCATGCGGCTGAAGAGGGCGAACATCTCGTCTACCAGCACCGGCATGATGCCCTCGGACGGTTCGTCCAGCATGATTAGCTTGGGCTGGCTCACCATGGCGCGAGCGATGGCGAGCATCTGCTGCTCGCCGCCGGACATGGTGACGGCGGTCTGGTCCAGGCGCTCGGCCAGGCGGGGGAAGATTTCGGCGACTTCGGCGATTACCAGGCGCTCGGGGCGGCGGGTGGAGGCGGCTAGTAGGCCCAGGCGGAGGTTTTCGCGTACGGTCATACCTGGGACGATGCGGCGTTCCTCGGGCACGTAGCCTAGGCCTAGGCCGTTGCGGACGTGGGCCGGGCGGCCTAGCAGGTCGTGGCCGTCGAATGTTACGCGGCCGGCTCGGCGGTCTACCAGGCCCATGACTGTGCGCAGCGTCGTGGTTTTGCCGGCGCCGTTGCGGCCGATCAGGCAGACGATCTCGCCGCGGCGGACCTCTAGGTCCACGCCTTGCAGGACGTGGGCCGGGCCGTACCAGGCGTGCAGGGCCTCGATGGTCAGCATCGGCTAATGCTCCCGCTGGCCGAGGTAGACGCGCTTTACCGTTTCGTCGGTGCGTATTTCGTTTGGGGTGCCCTCGGCTAGTAGCTCGCCGTGGTGGAGTACGAGGAGGCGGTCGCAGATGCCCATGACCAGCTTCATCTTGTGCTCGACTAGGATGACGGTGCGCTCCTGGGCCAGGCGCACGATCAGGTCCATCATGGCTCGGGTTTCCTCGGGGGACATGCCGGCGGTCGGCTCGTCCAATAGAAGTAGGCGGGGGTTGCTGGCTAGGGCCATCGCGATTTCCAGGGCGCGCTGCTCGCCGTGGGCGAGGGTCGCGGCGGGGCGGTCCTGGCGTGGCCATAGGCCGACGGTTTGCAGCAGGGTGGCGGCTTGGTCCGATAGGCCGGTCAGGTGGGAGCGTGGGCGCCATACGTCGTAGCGGGAGACTAGGGCCTGTAGGGCCACTCGGACGTTTTCCAGGGTTGTGAGCTGTGGGAATACCGTGGTGATCTGGAAGGATTTGGCGATGCCCATGGCGGCGAAGCGGTGCTGCGGGGTGCCGGTGATGTCGCGGCCCTCGAACAGGATGCGGCCGGTGCTGGGCGGGAAGGCGCCGGATAGGGTGTTGAAGTAGGTGCTCTTGCCGGCGCCGTTCGGGCCGATGATGCCGGTGAGCTGGCCTTGGCGGAAGCCGGCCGAGACGTCGCGCAGGGCGGTGAACTTGCCGAAGCTTTTGCCGACACCGATGGTTTCCAGGATGTAGCCAGGGGTGCCTCCGTCCTTCATGTGCGGCCTTTCATAGCCGGTCGTTCATGGGCGGTCCGTTCATGGGCGGTCCTCGGGGGCCGGGGTCAGGTGGTGCAGGAGGGTGCCCCAGATGCCGCGGGGGAAGAATAGCACGCAGGCGATGAAGGCGGTGCCGACCACGAGCTGCCAGTGAACGGTGTAGAGCGAGACCAGGTTTTCCAGCAGCAGGAATGCTGCCGCGCCGATGAACGGGCCGAAGAAGGTGCCCATGCCGCCTAGCAGCGCCATCATTACTACGGTCCCCGAGGTTTGGTAGCCTAGGCTTTCGATGGGGACGATGCCTAGGTGCAGGGCCTGCATGGCGCCGGCTAGGCCGCAGAAGCCGCCGGATAGCACGAAGGCTAGCCACCGGGTCATGCGGACGTCGAAGCCGCAGGCTCGGGCGCGGGCTTCGTTCTCGCGCAAGGCTTCCATGGCCGCGCCGAAGGGGGAGGCCAGGATGCGGGACAGCACGAATAGGGCGGCGATGACGAAGGCGGTGACGACGTAGCAGCGGGTGGTGGGGTCTAGGAAGTTTAGCGGGCCGATATGGGTCAGGTTGACGCCGCGTAGGCCGTTCTCGCCGCCGGTCAGGTCGGTGGCCTGGAAGGCGACGTAGTAGACGCATTGGGACAGGGCCAGGGTGACCATGGCGAAGTAGATGCCTCGGGTGCGTGTGGCTAGGCCGCCCATGATTGCGGCTAGGCCGGCGCCGGCCAGCACTGCCGCGCCGACGCCGGCCCACCAGGGCCAGCCGCCGTGCACCATGGCGATGCCGCAGGCGTAGGCGCCGCCGCCGAACAGTGCGGCGTGGCCGAAGGACAGCAGGCCGAGATAGCCGTAGAGCATGTTGAAACCGAGGGCGAACAGGCCGTAGATCAGGATGTTCACTGCGATGGCCTTGAAGGGCATCAGCAGGGGGAACAGCAGGAGGAAGGCGGCGGCTAGCAGCACTCGATGCCGGGTCGCCAAGGCCAGCCAGTCGGTGCCGGCGGTGCGGGGGAGGACGGGGGTGGCGGTGTCCATCAGCTCATCAGCCCGGCGCGGCCGAAGAAGCCTTGAGGGCGGATCAGGAGCACGATGGCCATTAAGGCGAAGATGGAGACCTGCGCCATTTCTGGGGCGAATAGGGAGGCAAGGCTGACGACTACGCCTACCAGCAGGCCGGCTAGCACGGCGCCGAGCAGAGAGCCCATGCCGCCTACCACCGTGACGACGAAGGCGATGGCTAGGATGCCGTCGCCCATCTCGGGGCTGGCGCCTTGCAGCGGGGCGGCTAGCAGGCCGGCCAGGGCCGCCAGGCCGGTGCCGATGCCGAAGACTACCAGCCAGACGCGGCCGACGTTGATGCCGAGGATGCGGACGATCTGCGGGTCGCGGGCGCCGGCGCGGATGATGAGGCCATAGGGGGTGCGCTCCAGGAAGAGCCATAGGGCGGCCAGGGCCACGGCGGCCACGGCGATCACGAACAGGCGGTAGGTGGGGAAGTAGCCGATGCCGATGTCGGTTGCGCCCTGCAGGGCTTCGGGGGTGTCGAAGGATAGGCCCTGGGTGCCGAAGACGATGCGGACGGCCTCTACCAGGACGTAGGATAGGCCGAAGGTTAGCAGCAGGGGGTAGTCTATGCCGCGGCCGTAGAGCGGACGGATCAGCACGCGTTCGACCAGCAGGCCTAGCATCCCCACGCCGATCGGGGCGAAGAACAGGCATACCCAGAAGTTTGCGCCCAGGCCCATGAGGGCCACCGCGGCGTAGGCGCCTAGCATGTAGAAGGCGCCGTGGGCGAAGTTCACTACCGTCAGCATGCCGAATAGCAGCGACATGCCTAGCGCCATCAGAACGTAGATCGCGCCTAGGGCCAGGCCGGTGAAGATTTGCAGGGCCAGCAGGTCGGGGGTGATGCCGTCCATGGCTAGACGTGGCCCTGTTCTTTGCAGCCGGTTAGGGCGTCCTCGTTGGCCGGGGTGGTTTCCAGGACGGTGAAGACGTCGGAGGGGTTGGCCATGTCCTTTGACTTGCTCTCGATGATGAACACCGATTGGACGGATTGGTGGTCGCAGGGGCGATAGTGCTGGGGACCCTTGTAGGAGTCGTATTTCAGGTCTTGCAGGGCCTCGATGACATGTTCGACGTCCACCGTTCCGGCCTGCTTCGCTGCCGTCAGCACGGAACGGACACCGGCGTAGCCGAGGGCGCCGTAGTCGGAGGGTAGCTTACCGGCGCTGGCGGCGCGGGAGCGGTCGTTGAACGCCTTGGCGCTGGGGATGCTGTTCTCGACGCCCCAGTAGTAGGAGGTGCCGCCCACTACGCCTTCGAAGGCCTGCGGGCCGGCGGCGACGCGGGAGGTGTAGAGCAGGATCGGCGCGACGATCCGCGTGGTGCGCTTCAGGCCGAAGTCGGTGGCCTGCTTGATGGAGATCTGCTGGTCACGGCCGAAGTTGCAGAGGCAGAGGATGTCCGGCTTGAGTGCCTGGATGCGGGGTAGCAGGGTGGAATAGTCGGTGGTGCCTAATGGGTGGCGTAGGTCGGCTAGGACCTCGATGCCCAGGGGGTCGCCGGCGGCGCGGAAGCCGGCGACCATCTCGTGGCCGTAGGCGTAGTCGGCGCGCAGGAACACGACGCGATGGCCGAACTTGGGGAAGGCGTAGCGGCCGACTGCGCCCGCCGTGAGGTGGGGGGTCATCGCCTCGTGGAAGGTGTAGCGGCTCCAGTCGGGCAGGGCGGTGATCTGGTCGGACTGGCTGATGGAGTTGAACAGGATTTTTCGTTGCTTGGTGACGTTGTTGATGGCGAGCTGGACGGAGGCGGAGAGGCTGCCGACGATGAAGTCGGCGTGGTCCTTTTCGATCAGTTCGAGGGTGCGGGTGGTGGCTTCGCCGGGGTCTAGGCGGTCGTCGCGGACCAGGAGTTCGGCCGGGCGTCCGTCTAGGCCGCCGGCCTCGTTGAACTCGGCGATGGCGATGTTGGCGCAGCGGACCTGGTCGGCGGCCTCGGTGCCGTAGGGACCGGTGAGGGGGACTGGGAAGCCGATGCGTATGGGGGCGGGCTGGGCGCGGAGGATGGCAGGGGTGGCGAGGACGGCGGCGGCGCCGAGCAGGAGGCGCCGGGTTATGGGTGGGGCGGCGGGCTGCTTGGGCATGGGTGAGTCCTCCCGGGGGTGGTCTTGTTTGTTGGAGGGGACGATACGTAGAAGGAGGGATGGCGGCAATGGCGCCTGGAGTTCCAGGTCCTGCGTTCATCGGGTCTGGGCATGAAGGATGGGACGGCGCTGGCGGATCAGGGCGTGCGGCGGTGCGGCATGATGGCGTGGCGCCTCTTGCTGATCGTGGCGGCGGTTCCGGTGCTGCTGTATTGCTTGGTCGTCGGCTTGCTTTACTTTGTCCAGGGAAGCTTGCTGTTCCGGCCGATGGACTTGGCGCCGGAGGCTGCTGCGGCCGGGGTGCCCGGCCTGCGGACGGTCCGGGTGCGGACGGCAGATGGGTTGGACTTGGTGGCCTGGTTTCTGCCGGCTCCGTCGGGCCGGCCTACGGTGCTCTATTTCCATGGAAACGGCGGCAACATCGGTGACCGGATCGGCCGGGCTAAGCGTATCGCCCGGCGTGGCTGGGGATTGATGATGCTGGAGTATCGCGGGTATGGCGGCAACCCGGGGACGCCGAGCGAGGCGGGGCTGGCGACGGATGCGTTGGGCGCGCTCGATGAGCTTGCGGCGTTGGGGGTCCCGTCTGGCCGTGTGGTGCTTTATGGCGAGTCACTTGGAACCGGCGTTGCGGTTCGGCTGGCGACGGCGCGGCCGGTGGCGGCCGTGGTGTTGGACGCGCCCTATACCAGCGTGGCCGATGTGGCCCAGCTTCAGTACTGGTTCCTGCCGGCTCGGCTGCTGGTCACCAATCCGTTTGACATCCTATCGCGGATTTCCAGGGTGAATGCCCCGTTGCTGGTGATGCAGGGCGACCATGATATGGTCGTCCCGCCTGCGATGGGACGTGCGGTGTTCGAGGCCGCGCGGGAGCCGAAGGAGATTTGGGTTTCGGCGGGTGGGATGCACGGGGATGCGATGGAAACGGGCGGGGAAGCGGTTTTGGCGGCGTTTCTGGCGCGGTATGTGGAGGGTGGGTGAGCGGTTTCTGGGTGGCGGTTTGACCATGCTGCTAGGGGGCCGTTTGACGCGGCTTTTCTGTGCTTCCTTCGCTCGACGGGGGCGTTGGGCGGCATTGGGCGCAATGATGCCGGCAAGGCTTTG